>CAYNXV010000014.1:2843-32027 GCA_964401245.1 uncultured Bifidobacteriales bacterium | reverse complement strand
CATGCGTGTCGATAAGGGGTTCCGACCACTTGTCCACCGGCTTCACGCCTTCGGGTTTTTCTCCCGAATCCAGCGGCTCGGCCAAGGAATGCCTGGCCGTGAAGAAATATTCCACCTTCTCCGACGCCTCGCCGTTACCCTGGTATTGGGGTTTATACACCGGCACCTTGCAGACGGCCCGTCCGTTTTCCACGAAGCCATCGGCCTTGGAAATTTGCTCCGGCCCCTTCGGCGTCTTGGCGAACAATGTGAATTCCACCCGTTTGCGCGATTTATGTTCCTCGGGAAGCTCGCACTCCACCGACACCGTGGCGTCCTCGTTGAAACCCACATCCTGCGAATCCCACTGGGGGTTTTGCAGTACCACGTCCTTTTTCTTCTCGGGCGCGGCGGCGGGCGCGGCCTCCTCGAAGTCTTCCTCGGGTTCGGCCTCGGCTTCTTCCTGGCCTGTGTCCTTCAGGCTGTCCCAGAACAGGATATATCCTTCATCATGCAGCCAGGTCACCTTGTCGTAATGCATGGCGATGCGGGCCTGCAACAGCTTCCCGCCCAATCGAGTCTCGCGCATCAAAGTCGTAACGCCACTCAACCTCACGTTTTCCAATTTGTACTGGAATACGCGCTTCTCGTCTACCGTATCCTCACCGGAGCCTTCCACCAAATCCCATAGTGAAAGCTCGACTTCCGGCAATAACCCGCCATGGCACAGGCATTCCATTACCGAAGGATAGGCTTTGTCCACGGGAAAGGAGGCGTAAAAGGGTTCGTGGAAGCGGAGGTGGCGGGTGCCGGTAAACCCGATGCTGCGCCGGCTCAACAGGCGCACGGTGTGCGCGCCTTCCAAAAGCGGGTAGCAGTTCTCACGGCCTGGCAAGTCTGTGGGGCCGGGTAGAAAACCGTTCACGCCCGCGAGACGGATATAGGCCTTAAGCGGCATGGCGGGGCACGGTCGCTACGGTTTCGGCCAGGCGGGATGGGGGGTAGGTTTGCATTCCCCAGGAAAGCTAGCCGAAATGAAAAGGAGCGCCAACCGGGTGGGTGATGGTCATCACCTTTCCAAGGTGCAATTTCATATTAACGGATTAACAGATGAACAGATAGTGTTAATCCGTTAATCCGTTAATCCGTTCATGTGTGGAAGTGTGGAAGTGTGGAAGTGTGGAAGTGTGGATGTGTGGATGGGGCATAGAAGGGAGTTGCCCTAACCCGGGCGGACCGAAATCTTGTTAACCCAGCGCATGTCTGCGATTTCAGGGGAAACGCGAGATGGATTAGAGTATGGGGCGGGGTAGCGCCCCGAAGCAGCGGCGGGCCGGGTAACCCGCCACTTCACACAATCAGCAGTGCGTAGCCAAGGCCTTCTTGATTTCCGAGCTGACATCCTCAATGGGGCGCCCGGCGATATCGTGGCGCTCCAGCATGAAAACCACTTCGCCGTCTTTTACCAGGGCGATTTGCGGAGATGACGGCTGATAGCCTACGAAGTAGGAGCGGGCCTTGGCCGTGGCTTCGGCATCGTTCCCCGCGAAGGCCGTGATGGCCGCATCGGGCTTCTTCTCGCTGGTTTGCAAGGCCAGGGCCACCGAAGGACGGGCATTGGCGGCCGCGCATCCGCACACGGAATTGATCACCACCAAGGTGGTACCCTCCTTGGAGAGATAATTATCCACCTCGGTCGCAGTGCGGGTTTCGGTGATGCCCAAATCGGTGAGTTCCCGGCGCATGGGGGCTATCATGGTTTCATCGTACATCATGCGAAGCTTCTCCTTGAATGGATCCAACCGGGCAGGTAGCCGGGCCGGAATAATTATCGACTGAATTTGTAGGTAATATAATAAATCCCGGTCGTCCGGGTCGGGGGCTCAGCCGGCTACCGTGGTGGCGGGAAAAGCTTCAAATCCCGCTAAAACTTCCAAGCACCGGGCAATCTGGCGCTCTTTTTTCTGCTGTTTGCCCTTGGCCTCCACCTTGGGAAGGAGGCCGAAATTGAAATTCATGGGCTGGAAGTCGATGTTCGGAAAAATCAGGTGATCGACCAGAGCAGTCAGGCAACTGCCGCTCGGCCAGGCGAAATTATCATCTTCACGCAAATGGGCGGCCAGCATGGAGGCCGCGTAAATACCTGTGCCTACCGCCTCGGTATAGCCTTCGGCGCCGGTAATCTGGCCCGCACAGAAAATGCGGGTGTTTTTCAGGCGCAAGTGCCGGTCGAGTACAATGGGTGAATCGAGAAAGGTGTTGCGATGCATGGCGCCCAGACGGGCATAGCTCGCCTTGCGCAAGGCGGGAATGCGCGCGAAGATTTCCTTTTGCGTGCCCCATTTGAGACGCGTCTGGAATCCCACCATGTTGTATAGGGTTTTTTCCCGGTTCTCCGCCCGCAATTGCACCACGGCATGAGGGTCCACGCCGGTGCGGGGGTCACGTAAACCTACCGGCCGCATGGGCCCATATCGCAGCGTGTCCAGTCCCCGGCGGGCCATTTCCTCGACGGGAAGGCATCCTTCAAAGAGTTCACCTTTCTCGAAAGGCTTGGGCTCGACCCGGTCGGCTTTGCACAATGCCTCCACGAATCCGATATACTCCTCTTCCGTGAGAGGACAATTGATGAAGTCGGAGGAATCTCCCTTGTCCCAACGGTTCTTGGCATAGGCGAGTTCCATATCCACGCTGTCGAGTTCCACCACAGGCGCAATGGAGTCGTAGAAGGCAAGCCGTTCCGTACCTATCAAGGTGAACAGGGCTTGCGCCAGTTTGTCGGAACACAGAGGACCGGCGGCCAACAGGGTGGGCTCGTTGGGGTCTAAAGAGGTGACTTCTTCGCGGTGGATGGTGATGCCGGCATGGCTTTCCACGGCTTGCGCCACTTCGCGGGCAAAGAGGTCGCGGTCTACCGCCAGACTTTCACCGGCTTCTACGCTGGCGGCTTTGGCCAACGGGAGTAGTTTCGATCCCAACAGCCGCAGCTCTTCTTTGAAAAGTCCATGCGCCGAAGTCAAAGCCGTGCCCTTGAAGGAGTTGGAACAGACCAATTCGGCGAGATTGCCGGTACGGTGGGCGGGAGTGGAAACCTTGGGGCGCATTTCCCATAAATGGATCTTGAAGCCTCTATCGGCCAATTGCAGGGCCGCTTCGCAGCCTGAAAGGCCCCCGCCGATTATTTTGATGTCTGGTTGGGGCATATCAATGGGTTTTCCCGAACCCGTGCGCGCGGAAACTCTGCTCCAAAGTGCGCGCGGCCAGGTTCAAAATGTCGTTATCGTCGGCGGGGAGGCGCGGCAGAAAGGCCGTCGCTTCGATGGTCTTGTCGCATTCTTCCGGGTCGAGCATACCCAGCGACAGCATTTGCAAAAGGCGGCCATGCCCGGCCGGTCCGATGAAATCGCTTTCGAGCGGATGAAGCAAACGGAAGGCGGGGGGATGGAGCGATACCTGCCGGAAGCGTGAAAGCGCATACACGCTCCAGGCCTCCGCGGTGGCTTTGTCCAGGCCGGTCTCGGCAAGACGCCCGATCAGCTTGTCCCAACCCGTCGGAGAGTTATTGGCCACGCGCGCGCGGTTCCACTCCCGCATCGCTTCCAATAATACCGTCAGGGAGCGCGGAGACAGATTAGAGGAATCCGAGGTCGCGGTCAATGGCGGAAATGCCGGGTGCCGGTGAATACCATGGCCACGTCCAGGCGATCGGCGGCGGCGATAACGTCGGGATCCTTCACCGAACCACCGGGTTGTACGATATACCGGATGCCGGCCGCATGAGCCGCCGTAACGTTGTCGTCGAAAGGGAAGAAGGCGTCCGACGCCAAAACACATTCAGCGAAAACCTTTTTCGTGAAGGCGTCGGGATCCAAACCTTGGGCCTCTGCCAACCTTCTGGCATTGTCGCGCACCCGCGGCTGGCACAGCCGCAAGTTGGAATCGATGCGGTTGGGCTGGCCCGGGCCTATGCCCAGAACCTGGTATTGCCCCGGTTCATATTCATGTCCGATGGTGATGGCGTTGGATTTGACATGCTTGCATGCCTTCCAAGTGAACATGGCCAAATCCTTTTTGGCCTCTGGAAGTTTGGAGCGGGTGGGGGACTCCCAGGTTTCCAGCAATTGCACGTCGCGATCCTGAACCAACATACCGCCGATAATATGCTTGTAGACTTTGCGGTCGCGCCCCGGCGCCACCTTCTCCACGTCCAACAACCTGAGGTCTTTGCTTTTGCGGCGCAGGTAGTCGAGAGCCTCGGTGGTATATCCCGGCGCTACCAGCACTTCGACGAAACGTCCCTTCAATGCTTCGGCCGTGGCCAAATCCACCTCGCGCGAAAAGGCGATGACGGAACCGAAAGCCGAAACGGGATCCCCGTCCCAGGCGGCTTCGAGGGCCTTCGCCAAAGTGGTTCCGGTGGCATAGCCGCAGGGATTGGTATGCTTGATGATGGCCACGCCCGGAACCTCGCAGATTTCGCGCACGGCTTCGAGGGCGGCGTCGGCATCAACCAGGTTGTTGAAACTCAGCTCCTTGCCGTGCAATTGCCGGGCGGTGCCGATATTGGTTTCGCCATCGGCGGCGGGCTCGAGATGGAACTCTGCAGACTGGTGGTTGTTTTCGCCATAGCGAAGCTTGCGACCCTGCGTGAATTCCAACCGCAACGTCGGACCATCATTGGAATCGGAGGGGACTTGCGCCGCCAGGTAATCCACGATGGCGGCATCGTAGGCTGCGGTATGGGCGAAGGCCTTTTGGGCCAACACAAGGCGCAGTTCCGGTTGTACGTCGCCTTCTTCCTTGATTTGTCTTGCCACCGTGGAATAGTCTCCGGGAGAGCAAACCACGGTGACGAACTTATGGTTCTTGGCCGCGGCCCGTAGCATGCAGGGACCGCCGATATCGATGTTCTCGATGGCTTCTTCCAAAGTGACGTCCGGCTTGGCTACGGTTTCGCGGAAGGGATAGAGATTCACGGCAACGATGTCGATGAAACGGATGCCGTGCTTATCGCGAGCTTCGAGATGCGCGGGATTGTCGCGCATGCCTAGAATGCCGCCATGGATGCGGGGATGCAGGGTTTTGACGCGACCATCCATGATTTCCGGAAAACCGGTATAATCGGAAACGGCCTCGGCGGGAACCTGGTTTTGCAGCAGGAACTTGAGCGTGCCTCCCGTGCTGAGAATCTTGACCCCCGCAGCATGCAATGCCTGGGCGAATTCCAGAATCCCCGTTTTATCCGATACGCTCAATAATGCCGTCTTATCCACTGAACTTCCTTCCCGTCAATTTTCTATAGGCTTCCAAATATTTTTCCCGGGTGCCGGCAACCACCTCCGGCGGCAAATCCGGACCGGGAGCGGTTTTGTCCCAATCCAGTCCGGCGAGATAATCCCGCACATATTGCTTATCGAAACTGGGTTGATCCTGCCCCGGCTGATATGCTTCCGCCGGCCAGAAGCGCAACGAATCCGGCGTCAGGATTTCGTCGATGAGTATGATCTGGTCTTCGACTTTACCGAACTCGAATTTGGTATCAGCCAGAATGATGCCCCGCTCTCCGGCGTATTCGGCCGCGCGTTGGTAAATCTCCAAACTGTGTTTTCTAAGGGCCGCGGCTGTCGAGGCGCCGACCATCTTTTCCATGGTGGCAAAATCGATGTTCTCATCATGGCCGACGTCGTTTTTCGCCGCGGGAGTGAAAATCGGCTCCGGCAACTTGTCGGAATGTTTGAGTCCCTTCGGTAACGCCACGCCGCAAATCGCGCCGTCGCGTTGGTAATCCTTCCATCCCGAACCGGAAAGGTATCCCCTTACCACGCATTCCACATCGAACCGTTCGGCTTTGCGAACCAGCATGGAACGTCGCGCCAGGTCTTCACCGTAGGGCCGCAATTCGGAGGGATAGTCCTTGATGTCGAAAGCCAGCAGGTGATTGGCGAAGCCCAGCAATTCGAACCAGAACAGGGAAAGTTGCGTCAATATGGCGCCTTTATCCGGAATCGGCGTAGGCAATACCACATCGAAGGCCGAAATCCGATCGGAAGCGACAATCAATAGCTTATCGCCCAGGTCGTATACGTCCCTGACCTTACCGCGCCGAAACAGGGGAAATTCCCGAATTTCCGGGGTAGCGGGGGAAAAAGAGTCGGAGGCTGGGGGCGAATTGCCGTCGAGGCCTTCAGGGGGGTTATTCATGCGTGAAAAATAGTGCGCGCTGACCGGAGGTGTCAAACCGGGAAGGTTCCCGGTCCAAGCCACGGGGGGATCCAGGTTTCCCGAATTGATAATACAGGTTCAGGCCGAAACGTAAACCGGATAGGCTCCATTCCACCCGTTCGTCCAAAGGAGGTTGCTGCGTAGCGTCCGACCCGCGGTCTCCCAGCATATCCCCCCAGGTTCGGTCGGATGAAAAGTGAAGGTTCTGGAATCCGATATTTCCATTCCAAAACCAGGATTTAGAGGACTGATGTTGGAATCCGACCTGGATTTCGTACCCGGATCCCCCGGCATCGAATTCAGCCGGCGCCGCACCATAACCGGTGTACAATTCGCTGCCTCCCAGGTTCCAGAAATGCCAATACCCGACATACAACCCCGGCTGCCCGGTTACCGATAGAAAGTTTTTGGGGATAAGGTATTTCGCTCCCACTCCTCCCAACCAAGCCTGTACCGCATAGCGTTCTTCGCTGATAGGGGGAGGGGTTTCTTCTCCCGGCAAATCGAAAACGGCTGTTTGCGCATACCAGAAACCCTGCACCATCACGGAAACATCTAAATAACGGTTGATGGGATAGGCTCCCATTCCTCCTCCGGGAAAAGCCAAATGCACCGACTCGAAGGGCTGCAGGGTTCTCCCCCCCGGAGTAACCAGGTTGCGTGAAAGAACATCCTTTTCTTCGAGATTGAAAAAGGTCACCGATGCGAAAAGGCCGACATAGGGACGCCGCTTCGCATGGGATGTCCGGGCCCGCACCGTATCGGCGGAAGTTTGGGCGGTGTCTCCCAGGGTATCGGCGGTTGATGCCAACCGCGCGTTCGGGGAGCCGAGGTCGGCGTTGTCTCCATTCTGCGGCCACGCGGTTCCGCAAAGCAAGGCGCCCGATAAAATGACATACCTAAACATGGGTCTCGTTTCGATACATATTGTGCGCCAAAATGTATTCACGAATCGACTCGGGCAGGTCGGGGCCGGTCCAATCGCCCCTCTCACGGAAGGCCCGGCGTATATCGCTGGATTTTACGGGAAGCAGGGACCCCTCCAGGGCATGAACGCCGGAGGGAAGGTTATCCAGAGCCGGTTCCCCGGCGTCGTCGGCGCGGGGATACACGATTACTTCCACCAGGGAGAGTATCCTCCGCCAATCCTTCCAGGTTGAGAACGTCGTCCAATTATCGCTGCCTATCAGCAAATACCAGGCATGTCCCTCACCTTTGATTTTAATCAACTCTTCCAAGGTATGGATGGTATACGAGGGCTGGGGAAGGGCGGCTTCCAGGGTGGAGATTTCGAATTGGGGGCTTCCCTCTAGCAGAAGTTTGAGCATGGACAAGCGATGATCGAAAGAAGCGCCGGGCCTGTCTTTATTGGGGGCTTGGGCCGCCGGCATCCAAATCATCTTATCGAGGCCGAAGCCCGAAAGGGCGGAACGGGCCAGGCGAAGATGTCCTTCGTGGACCGGATCGAAGGAACCGCCGAATAGGCATATCCGCATTTCAAAGATTGTCCTGAATACCGGCCTTTTCCTTTTCATCCTTGCGGTTGCGGGCGTATTCCTGCTTGGCCTCTTCCAGCTCCTTACGGGTCTTGGCTATGCGCTCGTCGGCGGTTTCCCCTTCCCCCTCCGCTTGCTGCAATTCCGAAAGGTACGATTCGGCGGTTTCAAATTGGGCCAGCTCGATATAACATTGCACCAGTTTGACTATCACGTCCTTTTTGTCGATTAAACCGCCGTAATCCTTGAGTAGGTTTTTGTAATAGATGGCGGCCGCCTGGGGTTCGCCCATGCGTCTATAAAGCCTGGCGATTTGCATTTCCTTGGCCGCCAATTGTTCCTTCAGACGTTTGATTTCATCCCGTGCTTTTCCGGCGAATTCGGAATCGGGATAATCGGACAGAAACCTTTCAAATGACTGAATGGCGTCTTTGGTGGTGGTCTGGTCCCGCTGGGGAATCCGTACCTGATTGGCCAAAGCCTCGGCCAGACGGAAACGGGCTTTTTCGCCGAAGTCCCTTGAGTTGGAGAATTCCCGTAGGAATCCGCGGAATTCGGTTTCGGCTCCCGACCAATCCTTGATTTGATAATAGGATTCGGCCAATTGGAAGAGCGCCTTTTCCACGAAAGTCTGGCCCGGACAATCGGAGATGAGGTCGTCCAAAGGCAGGCGGACCTTTTCGTACCGGCCTTTTTCGAAATCCTGGTTCAATTTGCCATACCGTTCCGCGCAGGATTGCTCGTGGGTCAACTTGGTTCCTTTGGAGCATCCGGCCAAAACCAGAACCGATAAAAGAGCGACGGCAAGCGGTGCCGTTTTATTCGCGGAGAATCTCATGCAATTACCTTCCTGTTCAACCGGGCGCGGTTCAGCGTAGTTGGTCCAATTCTTCCTGTGCGCGTTCCGTGAATTCGCTGTCGGGGTAGAGCGATATCACTTTCTGGAATTCTTCGGAAGCGCGGCGCTTATCGCCGAGACGCAAATAACTGTATCCCAGCTTGAGTTGGGCATCGTCGGCTTTTTCGGTGCCTTCAAATGAGAAAATGGTCCGGAAACTCGTAATGGCCTTCGCGAAGTTGCCCATGGCGAAATGGCATTCCCCAACCCAATAATGGCTGTCGTCGACATAATGCCCTTCCGGAAACTTTTGGATGATCTGGGTGAATTTGTTGATGGCCTGGGCATATTGACGGGAATAATAATGATCGAAGGCCTGCTTGTACAAATTGGCTTCATCGGGACTGGTATGGGGCTTGGGGCCGACTTTTCCCGTGGCTTTTGGGGGCGGCGCAGCCTTCTCGGACTTTTCCGTTTTCGGCTCTTCGGCGATGGCTTTTACCTCTTTCGTCCCCTTTTCCTTGGGCGCTCCGGCGGAATCGCCTTTTTCCGCCTTCGGCTTGAAGGTGGCCACGGGAGCGGGAGGAGGGGGAGGAGGCGCCAAAGCGGCGGCTTCTTTTCGTTGTTGCAAGGTTTTCAAGTCCTCTTCCAGCTTGCCCACCTTGGACTGGATGTCCCCGACCTGAGCCGAAGAGAATTCCGATAATTGCCCTGCGATAAGGGCCAAGCGATTCTCCAATTCCTGCACCTTGGTTTGCAGGGACTGGATATCCAATTTGTTTTCATGCGCCAATTTCAAAGCTTCGTTGGCATCATCCTTCAGCCGCAGGACGTCGATTTCGGGCAATGTGGGATCGCCGGGATTCGCCTTGGGCTTGGCGGCGCATCCCGTCAATCCCATGGCCAACCCCATCCCCAATACCATGACCCATAACATTTTCGCGACTCCCAAGGGAGCACTTGCCTTCATTTTGGATGAAATCGCCGGTTTATCTATCATTTCCCGAGTACTCTCCAATGCCTCCTCCCGGGCTGGTGCTTGGCTGGTGCCATGCCGTTTCCACGGGAAAGATCCGGAATCCATGCCAAACTACAAATTACGCGTGGATTTTAATAGCGTCGCATGGACCGGGCCGAGAAAACTTTTGCCCTTTGTCCACGAAAAATGGGACATTACTGGGCGCGATATGCCGGTTAATCGCATACGCCGGGATTGGGACGGGAAGGAAAACGTGGTAGGAACGACATCAAGATGATACTTGCACGCTATGTGCTCAAGGAGCATATCGCCCCTTTTTTCTATTCCCTTTTCATCATCACCTTTCTGTTCATGGTGGATTTCCTGATCCGCATCCTTTCTTCCATCCTTTCGAAGGGGTTGGAAGTCTGGGTGGTACTGGAGATCATCGCCCTCAACATGGCCTGGATGTTGGCGCTTTCCGTTCCCATGGCCGTGCTGGTCGCTACCCTCATGGCCTTCGGCAGAATGGCGGCCGACAATGAAATAACGGCCATGAAGGCCACTGGCAACTCTCCCCTGAAGCTCCTGCTTCCGGTAATGGCGGTGGGTATTTTGTTGACCGGCTTCCTGGTTTACTTCAATAACGAACTCCTGCCCGAAGCCAATCATCGAGCGGCCTCGCTGAGAGCCGACATAGGCCGGAAAAAGCCCACCGCCTTGATTTCGCCGCGCACGCTCATCAAGGACTTCGAAAATTACCAGATATGGATAGATCAGCTCGACGCCCACAGCGGCCTTATGCGGGGAGTGCAAATTTACGCTTTGGAAAGCGGAAAGCCGGTCAAGTACACCTATTCCGACTCGGCCACCATGGAGTACGCGCGCGGCGGGAAAATCCTGTTGATAAACCTCTTTCAGGGCGAAAACCACGTTCTCGATCACCAGAACCGCGATCAATACATGCGCATCCGCTTCAAGCGGCAAACCGTCTCCATCAACAATGTGGACGCCAGCCTGGAAAGGCAGGAGCGCAGCTACCGCTCCGACAGGGAGATGTCCATCGGCGACATGAACCGCACGGTACGGGAAAGCCGGGGGCGGATAACGGATTTGC
This sequence comes from uncultured Bifidobacteriales bacterium, assembly GCA_964401245.1. Taxonomy (GTDB): domain Bacteria; phylum Fibrobacterota; class Fibrobacteria; order UBA11236; family UBA11236; genus JBGTHM01. The sequence goes on along the minus strand of CAYNXV010000014.1, from coordinate 21,417 downwards.
GCAATGAATACGCCGCCAAGATCTTCGACGAAATGAACATGCTCTCGACCGTGCTTGCGGCCGACACCGTACGTGAGGTGCCGCCCCGCCTGGTCAGGGAGAAATGGTGGGAAACCCATCCCTTGCCGTCTCCTACCCTGGCATCGGCGGTCAAGCAGGAAAAGGATAAGCTGTACCTTGTCGAACGCTTCGAACGGAGACTCGAAAAAGAACGCAAGGAGATTTCCAAGTTCATGGTGGAAATCCATAAGAAATTTTCCATACCTTTCGCCTGCCTGATTTTCATAATGGTCGGCGCGCCTTTGGGTATCATGGCGCGTAGGGGAGGCATAGGCACCGGATCCGTTTACAGCCTCATCCTCTTTCTCGTTTACTGGGTATGCCTGATTCGGGGAGAAGTGCTCGCCGACAGGCTGATCATCCAGCCTTGGGTCGGCATGTGGGCGCCTAATATTCTGGTGGGTATCATCGGATTGTTCCTGCTTCGGCGCATGACGCGCGAGCAAAATTTTTCCAAACCTTCCTGGTTAAGGCGAAAGCCTAAACCGGTACCGGCCGTGAAGACGCATGCGCCCCCCCCGAGCGAATCGGAGGCGCAGTGAAAATATATCGCCGCTATATATTCCTGAGGTTTCTGGGCCTGTTTTTCCTTTGCCTAATCTCCATCACCGCCGTTTTCGTCATCATCGACGCGGTAGGCAAAAGCAAGGATTGGCTGAGCCGCGATCCCTCCGAAATGCACGTCTATTATTTCAACTATGTTCCGCATATAGTGTATCTCATCTGCCCCCTCGCGTTGCTGCTGGCGGCGGTATTCTCCGTAGGATCGTTGGCCAAGCATTTCGAACTCACCGCGTTGAAAGCCTCCGGGATATCGGCGGGCCGGGCGCTTTTCCCCTTGGTGCTTTTCGGCGCTTTGGTAACCGTAGGTATTTTCTTCATGTCCGAAACCGTGCTTCCCGAAGCCAATCATGCCCGCTTCCAAATCAACGAACCCAAATCTTCCGACGAAAACGGAAGCGGGGATCCCCTGGAAAAATTCAATTTCATCTACACCAGTTCGGACCGGGAGATCTTTTTTTTCGAATATTATTCGGGCAAACGCCAATCAGGGCAAGGCGTGACGGTATTGAAACATCAGGACGGAAAACTTGTCCGCCGCATCGACGCCCGCAGCCTGAGTTGGGATGATGGCTGGCTGTTGCGCGACGGAGCCATCAGAAACTTCCCCGGTTCGGGCCTCCAGGCCGAAAAATTCAAGGAATACGCTCTCACGGAATTCCGGGACCATCCCGGAGAATTGCTCGACACCCGGGTGCATGCGGATGAGATGGATTTAGGCGAAATCGCCCGGAGAGTAGCCGTTTTGGAGCGAAGCGGCGAACAAGCCGCATATTGGTCCACGCAATGGCATTTCCGTTTTTCGGCTTCGGTGGTTAACTTTTTGATGGTACTGATCGGAGTTTCCATGTCCGCGAATGCGATAAGAACCGGGTTGGCCAGGAATTTCGGGTTCGCGTTGTTATTCACCTTTCTCTATTACGTGACATTGCGGCTCGGTCTCATCATGGGCGAGAACGCAACCCTCCATCCCGCTTTGGGCGCCTGGTTCGGAAATATCCTTTTCGGCCCTGTCGGACTACTTCTCTATTGGAAGGCGGCCCGTTCTTGAGTTCGGTATTTTTCCTGATTCTGGGATTGTTGTTGGGGGCCTTCCTCTATGCCCTGATTCTTAAGCGTAAAAAACCGATCCGAACCGCCTTGCCATCCGAGGAAATCGAACCCCGCTACGAAACCCGTTTTTTCCGTGCCGACGAATTGCAATCGACGCCCTCCGTTCCTTCCGGCGAGCAAACGACCGGGCCCCATAAACGGCGCGACCTGAAAGAGCTGGAAGAGAAGCTCGACGAAACGTTGCTGGAATTGCTGGCATTGCTCAAGGGGAATCTCGACGGCGTCCATTCTACCGGCATTTTCCTACCCGCCCGCAAAGGGGGATTCTATCTCCGGGTATGGCTTACCGAAGGCGGATCGATATTGCCCGGCGCCGCCATCGAGCCAGGCCAGGGATTGATTGGCCAGGTGGTGAAACCCGAAGGCAAGCGGGTATTGGAAGGCGATGTGGTCACCGACTCACGTCAACTCCATTATTACTCCGAAAACGAAGGCATCAAATCCGTAGCCGCCGTGCCCATAAACGTGAACGGATCGTGCCGGGGAGTGGTGCTGGTAGACAGCCTGCAGAACCAGGCATTCGGACCCGAGGTGGTGGAAAAATTGGAACTTTGCGCCCGTATGGCGGGAGTCCTGCTCTATTACGCCTATCTCTCGTTTGAACAGGGTTACCAGAATGAACAGTTGATTGCGCTCAACGATTATCAGCGCAAATTCCTGGAAAACATGTCCGAGGAGAATATCCTTACCCATGTTCGCGACTATATGGAAAAAACCCTGGAGGGAAACCGCTTCACCATTCTGTCGCGCCAGCCGGACAATCCCGACGCGGCTTCCGTGATCAGTTGCAGCGGGGAGGAATCCGAGGGGTTGCGGGACTTCACTTTCAGTTTTTCGGAAAAAGGCCTGGTTTCGCTGGTATTCGAAAAAGAACAGACATTGAATCGCCACTTCGCTCCGGATTCGCCCTACGTGGCCCGCATGAGCCCTCGTGAACCCTTTGGAAACACCTTCTACTCTTTGCTGGCGGTGCCGGTTTTGACCGACGAAGGGGTGCAGGTGGCCTTGATGGTCGAATCGGCGCGGGGTAGGGAATACGGAGAGCACCAGGTGCGCCTGCTTCTCACCATAGCCAGGGCCGCCGGGTTCGCCTTATCGCGCGCCCGCCTGTTCCAGGAAAAAGCCCTGCTCGCTTCGCGAGACGGCCTGACGGGCCTGCAGAACCATCGCGCCTTTCAGGAACAGTTCGACAGCGAATTGATGCGCGCGCAACGTTATAATTACGGATTGACCGTGCTGATGATCGACATCGATTTTTTCAAGAAAATCAACGATACCTACGGTCATCCGGTGGGGGACAAGGTACTTAAGGAGGTGGCGGTGCTTTTGGCCCAGGCCGTGCGCGCCGGCAGCGATTTGGTGGCGCGGTATGGCGGCGAAGAATTCATCATCGCATTGATCGAATCGGATCGCGCATCCGCAATGGAAACCGCAGAGCGCATCCGCGAAAGCGTGGCCTCCAAGGCCTTTGATGCGGGAGCCGGCCGCAATTTCTCCGTGACGCTGAGCATAGGCGGAGCCCTTTATCCCGAGGATTCACGCAAAGGCTCGGATCTGCTGGAGAAAGCCGATAAGGCCCTTTACGGCGCCAAACAATCGGGCCGCAATCGCACGCTGTTCTATAACTGACGGAACCAAAACCCCTGGCCCGCCCCAAGGCCGCTCCGGGAAAGGAATTACGGAATGTTCACCATTTGGGATTGGCTGGTTGTCGGGTTTTATTTCCTGGCCATGGCCGGCATCGGCTGGTTTTTTTCGCGGCGCAACCGCAATTTTTCCGACTTCATGTTCGGAGGCGGGCATATGCCCTGGTTGGCCGTCGGGATCTCGCTTATCGCCACTTCGGTGAGCGCCACCACCTTTCTCGGCAACCCCGCAGATACTTTCGGCCGCGACATGTCGCTGTTGATGCTCAATTTCGGATCGATTTTCGCCATCATCATCATCGGTTGGATTTTCATCCCACGGTTCAAGAACGCCGGCATCAAATCCGCATACGAATTGCTTGAAAGACGCTTTTCCCGGCCGGTGCGGGTTCTGGCGGCATCGCTGTATTGTCTGCACCTGGTGCTGCGGTCGGGCATACTGATTTACGGACCGGCCCTGGTGCTGGAAAAGATGATAGGGGCGCCGCTGCCGCTTTCCATTTGCCTCATGTCCCTGATGGCCATGGCCTACACCTATTTCGGGGGAATCAAGGCGGTAACCTGGACCGATGTCGCCCAATTCCTCATCTTTTTTTCCAGCGGAATACTCGCGCTCGGCGTGATAGTAAACGGAGTCGGTTCATTTTCCGAAACCTGGGAAATGGCGGTGCAGGCCGGAAAGACGCAATGGTTCAATTGGGAATTCGATCCCCAGGACGCCCGTAATTTCTGGTCGGCCGGCGTAGCTTATATCGTCTTCGAAACGGCCATCAGGGGTTGCGATCAGCAATTCGTGCAAAGATATCTCTCCTGCAAGAACATCAAGGAAGCCAACTATTCCTCCATCAGCTCTGTTTTACTGGGCGTATGCGTCGGTCTCCTCTTTTTCACGCTGGGCGCCTTCCTTTACGTTTATTACCGGGTGCGTATGGTGGAAATGCTTCCCGCCGGCATGAATGTGAACGAAGTCTTTCCCCACTTTATACTCCATTCCATGCCCACCGGATTCAAAGGCCTGCTCGTGGCCGCCATCATCGCGGCCGCGATGAGTTCCCTGAGCTCGGCCTATTCGGCCCTATCCAATACCACCGTCGTCGATTTCCAGCGTAAGGCTGCGACTTTGGGAGAAGCATCGCAATTGAAACAGGCCCGCAAATGGGTACTGATTTGGGGCCTCATCGCCACTTTGGCGGCTTTTCTATCCATGCTGGGAAATGTTTCCCTCCTGACCAAAGCGCTTTTCTTCACATCGCTATTCATCGGCCCCCTTCTCGGGCTTTTCCTTCTGGCGTTCTATCGGCCTTCGGCCAACCCGAAAGCCGTGCTGACGGGCGCTATCCTGGGAATGGCATCGTTATTGCCCTTTTCGAATATCCCCATTCTCCCTCCCGGAGTATGGACACCCTGGTATGCCCTTTCCTGGCCCTGGAACCCCCTGGTGTCTTTGACTTTCACTTTGATTTGCGCGATTGGGATCGATTTTTTCCTCCCGCGCAAAACCGGAAAGGCCGTTGATGTTGCGACCACCGGATGATCGGTTTTTTATGGAGCAGGCCTTACGCGAGGCCGGTCACGCGTTTCGGGCCAACGAGGTTCCCATCGGATGTGTAATAGTTCGCGACGGTAAAATCATCGGGCGCGGTTATAATCGCATGGAAACGCTGAAGGATCCCACGGCTCACGCCGAAATACTGGCCATCGGCGCCGCCTGCAACTTCGTCGAAAATTGGCGTCTCGAAGGATGCACCCTCTATTGCACGTTGGAACCTTGTCCCATGTGCGCCGGCGCCATCCTTAACGGACGCATCGCCCGCGTGGTTTTTGGAGCCCGGGATAAACGTCTGGGCGCTTTGGGCACGAATTACAATCTGCTGGCACCGAATCCCCTGGGAAGGCAAATTGAAATTTCCGGCGAAGTGATGGCCGAGGAGTGTTTGGAACTTATCCAAGGATTTTTTCAGGAGGTTCGTGCCAAAAAGAAAAAATCATGACATTTCGACGGTTGTTCGATTTTGTATCGGTTTGTGATACATAAGAAACTATATTTCGAACTCCTACACCTCGAACACGTCCAGGATCCACGCACATGGGAATTATCCGGATCGCCGTCGTAGATGACTTGCCCGAAGACCGGCGCCTCATAAAAGATTTTCTATCGATGGCGGGAGAGCAATTCGATTTTTTCGACGCCTCCAGCGTCGCGGAAGGCGTCCGCCTGCGAATGCTCCCTGACGGTAAACCGCCTGATGCCATGGTTCTCGACCTCAATCTTATCGGCGGCAGCGGCCTGGAAGTTCTCAGGGGGCTTGCAGGGGAAACCGGATCGATGCCTTTTCCCGTGATTGTTCTGACGGCCGACACCGAATGGGACCCCGCCTCGGCGCTGGAATTGGGCGCCCAGGATTTCATCTGCAAAACCGAATTGACGCCCGCGGGATTGGCTCGCGTTGTCCGGAATTCCCTGACCCGGTTTCGCCTGGAAACCGCCGCCCGCTTGAGCGAACTGCGCTTCCGTTCCGTTGTTTCCGATGCGCCCATTCCCATCATTGTCCATTCGCTTGACGGCAGGATTTTGGAATTGAGCCACGCATTCACCAAGTTGACGGGTTATACCCGTGAGGACATACCTACGGGAATCGACTGGCTGGTGAAGGCCTATGATCTTGATTACCCATCCGCCGAGCAGCTTCACCGGGAATTGGAAACCCAGTGGTTGAAAGCGGGCGAAGAAAACCGCCAGGAAAAAACCATCCGTACGAAATTCGGAGGGGAACGATGCTGGCTTTTTTTCGGATCGCGTCCCCGCCAATCGTCCGACGGCACTTCGATCATGGTCACCATGGCGCTGGATATAACCGATAGAAGGGAGACCGAGCGCGACCTGCAAAACCGGGTGAAAAGCCTGGAATTGATTAACGCTCTCAGTCACGAAGTGGCCCGAGCCAAGGCTTTGCCGGATATCTACGCGGCCGCCATGCGGGTGGTCGTGGAAGCCGCCGGATCCGATAGGGCCTCGTTGCTGCTTTTGGATGAAGAGGGAGTCATGCGCTTCCAAGCCTGGGTCGGCTTGTCGGAAACTTATCGTCGGGCCGTCGATGGCCACAGTCCCTGGAATCGAGATCAGAAGAATATTCGGCCCATATTGATTGAAGACTGTTTGCAGGAGCCCTCGCTTGCCAATCTGCGCGAAGTATTTTCCCGGGAAGGCATTCGGGGCCTGGCTTTCATTCCGTTGGTTTATGAAGACCGGTTGCTCGGAAAATTCATGCTGTATTTCAATGCGCCCCACCGGATTTCGGAGGACGCGCTGAGACTCGTGCAAACCGCGGCCAACCAGGTGACCGTCGCCATCGAACGCAAGCTTTCGGAGCAGGCGCTTAAACGCAGCGAATCCAAATACCGGGAGTTGGTCGAATCTCTCGATGGCGTGGTATTCGAAAGGAATGGCGAATCGGGAGGATTCACTTTCCTGAGTCCCAAGGTCACTGCCATATTGGGTTATTCCCATTCCGATTTCCAGGGCGACGGATCCATGTGGCTTTCGAGAGTGGTGCATCCGGAAGACCGTTCGAATCTGGCGGAGCTTTTCCAATCCTGTTCCGAACGCCTTACCGGTTACGAAGTCGAATACCGCGCCTTTCATCATGACGGCCGCCGGCTCTGGCTTCGCGAAATCGGCTCACCGGTAGAGGATGAGAAGCGGGAATTCTCCGGCTTTCGGGGTATTATGCTGGACATAACCCGGCACAAGGAGTCGGAAGAATCGCTGCGGGAAAGCGAAGAGCGTCTGCGCCAGGTTGTAATGCTGTCGCCCAATCCCATGGTGGTATACGCAGAGGACGGCGAAATCCTGCATATGAGCCGCATGTGGAGCGAATTGACCGGCCATGAATCCCATGAGGCGCCCATGCTCCAGGATTGGCTGCGGTGTAACCTGGGGGAGACGTGGGAAGCGCGCTGGCAAGAGGTTCAAAATGCCTCGGCCACCGGCGCAACCTTAGAGGGCGCCGAGATCGAAGTGCGCACCCGGGCCGGCGAGTTGCGTAATTGGATTCTGTCGGACGCGCCGCTGGGAACCCTTCCCGACGGACGCCGTCTCCGCTCTTCGGTGGCCATGGATATTACCGAACGGAAAAAATCCGAAGCCAAGCTGAAGGCCATTCTTCTCAGGCTGCAGGAAACCCATGCCCTGCTTGACACCTTGTTCGAAAATGCTCCCGTGGGGCTTGGTTTTTGGGATTCCCAGCTGCGGTTCGCCCGGGTCAATCATGCCCTGTCCGACATCACGGGTTTGCCGGCCTCGGCGCATTTGGGGAGAACCGTTTCCGAACTTTTCCCCCATGTCGACGCGCGTATTGCCAATGACCTTCGGAAGGTATTCGAATCGGGGCAGGCGATAGTAGGCAGGGAAGTCGGAGGCGAAACGCCGGCCGCTCCCGGACGCAAGCGCCATTTTCTTCTGAGTTATTATCCGGTCCGCCTGGAAGGAAAAATCGCGGGAGTGGGAGCGGTATGCGAAGACATCACCGAACGTCGCGAAACCGAAACAGCACTCAAGGAAAGCGAGGAAAAGCTTCGCCATTCCCAGAAAATGGAAGCCATCGGCCGCCTCGCCGGAGGCGTCGCCCACGATTTCAACAACCTCTTGACAGCCATCAACGGGTATAGCGATTTGGGTTTGGATATGATTGAGAAAAACCACCCGGTGCGCGAAAATCTGTTGGAAATCCACAAGGCCGGCGAAAGGGCGGCCGCCTTGACCAGGCAACTTCTGGCCTATAGCCGGAAGCAGCTTCTGACTCCCCGGGTATTGCAAATCAACCAGGTTTTGCAGGGAATGGAAACCATGCTCCGCCGCCTCATCGGTGAAGACATCGTTCTTAAGCTCAACTTGGCACCTAACCTGGGTCCGGTCAAGGCCGACCCGGCCCAAATCGAGCAGATTATTCTGAATCTGGCGATTAACGCTCGCGATGCCATGCCCAGGGGAGGTGATTTAACCATCGAAACCAGGGAAGTGGAACTCGATGAAGTGTACAGCCATTATCTATTGCAGGTTCAGCCGGGTAGCCATATCCGTATTGAAGTAGCGGATACCGGTATGGGAATGAGCCCCGAGGTAAGGGAACGGATTTTCGATCCTTTTTTCACAACCAAGGAACAGGGCAAAGGCACGGGATTGGGCCTTTCGAGCGTCTACGGAAGCGTGGAGCAAAGCGGCGGAAATATTACCGTCGAAAGCGACCTGGGTAAGGGTACCCGCTTTGATATTTACCTTCCCGTCGTTCGTGATGAAGAAAATCCGGACAGGGAAACCACTTCGTTTCCCCTGGCTTTCTTTCAAAGCGGCCATGGCACTTTGTTGCTCGTCGAGGACGAGGATGCGGTAAGGGGCTTTATTCGCAAGGTTCTGGAATTGAAAGGTTACCGTATTCTGGAAGCCGTGAATGCGCGGCAGGCGTTGGAGATCTCCCTGGGCCAATCCATTGATTTACTTCTGACCGACGTTGTCATGCCGGGTATGAATGGGCCCTCCCTGGCACGGACTCTTTTGGACGAGCGGCCCCATTTGCAGGTGATTTACATGTCCGGATATACCAGCGACATCACTCTCATCCATGGCGTTCAGGCCGAACAAGTGGAGTTTCTGCAGAAACCCTTCAGCCAGTCGCAATTACTGAAAAGAGTACAGTCGGTGTTGCGGGAGGGCGTCAAAACCGGGAATGAAGCGCAGTCCGGTTGAGTTTGGGAGGCCGGCCGTCGATTGTTATATTAAGCCTGCTCATCCCGCGAGGCGTAGTCCTCACGCAATGGACGAGAGCCGAATTCCGCCAGGACGAAAGTAGCAACGGTAGGCATCGAATTCATGTGCCGTGTCAAAGTCTATGACCGAGCGGGGTGAGTCCCCTTCCTCCCTCCGTGCCTCTGAAACCAAGAGCGATTCCTGTCCCTTAATTATTCCGGGCCGGCGTGGTGCCACCTTCATACACCCTAAATTATAGTGGTTCTTTGACCCCAATCTCGGCGAAATAGCCTTTCAAATGACCTCGACCCAATCCGTTTCAGAAAAATAATTGATGTAATACTTGAAGTGACCCTTCCGATCGGGTCATACTGTGGAAGTTCACCCAAAGAGCTTCTTCATGAAACCTAATTTCACACCGGGCTCAAACAGAAGATATCCATCGCTGGTCTTGGCCGGCTTTAGCCTATTACTGATGCTGCTGCCGGCTACGGCCCATATCGAAGAAGGCCAGGGAAATGCCCTGCAGCTGTTCAGCTACCGCCTGACCGGAACCAAGCCGGTAATCAACGGAAATATTCTTTCCCGCACCAGCGGCTCATTGGGTGACCAGACCCATCCCAATGAATGGGCCGAGGCCTATAGCCGGGAAATTATGTTGACCAACGGAAAACCCCTCAACATATTCCTTATGAACGACGACGATTCGCTGTACGTGGCCATACTCAAAGCGGACGGAAACAATGGCGACGGAACCGGCGCCTTCCTCTACTTCGATCAGGGAGTAGGCGGGGGGGAGCATGACGGAGCCTTGACCGGAAGCAGTGGAACGACAAGGAACGAACCCGGCTATGGAATCGTTAAATCCGGAACAGTGGTAACCCGGGACTTGTCCTGGAACGGAACGGGGTGGGTCCAGGATGCGGACGGACAAATAGATTTCAATGGCGCCGGTACCTTGACCATCGGAGCCACCAAAATCCAATCCTTCGAATTCGCCATTCCCCTCCGAAGCAATAAGGCTTTCGATGGCGGGAATGCGGACCTCAACATCACGTCCCTGACCCAGGAAATCGGATTCTTCCTACGCATCGCCTTCGGGGGAGGCGATCCCGATGCTTATTGGGCCGCCACCAACGGCAACCCCGACGACCCGACAGCCGGGGCCGGATGGGCCGATATCCGCCTGAATGTGAATAGGAAGTTCACCACTTTTTATGCCACCTATGCCGCCAACGGCAACCCGACACTCGACGGCAATCTTGAAGAAGATGCATGGCGGGGTGCCTATAGACGCGATATCGTGCTTTCCAATTTCGACGGCAGTATGCTTCCGGCCACCCTCCTGGCTTTGCAGGATCATGGAAGCAAGGATGTGTATCTGGGTTTGATTGTGGAGGATCCCGTCGCCAATGCCGGCGATTACGTGCAAATCTATTTTGAAGAAAAAGCCGGCGACAATGCCACTGCCAGGGATTATATCCTGGAGGCGGGCGCCGAAGATGCCTTGAGGGTTACCGGCACCGTTACCCAGGACAGGCATTGGGGGGGCACCAGCTGGATCGTCGACACCGAAGCCGCCGACAATCATGGCGGCATGGGAGTGCATAGCTCGGGACGCCACACCTATGAATTCCGCGTTCCTTATCAGGCAGGCGCCCAGGACATAGGTGTAACCGATAATGGTTTGCCCGGATTTCTGCTTCGCTACCACGATGCGGACCAAAGCGGCCTCAAGGATTATTTCTGGGAATATACCGTCAATGCTGATACCGTGCGCGTCGACAAGCAGTCCAATGTTTTCGGGACGGCCGGATGGGCACATTTCCAATTCGGGGCTCCTTATACGCAGGTAATTTTCCCCCAGGACGGCGCGCAGGTCGAAGGGGTGGTGCATACCCGCGTGTATGCGGTGGATGAAGAGGGCGTTGGGGGTGTTACCTCCGTGGTTTATTTCCGCGCCGCCGACACGGCCACCCAGGTCAGCCTTACGAAAATCACGGGATCGGATGAATGGGGCGGCACCTGGAATGCAGGTTCTTTGCCTAACGGTACCGATACCCTGGTTTTCCGCGCGACGGATAACGACGGAATCTCCGTGGATCGGTTGGTTGTCCTGCAAATCGCCAACGGCGGCGTAGTCGGAACCCCGCCTTCGATTGCCCTTACCTCTCCCACCCCCGGCTCCATACTATCCGGCGATACGACGTTGAATTTCACCGCCGCCGGAGGTTCGGGAACCGTAGAGAGAACCTATATCGTAGTCGACGGCGCCGATACCGTACGGACGACGACGGGAAGCACCCACCTTTTTTCCACTGTGAACCTGGTTGACGGCAGCCATACCGTGCAATTCCAGGTGTATAATTCCAATGGCGTCCTCGCAATGACGCCGGTGATAACGTATCTCATCGACAACCGCCCCTCGGTCCGGATAACCGCACCCACCGCCGGCGACACCATAGGCGGCAATCTCTTCTTGCAATACGTGTCTTCGCCGGCCCGCACGGGCGTCATTTTGAAGGACTCCCTTTTTGTGGATGGCAAAGCCTTCGCCGAACTGACAGCCGGACAGGAAAACGTGCTGGATATTTCGCGCTTGACCGCAGGAATCCATTCCCTGAAAATCAAAGCCATCGCCACCGGAAATCATTCCTCTTTTTCGGAAGAAATTTCCGTTTTCGTACTCAACGGCCCCAGCGCGGCCTGGAATTCGGACTTCGCCGATTCGTCGGTATCCGGTCCTGTGGTGCTTCGTTTTACCGTCGCATCGGTGTCACCGGCAACCGTGGCTTCGGTGGAATTAAGCCTGGACGGAGGCGATTTCCGTACCACCTCAACCGATACTTCCGACAGTTTGGATACCCGGCCCTTGTCGGACGGCGCGCATTCGGCGCAGCTTCGGGTCACCGACAACCGGGGAAAAGTCTTCCTATCCCCGTTACTGCATTTCACGGTTAAAAACAGCCCCTCCATCATTTTCCTATCTCCGAATGTCGATGCCTTGGCCACGGATACCCTGGAGATCAGCTTTCAGGCGACCGCCGTCAGTCCGGACACCATCCAGTCCACCTTCATCTCGGTGGGAGGAGGCGATTGGATTCCCACCACGACTTCGTCTACCCACAAATTGGCAACCAAGCGATATCGGGACGGCGATTTGCGGTTGCAACTTCGCGCCGTGGACGGCTCAGGAAAAAGCGACACTTCGCTTACCCGCGAAATAGTGGTGGACAACTCTCCGCCGCTGCTCAGCTTTCCCCAGCTCCGATTCGCGCGCGGCCAAGGAGCCCGGCAAAACGCCAAGGCCCTATTGACGGCGCAAGCCATCGACCTGCTGGCGGGAATGCATAAGGACTCCGCGGTCACCCTCGCCTCCTCCTCGATTTCGGAAACCGTTCCCCTTTCCCTGAGGGATGACGGTGAAGGAGCCGATGCCATGGCCGGCGATAATATTTTCAGCGCCTATGTCGATGTGACCGCCGATTCTTCGGGAGTTTTCAGCTTTTCCCTGCGGGCCCGCGACGCCATGGGAAACGACACCATTCTGGAAAGCCGACTGGCGCTCGACAACCTTCCACCGGAAACCTCCCTGAGGGTGGAACCCGAACCCGATGGTGGGACCTTGGAGGGAATCGTTTATGTGGCGCGCGTGGTGCTAAAGGGATCCTATTCCGATTCCACCGGGTCCGGCTTGGCGTCAGCCGTGATCAAGGTCGAGAACGATAGCGGCAAACAGGTCAACAATAGCCCGATTAGCCTTCCTCTATCCGAGGGAAGCCTTGCCGAACACCGTTTCAGCCGGCTGATTTATCTGGTTCCCGGAAAAAACATCGTTACTTTGAGCGTAAGCGATCTCGCGGGTAATGTGAGCGAAAAAAGCGCCTTACTCGAATACCGCATTCCCAAAGTCACCGTTCTGGCCACATCCCGGGGAGCCGCCGTCGTTTCTCCCGATGGAAGCGCGGTTCGCATCCCTCCTGACGCTTTGCAACATACCCGCGAGATTTCCATCCATGCCACGGATCCTTCCATGCAAATAAAACCGCTCCAGCCAGGTCTGCGGCTCATGGGAGTGCCGCGGGAATTCGGTCCGGACGGCACCCAGTTCCGGCAACCCGTCACCTTGACCTTGACCTACACCGATGCGGACCTCGATCCGGATCAGGATGGACGTTCCGATTTCGACCTCGATAAGCTGACCATCGTTTTTTGGAACGGCCATTCCTGGGTGGTGGCCGGCGACGCGATTCGCGATCCGGCGGCAAAAACCGTGAGCGTCATGGTGAATCACTTCACCCTATTTGATATCGCCGAGGATACCCGTCCCGGAGTTACTGAGCTCACCACCTATTGGACAGCCAATCCCATCAAGGGAAAATCGGAATTCGTCTTCAGGGTGCCGAAGCCGGGAAAGGTTTCCCTCCATGTTTTGGATATGGCTGGAGACCTGGTGCGTGAATTGATACACGCCGATACCCGAGTGGACGGGGCCGGAAGCGTCCAATGGGATGGAAGCCATGTCGGAGGGCGTTTCGCGGGCGCGGGCCTTTACATTTATGTTTTCAAATACACCTCGAATGACGGGGCGATTTCAAAGCTCATTCGCAAACCCGTGGGTTTGGTGCGCGATTAGGCGTTGGAAGGAGATGCGGGTATGCGGTTAAAAACCGAATTTAGCTTGGGCGGGTTAATGGGTTTGGCCCTGTCCGGATTATTCGCTGTAGGCGGCGCTTTGGCGCAGGCTCCTACCGTGCAGGTGATTTTCCCGGAAACCGGCAAGGACGTGGAAGGCGTGGTCAATTTACGCGCCTATGCGGACAAGGCCGGCAATGTCAACTCCATCGATTCCGTGGTTTTCTTCCGTCAATCCGCTCCGGGAACCCGCATTTCATTGACCCGCGTCGCCGCCGAAGGCGAGTGGTCGGGAACCTGGAACGTATCGAGTTTGAACAACGGCGCCGAAACCGTGGTTTTCAGAGCTTACGAAAACAGCTCGCCCCCTGAAAGTACCAGCGTTTCCATCAATGTGACCATAGCCAACGGTACCGGAGGCACGCAACCCTCCATCAGCGTTACCGCCCCGGTAGCCGGTTCGACTGTGCAGGGTAACACAACCATAAACTACACGGCGGCACCGGGTACGGGAGCCATCGATAGAACCTATATCCGCATCGACGGAGGCACAGCCGTCTCCATCAGCGGCGGCACTTATAATTTCGGGTCGGGCTCCCTTGCCAGCGGATCACATACCGTGCAATTGACCGTCGTCAACACCAATGGCGACTCCGCCAGTACTCCCGTTATCACCTATCAAATCGACAACCAGCCCCTGGTTACCTTGACTTCTCCCGCCGGAGGCGATACCGTGGGAGGTAACCTGACGGTCAATTACAGCTCAACCCCGCGTACTCCGGCCACCATTGCGACGGACTCCCTGTATCTGGACGGCAAAGGTTTCAGCCAGCTTACCGCGGGTCAAGCAAACATCGTGGATATCAGCGCCCTCGCCGACGGGAACCGGGCCGTCCGCATCAAAACGACGGACAGCCAGGGCCGAATCGCCTGGTCCTCCTCGGTGAATGTACAGGTCAACAATTCTCCCAGTGCCTCGGTAGACCGGGCCTTGGCCGATTCCTTGGTTTCCGGAACCCTTGTGGTGCCTTTTACGGTCGACGCCGTATCACCCGCGACCGTATCAGCCGTGCATATCGCTCTGGACGGAGGAAGCTATCGCGCCACCTCCACCGATAGTAGTGATACTCTCGATACACGCCCCTTGAGCGACGGCCCGCATAGCATCGTTGTACGTGTAACGGATAATCGCGGTCGAACGGCCTTCTCGCAAGTCCTCCAATTTCGCGTGGACAACCGTCCCCGGGTCTCCCTCTTGGATCCGGTGGTGGATTCCCTGGTCAACGGAGATATTGAAATCGTTTTCGAGGCACAAGCCGTATCGCCCGATAGCATCGTAAAGAGAGAGATATCTCTCGGAGGAGGCGCCTGGATAACGACTTCGTCCGTTAACGGCCATGTCTTTTCCACCCGCAATTTCCGGGACGGGGATTTACGGGTGCAGGTTCGTTCGCAAGACGCCTCCGGAAAAATCGGCTATTCATCCATTCGCGAAATCACCGTCGACAATTCACCGCCCAAAATCAGCCTGCCTACGGTGGGTTATCCCGACCAAGGGGATAGGGCGCGTACGGGTACGCAAATGCGCATCAGTGCCCAGGCGCTCGACTTCATCGCCGGTATGGATCCCGACTCCGCCCTGGTGTTTTCCTCCGACAGCCTTTCGCAAGCGCCCCTGCGCATTCTGCTTCTCGACAACGGTGAGTCCGGGGACGAGGTAAAGGGCGATAATATATTCAGCTCCTGGGTTACCGTGGAAAATTCCACCACCGGTAAGATTGCTTTTTCCTTGCGCGGTCGCGATGCCCTGGGCAACGATACCACCCTGACGGGTTTCATCAACCTTGATAACGTCGCCCCCAATCTCAGCATGGCGGTGGAACCCTTACCTGAGGGGGGCAATGCCTTGGAAGGCGAGGTATACACTCCCAGAATCAGATTGAAAGGCACCTTTTCCGACAGCGGAGGTTCCGGTTTGCGGGAAGTGAAAATCACGGTACATAACGACAGCGGAAACCCCGTCAACGACAGTCCCATCGCCGTGCCCCTGGACGCGGGTGAATTCAGTCGGCTGGTCTATTTGGTGCCGGGCCTCAATACCATCCGTTTGATTTCCTCGGACTGGGCCGGAAATTCGTCCACAATGGAAGCCAGGATAACCTACGTATTACCGCGGGAAACCCGCTTGATTGGGCTATCCGGTGGCCAGGTGGCAATGGCGAACGGTAGCGGCGTCACCATTCCATCCGACGCTTTGTATAAGCCTACGGAAATAACCGCCCGACGCATGGATCCCAGCGAACAACCCAAACCTCTCGATGGAGGCGTCCGCCTGCTGGGCGTCCCCCATGATTTCGGTCCCGACGGAACCGTCTTCCGCCGGCCGGTGACCGTTACCCTGGCCTATACCGAGGCGGACTTGGACACCAACCAGGACGGAAGAGCCGATTTCAACGAAAATGAACTCACCATGGTTTTTTGGAATGGAAGCAGCTGGGTGAGCGCGGGCGATGTTACCCGCGACACCGGTGCCAACCGGATCAGCGTCCAAAGCAATCACTTCACCATTTACGATTTGGCGGCTACGACCAATACCGCTTCGAACAAGCTGGTTGCGTATTGGAACGCCAACCCGATTGTGGAACGCTCGGAATTCATCTACAGGGCGCCGGAATCCGGTAAAGTATCGTTGCATATACTTGATATGGCCGGCGATTTGGTCCGGGAACTCATCCCTTCCAATACCCGGGTGGAACTAGGCGGCACGGTGCAATGGGATGGAAGCAATGTTTCCGGACGGTTCGCCGGGGCCGGACTTTACATCTACGTCTTCCGCTACGAATCGGCGAACGGCAAGGTGAAAGAATTAATTCGCAAGCCCATCGGGCTGGCACGGCAGTAAGGAGAAGGCTATGGATAAGGCTATGGACAAGTCACCAAGTCGAAAAATGGAAGGGCGCGGAACCGGAACCATCAATGGTTCGGTGGCAGCCTGTTTTCTGGCGGCTTTTGCGGTTAGTCTGCAGGCCAAGCCGCTGGATCTCCAGATGGGGGCGAGGGGATTCGGGATGGGAGGCGCTTACGCGGCCATCGCAGACGACGCTTCATCCATCTATTGGAATCCCGGCGGGATGACGCAGGTGAAATCCCTCACCTTGTCTGAATCCAACTGGATTTTGCAGGATGTGTCCAACGTAAACGTGAATTACTTCTCGGCCCTCGTACCCATTGCCGGTCGGGGAGCGGTAGGGGGCGGCTGGCTGCTGCAATATGCGGGTCTGGAACAGGGGGAACCCGGAACTTCCCAATACTCCAAAAGCAATTGGTTCGAGCATTCCTTTTCTTTGGCTGGTGCGATGACCCTTTGGGAAGCCTTGGGCTTTATCGGGGAAACCAGTCTTGGTTTTTCGCTGAATCGCTATGTACTGAATAGCGGAAGCGTAAACGGAGTCGGAACCGGTTTTGACCTTGGACTGCTTTCACGCTTGCCCTATGGGTTCAGCGTGGGCTTGGTGGCCCGTTCTCTTGGCGCCGACATGATGGGTGACAAAATCGATCCGGAATATCGCCTGGGCCTCGGATACGTTTGGTTACACTCCGACGGAAGCCATAAGGTCACGGTAACCTCGGATATGACCGCCAAGGAAAATATCGAGTACGAAGATGAAATACACGGGGTGGATAGGAATTATAAAGCTTTGGGGGGCTTCGAGTACGCGTTCCTTCAGCCTGGTTGGCATATTGCCGTGCGCGGCGGAGCGAATAACTCCCTGTACAATTCGCGGGATAACATCTCGTTTACCGGTGGCTTGGGAGGCGGTTTTGGCGGATTCCGGCTGGAGTATGCCATGCAATATTTCCAGGATCAGGAAATTTCCCTGGGAAATTCGCATCGCGTGACCCTCGAAATGGATTTGGGACGCTTCCTGAAAGGGAGCAATTGATTTGGCTGAGTCCGTGATTCAATTTTCCGACACTTTGTCTCTCAGTCGGGCGAACTCCTCCATATTCAGCAATTGATCTTCCTTGTCCATTCTCTCGGGATAAAGAATCCCTTCGAGATGATCGAATTCATGCTGGAAAATACGGGCTGAAAATCCGGAAAGAGTAAGCATACGCTCCCTTCCGGTCCTATCCGTGAAAACCACATCGATGTCCCGGTAACGGGGAACAAGGCCTCGAAAACCGGGAACGCTCAAGCAGCCTTCCCAATCTTTTTCCAGGGGGCCATATAGACGGAGTATGCGTGGGTTGATAACCGCCAAGGGCGGTGCTTCGGTTGCTTGAGGATAACGGGAATTAGGCTTGGGCGCCAGGATGAAAAGCCTCAGCGACCTCCCGACTTGGGGCGCGGCGATTCCCACCCCTTCGTGGGCATCCGTGCTGTGGAGCAAATCATCAATGAAACGCTGGAACTCCAGGTCGGTAAAATCCAAAACCTCCGGGGCCTTACGTTTCAATAATTCATGGTTTCTATCCAATAAGGGGAGTGTTGCGGACATCTTTCCAATATACTCGGTTCCGGGGCTTTCCGAAATAGGGCGGTAAGATGAGATTTCCGGTGCCGTCACAGTCGCAAATAGGACTCCAAAGGACTGACTCCGAATCCCGGGGCGGGGGAGGGTTGTAGCCGTCCCTGTTCCAGTCGCAACCCTTCGAAGGGATCTTCCCGCAACAGCCAGCTGCCGTCGAGATCGACGAAATCGGCATCCTGGGCCAAGGCCGCGCCGGCGGCGATTCCCAAGCTGGATTCCAGCATGCACCCGACCATGATTTTAAAACCCAAGGCCCTGGCGGCGCGATGGATTGCGAGCGC
>CAYNXV010000014.1:0-2743 GCA_964401245.1 uncultured Bifidobacteriales bacterium | reverse complement strand
GGGGCTGGGGTAGGGTAATCCTTTTTCATCCAGGCCATCATGCCGTTATTGTCCGATGGCGAAAGGGGCTGCTCCAGCATTGTCACCCCCAGGGAGGAAAGTGAAGGACCAATCTTTTCGGGTTTCAGCTCCTTCCAGGAAGCATTGGCATCCACCCAGATTTCACACCCCAGTTCCCGGTGAATCGCATTCAAAGCCTCCCAATCGGGCGAGGGTCCCAGCTTGACTTTAACGATGGGAACTCCGCGCAATTCATCCAGCTTGCCCGGCAATTCGTCGGGTTCGGATAAACCCAGGGTGAGAGAGGTCAACAGCGATTCGCCGCGTCGGTTCCAAATCAATTCGGATACCGTTTTGCCTTGCAGTTTGCCCGCCAAGTCCCAAAGGGCCAAATCCAGTGCGCAGCGGGCGGTACGGGAATAGCCCAATCGGTCACCGCATAGTTTCCATAATTCCGGCAAATCCCGGTGCGATTCCAACCGCAAGCGCTTCATGAGATCGGTGATTCCCATCAAGGCTTCCCAAGCCTCGTCCGCCTTTTCGCCGTAATAGGCGTTGGGAGCCGCTTCGCCGTAACCCAGGATTCCATCCTGTTCCAGGGTCACGAAAACATTGTCCACCCGGGATTTGGAACCCCGGGCAATGCGGAACGCATGTCGGGTATGCAGGGTCTTGATAACGGAATAGATTCGCATGGGCCGCCTGGACTCCAATGTAGCATCCTGGCGCGTGAGCGCAAAGTATATGCTATGATATGTTTCCCTCAGGAGGGGATTTTGCTACCCTCAAGTGCATCGCTTTTCCAGGATGTTTCCGCGGATCGCATGGCCGTCGGACCTATCCCGGAATCTTTTGAAGGAGCGCGGTTATTTTCACCATAACGATTGGTCAATCCGTGGAGGGCAGGCCTTTGCAGGTCCTTGCCAATTATGACCCGGGAGTCGACGCGGAATGTAAACCTGAATCCCTGCCCGGTACCGGTACCGGTATTACTCTTTTGATTGGCGGGACGCACGGCGACGAAAGCGCCACCGTGCCCCTGCTGCAAAGTTTCGCAGCTCTTCACCTGCAAAACCCGACCCTCGGCAAGGTGGCCGTTCTCAGCGTGCTCAACCCGGACGGCTTCGCCCGTTCAATCCGCTATAACGCGCGCGGAGTCGACCTGAACCGCAACTTCGAATACAATTGGCGGCCGCAGGCCTCCGAGCCTCCGGGAGCCGCCCCTCTTTCGGAACCGGAAACGCGCGCGCTTAGGACTTTCATCGATATTCATCGTCCCGATAAAATCGTGAGCCTGCACTGGGCTTTGGGCGAAATCGACGCCGACGGAACCCAAAGCCTTCCCTTGGCGCAGGCCTTGTGGGATTCGCTCACCGAGGCGGAAAGAAAACCCTACCGGCTCAAATCTTTTGCGGAACCCGTGGCGGCCATGACGGAATGCCCGGGTTCGCTGGGTCAGCTTTGCGGTTTCGGGCTGCGTTATCCCGGCGGACGCAAGCCTGCCATGGTCACTTTGGAGCTTCCCTACGACCCCTGGTCCGAGCGGCCGGCGGTTTTGCCCGAAAATCATTTCGCCGAGGTGGTGGAGTTGTGGCGCAATGACTCCTCCCGGTATCTGGAAGCGGTGGAGGCCCCGGTGCATCGCATGCTCCTGACCGCCTGCGCGCACAAAATCAACGATGCCAAGGAGCAGGAGTCGTGAGAATCCGCGTCGCACCCCTGGACTGGGGATTGGGCCATGCCACGCGTTGCATTCCCGTCATCCGCGCCTTGAAGTCCCGCGGCCATGAAATCCATCTGGTGGCCGCGGGCCCCGGCAAGCGGCTCTTTCAGGGGGAATTTCCCGACTTGGAAGTGGAGGAGTGGGAAGGGTATGGCGTCCGTTACCCCCGTAATCCGAAATTCCTCCTGCCCTATCTGGCCTGGCAATTACCCCGTATTCTCCTTCGGGTGATCAAGGAACATTTGGAGTTGCGGACCCTGGCGCGCAAGGGTTTATACGATGCCGTCATATCCGATTGCCGCTTCGGCCTGTTCCACCCGCGCTTGCCCTGCTACTTCATTACGCATCAATTGTTTATCCGGCTTCCCGAAACGCTCGGACCCTTACGCAACCCCCTGGAAAAAATTCTGTTCCGGTTGCATGCCATGTTGTTGCGAAGATTTCACGAAGTCTGGATTCCGGATTTTCCCCATACGCCTTCGCTTTCGGGTAGTCTGGCCCATGGCGAACACCGGCTGCGCAGCGTTCATTATATCGGACCCCTATCCCGATTTACGGAGTCTCGGCAATCGCTAAGCTCATCCTCAAGTACTTCGACAATCCCATTACCGGTCCAAGGTCAAGATGAGCGCATCCGGGTGCTGGCCGTAATCAGCGGCACCGAGCCCCAACGCTCCCAATTCGAATCCATGCTACTCTCCCTGATGGAGAAAATGATTGGCACCCGCGTGCTGGTCCGGGGAAAACCCAGTCACACCACCGGCCCTAAAAGCGATGAGGCCCATTCCGAAAATCCTTTACCCCTAAAGCCGGGCGGCTTGCATATTTTCGACCACCTGCCTAGCGGGCCTCTCGAAAACCTGTTATTGCGGTCTGAAATCCGTATCGCCCGCTCCGGCTATTCCACCGTCATGGATTTTCATCGCCTGCGACTCGACGGAATCCTTTTCATTCCCACTCCCAACCAAACGGAACAGGAATATCTGGCCCGCCATTTGGCCGACATCGGAGTCGCCGCCT
>CAYNXV010000013.1:25410-33000 GCA_964401245.1 uncultured Bifidobacteriales bacterium | reverse complement strand
CCCTGGGCCAGGGGTATGAGCCATAGGGCCAGATACCCCAACAGAAAGGGCGAAAGGAAGGCAATAGGCGGAGGCCTTAGACCGGGCCCGGCGCTCTTGTCTCTCCCCATTTACTTTTTGGACCGCCCCTTAAACAACTCCGCCCGGATTTCGGTCAGAACCTCTTTGGCGGTGGCTTGGCCATTCATCAGGCTGTCCCAATATTTTTCCCTCAATAGGTTGACCACTTGGGCCCGTCGGGGATCCTGCACCATGTAGGGAATATGGGGAGCGACGGAAAGCGCAACCGAGCCGAGCGATTGGCCTCCGAACGTGGAATCGGGACGATTGAAACGCATGTCTATCCAGGAAGGCTGGAAAGGGGTGATGCAATTGCCCTGGAGATAACGTTGGACATTGGCTTCGGGATTTCCCATCACCCAGCTGATGAATTTCCACGACTCGTCGACACGCTTCGACTTGGCGAATACGACCAATCCCTGACCGGAAAAGGTGGAGGTCGCGCGCTTGTTCGATTTGGCGTCGGTCCAGGTGGGAAGCGGCATGGCCCGCCATTTACCTTGGAGCTCTTTGGGAGTGTAATTCTGGATCATATCGAGCCCATACCAATCCGCTCCCATTATGGAAATGACCTCGTTATTGGCCACGTCGGCGCCGAAAAAAGTCGGATTGAAGATATTTCCCCGATCCGGATGCTCTCCCACGCCATCTTTCGCCAGCTTGGCCAGAAAGTCGAGGGTTTCCACCGTGATCGGTTCCAACAGCAGATCATTTCCCTTCTCGTCGAAAAGCTCATAGCCGCGTTGGCGCAGGAGGATTTCGAAATAGGACCAGTCCATGGCCAAAAGGGATCGGTTGGGGCTTTTGATCCGTTTGCCGACGGCGATGAACTTTTCCCAGGTATCGATCGATTTGGGAGTGATTTTCAAGTCTTCGAAAACGTCGGCGCGATAAAACAGCATCACGGCGCTTACCGATTGCGGGAGCCCGTAATGACGGCCCTTGTATTCGAAGAGTTTCATGCGTTGCGGAAGGATGCCCCGGCCCAGGCCGCTTTCTTTGATTTTATCGGTGAGGTCCAGAAAGGGCATATCCTTGGGATCCAGGAACATGCTGAAGTAAAGTTCGTCTATTTGCACGATATCCGGCGGGTTTATTCCGGTTTTGATGACGATGGAGAGTTTGTCGGGCATTTCCACGAAACCGTAGGAACGGATTTCCATCTGGAACTTCTTATCGACTTTCTCGCGATAAAGTTCCACCATGTTCTCGTAGTATTTCTTGTCGGTCTCCGAGTTTACCCAGAGTTGCAGGGGTTTGGCCGTAATTGCGGGAACGAAGGCCGCCAGCAAGGAAAAAACGGAAAAAATTCCTGCGAATCGCATCTTCAGCTTCATCAGCGCACTTTCTCCAAAAATGAAAAGTATTGGAAACCAATATACTAAGGTTCGCCTGATTTCAGGCCGATTCAGGGGGTTCTCCGGCTCGCATCCAACGGCGGTAACCGCGTTTTCCGGAAGTTTAGCGGGCTATGCCGACACTCGCGGGTCCATCCGCAGGGGCCACGGCGGTTTCGGAGCCTTCGAGCCGAACTTCGATACGCGGAGGGGTTCCTTTCCATTGGGCTTCCCAGGCCACTTCCGCGCGTCCTTCGCCGGGACGGATATGCACCGTTACCGTTCCGAACGGAGTGAGCGTGGGCCCGAAGCGCAATGGTTTGTCTTGTTCCAGCCATTGGCGGGGAATGCCCGCGCCCAGAATGAGGGTATCGCCCTCCTCCATGATGAAAAGACTGCGCATCATCAATATCCATTCGGCCGATGCCCAGGCATGATGGCCGTCTCCCATGCAACCGCCCAGGGTATGGGGATGAATGGCTTCGGGCCATTGGCCCGTAGGCGATGCCAATCCGACCACCTTCTCCATCAATTCGAAATGGCCGCCGTCGCGGCCCCGCAACAAGGTTTGGGCCAGATGCAGGGTCAGGTAGGCATTGATGCCCGAGTGAATCATATCCTGGAAAAAAGCGCCCCGCACGGAATGCTTCTTCCGCAAATGACGGGCGGTTTCCAGCATGCGCGCGTCTTCCGGAGCATAGAGGGCCAACGGATAGGAAGCCGCCAGGGATCCCACGGCTCCGGAGTCCATGCGCCTGCGCGGCGCGGCGGGAACGGCCTGACCCAGGTTTCCCCGGTTTTGGGTATCCGCGATGCTGGCATCGATGGCCGCCTGAAAATCATCGGCTTCTTCCCGATAACGCTCAGCCTCCTCCACCATACCCTCGCGGGCGAAAAGAGCCGAGGCGGCGCGCAATCCCGCCACTCCCCAAAAATCGTCCCAGTAATAAAAATCATTCGGACCCAGATGTTCGGCGCTGAAACCGGCGGGAAGCAACCCTTCCACCGCGGCGTCCGCGCCTCCCCGAATGCGCTTCCGCCGTATCCACTCCGCTCCTCGCCGCACCGCTTCAAGCCATTCGTGCGGCGGCCGGGTTCCGGTAACTTCGTGATAGCGGTTCAGAATCCAAAGAGCTTCGCCATTGGAATCCCATTCCCCCTCTTGCGAAAGGAAGTAACCCATCACCGTCTGCTTGGAAGGAAATATTTCCAGGGTCCGGCGCACCCGGGCCGGCAGGTTGGCCGCCAACAGGGCGTTCAGCATGAACGCCGCGTCGCGGAACCAGAATCGTTTATAGGTATAAGGTCCCGGAAACACCTCTCCGGGCGAATGCAAAAGCAAGGAGCTGAGGGCGATGTCGTACAATTCCTGGAATCGGGAATCGGGAACCTCGAGCCGGCATGCTTCCTCCCGGGCGGTTTTCCAAGGGATGGCTTTATAAGCCTTTCCGAATCGGCTTAAAGTGTCCTTATCCTTATGCAGTTTCACCTGCACGGTGGCCACACCTCTTCCTTGCGCATCGAGCGGGAACAAAGCGGCGGCTGTAGCCATTTCCACCTTATCCTCCACGCGATAACGGTTTTCTCCGATAATGGGCAATTGCAGGAGCACGTCTCCCTGGCGGTATTCGGCCACGGCATGCCCTTCCACCGGCTCCACGAAACGCACGCAGGGCTGGCCGTTCACCGTCCAAATCGCCTGACCCGGATGAAAATGAATGCTTTTGATGAAACTGACGCCCTCCGGATTATAGGGTCGTAGGGAAACCGCCAACCGGCCCGGCTTGCGCGATTTCGCCTGGTATTTGATGATGCAATAGGGCTCGCCGTCATCGATTATCACTTCCGCCCGGCTGGTCAAAACCATGTCCCCTTTTTTCACCTGGGTTTCCACGGCCAGCCCATCCGCTTCCACTATCAGCCGCTGACGGATTTCCTTGTTCTCCTTGAGTTTGGACGGCAGCAGGTGGGAGCCGTCTTCGCGTAATATCCACCCGTCCAGCGACCAACCGTCTATGAAAGGGGTAACCAATCCGGAGGGATCGACAATGGGCAGAAAGGGGCAGTCGGGCACCCCCACAGCCGTCCAGTTCCGATGCGAAAGATTGATATGGCTGAAGGAGAATCCCCGGGGAATAAAGGAGGGGTCGCGTGGATTGAATTGGCGTTCGACCCAATACGGCCATACCCAGTCGAGATTATTCTGGATGGCGCGGGTATTCAAAAGCCCCCGGGCATGGAAGACCATTCCCGCCCGGAGCAGTTCCACCGGCTCGGTGACTTCGGAGGGCTGCGCGAAGTTGCCCAGCCGTCCGAGCAGAGTCAAAGGATCCAGAAATCCATGCGCGTTGGCGGCGCTCCGGATCACGTATCTCCAAGGCAGCCATCTCAATATCATCGACCCTCACTCCCCGACTGGATGTTTACAGCCTCGGTTCTCAGAAAAAATAACGGAGACCGATGGCTCCGGACAAGTCGAATTCGGTTTCGGGCAATACATCGAGTACCGGCACCAATTCCGCGAAGGCGTCCAGAGGTAAATCTCCGAACTGATAATTGAGGCCGACGGGAACCCGAACGCCCAAGCCGGGATCGTCGGCGGCGTAGAAGCGTGCCCCGATTCCGTAATAAATCGGCAGGCGCCCGACAGCCACCTGTACCAGATTATAGTTATGCAACAGATAGTCGGCATGAACGTATACATTGTCGTGGCGAATGGACCAGGCCAAGGCGCCTTGAATGGCGGTGCTACCGCCTATCCAATTCTTGATGCTGATACCCGAAGGTTCTCCGAGTATCACTCCCAGTCCCAGACCCGACGATTGGGCGCTCGCGCCGTTCCAGGAAAAAACCAGCATGACGGCTGCCAGCACATGGAATTTGATTCGTGACTTTGAATTATGCAATGGAATCTCCCGCGTTACCGGAAAGCCGATAGAGCTTTCCCAGGTTACTCCCATTAAAATACGTATCTTAAATCCTGCATGGCGGAAAATATGGCATTGGCGGCGGTGGTATTGGCCGGTTTCTTCTGGCTGAAGCGCAGGGCGCGCCATGTCGATTTGGAAAAACGGAGCAGTTGGGTGGTATTGGGGATTTTCCTGGCGCTGCCCGCGGTGCTGCTGATTACGAACCATTATTTCGAAGGGCAGGGAGGAAAATCCTGGGCCGCCGTAGCCTTGCAGGTGGCCATTCTCGCCATCGCCTTCGCGATAATCGGTCTGGTGTTCCTCCCCAAGGGCGGTAAACCGCCTCCTACCGGAGATTGAAAGTCAAGCCGCGGCGGCTATGGACTCGTTGGCCTGCAGCAACATCCGCTCGGTGGTGTTCCAGTCGATGCAATCGTCGGTCACCGAAACACCATAGCGCATTTTGCCGCGATCCGGATTGATTTTCTGGCTTCCCCCGAAAAGGTTGCTTTCGACCATCACGCCCATGATGTTGCGCCCCCCTTCGCTTCGTTGGCTCAAAATGCTTTGCATGACGATTTCCTGCAATTCGTGCTGCTTATTGGTGTTACCGTGGCTGCAATCCACCACTATCCGCTCTTCCAAGCCGGCGCGGCGCATTTTTTCCGCGGCCTCGGCGATGCTTTGGGGGTCATAGTTGGTTTTGTCGCGCCCACCGCGTAAGACCAGATGGCTCCAGCTATTGCCCTTCGTCTTGATGACGCAGGTTCTCCCTTCGGGGTCCAGTCCCAGGAAACTATGCGCGCTGCGCGCCGACAGCATGGCGTCGATGGCCACCTGGGCATTGCCGTCGGTGCCGTTTTTGAATCCTACGGGCATGGACAGCCCGCTGGCCATTTGCCGATGGGTTTGAGATTCCGTGGTGCGCGCGCCTATCGCCGCCCAGCTCACCAGATCGGCGATGTATTGGGGGACGATGGGATCCAGGAATTCCGTGGCGGTGGGAAGCCCCATGCGGTTGATGTCGAGTAGAAGCGCCCGGGCGATGCGCAAGC
The DNA here is from genome assembly GCA_964401245.1 of uncultured Bifidobacteriales bacterium. Lineage (GTDB taxonomy): Bacteria > Fibrobacterota > Fibrobacteria > UBA11236 > UBA11236 > JBGTHM01. Next base: position 27,639 of record CAYNXV010000013.1, on the reverse strand, counting down.
CCGCTTCGATATCGCAGGAATCGTCCAGATGCGGATCGTTTATCAACCCCCTCCAACCGACGGTGGTGCGGGGTTTTTCGAAATAAACCCGCATCACCACCTCGATGCGATCGGAAACCTTTTCGCGCAAAGCGGCAAGCTTACCGGCATAGTCGCGCGCGGCTTCGGGATCGTGGATGGAACAGGGGCCCAGAATGGCCAATAATCTGTTATCCCGGCCGGCCAGAATATTTTGGATGGACGTCCGGCCTCCGACCACCACGTCGTTGGCCTTCTCATCCATGGCGAATTCCGCTTTCAGTTCCCGCGGCGAGATGAGCCGCTGAGCCTGGGATACGTTCAAGTCTTCGGTGCGTTTCATATGGCAAACTTCCTAGCAACCGGAAATCTACGAAAGATAGAGCCAAGGTCCACGGAGGTCAAGCGGGACACCTATTCGAGCCGTCTCCGCAGGCTAAATCAGTCGCAAACGGTCATTGAACGCCTTGCTCACAGACAATTCGGTGGAGGGACGGTCCAACATCAGGATTTTGAGTTTTCCGTCGAAGGATTTCCGGATTTCGGCAATCCAGGCGAGATTGACCAAGGTACCTCGATGGATGCGAATGAAGGCCTTGGGATCGAGCTTCTTCTCCAAGTCGACCAAAGGAGTATTGATGGCATAGGTTTTATTGCTGGTTTTCACCAGGGTGTATTTATTATCGGACTGGAAATAAAAGATTTCGCCCGTCTTAATCAACACCGTTCTTTCTCCGACGGTGCAGGGAATTATAGTCAGGTAATCATGCCCCAGGTTTTCGATCAAGCGGGAAAGTTGGTCCAACTGGGGCGTACTCGAGATTTTCAGATTACGCACCTTCGACATGGCCCGCTCCAAGGCCTCGGGTTCTATGGGCTTGAGAAGATAATCGACGGCATTGTTCTTGAACGCTTCGAGGGCATGGGTTGCGAAGGCCGTGGTGAAAATGATATGGGGCTGCTTTTCCAGCCGGCTTAGAATCTGGAAAGCGTCGAGACCGGGAAGCTGGATATCCAAAAACAACAGGTCCGGTTGTAAAGCCTGGATTTGGTCCAGTGCGGAAACGCCGTCCGAACACTGGCCCACAAGTTCCAATTCCTGGTTCCACTTCTCCAGAAGCCTGACGAGCCTTCTTAGCGAATGCTGTTCATCTTCTACCAGCAGAGTGCGAATTTTCACGCTACTCCATTTCCAACGGAATGCAAATCCAGATTAATCTCCACGCAATACCCATCGCGAGATGAAATCGAAATGGAGTAGCGCTCCCCGTAAACCAATTGCAGGCGTTCCTGTACGTTTGTCAAGCCGTATCCCGTGCCGGTGGACGTGGATTTCTGCAACCCCAAGCCGTCGTCACGCACGACAATGCGGCACCTGCCGTCCCGGTTTTCCGCATGCACATGCACCTTGCCTCCGTCGACTTTGGTGCTGATACCGTGGCGCACGCTGTTTTCCGCCAGGGGTTGGATTACCAGGCCGGGAACCATTACGGAATCAATGTCGCCTTCGACGGTTATTTCGAAGTCAAGCTTATTTCCGAAGCGTAGTTTTTCCAATAATAAGTACGATCGAACGATTGCCAATTCCTCCGAAAGCGGCACGGTCTTGGTGAGCGAAGCGGTGAGAATATAGCGATAGAGTCCGGAAAGCTTTACCACCGCCGTCTCGGCGCCCGCCGGGTCTTCCACGATAAGATCGGCTATGGAACTCAAGGCATTGAACAGAAAATGCGGAGAAATCCGGGCCTGCAGGGCCTCGATTTGCAGGGAGTGGTAGTCGGCATTGGTAAGGGAAATGGCTGCCTGCGCCGACAGGATGTTCAGCACTTCCAGCCTCCGCTGGGTGAAGGCGCTGGTGGTCAAATTATTCTCGGCATATATGATGCCGCGCAGTTTTCCCTGACTCAACAAAGGTGCGCATAGCACCGAACGCGGCTCGGCGCGGCGTAAATAGGGGTCGTGAAGAAAGCGGGTATCGGTGCGGGCGTCGGAAAGTATCAGGCTTTGTTCGGTGCGGGCAACGTAATAGACTATGGAAGTGGATAGGTTGGGATGGAAATCAAGCGGAGTGGATTCCAGTAGCCTGGTCTTGCCCGCCTCTGCTTCGGCTTCCACAATGAAAACGCCTTTTCGCTCCAGTATCAAGAATACCCTTTGAGCTCCCGAGCATTTGAGAATGGTTTCCAACAATTTTTCGAGCAAGCTCTTCAG
>CAYNXV010000013.1:4703-25310 GCA_964401245.1 uncultured Bifidobacteriales bacterium | reverse complement strand
GCTTCCGCTTCATACATCGCGGCTCCATAACGCCGGGCTGCCTCCACAGCCGATTCACACGCTTCCGAAGCCTTTGTGAAATCGCCTCCAAGGCGGTAAAGGGCTGCTTGGACCAGAGCGTGGGGCGCCCGAAAATTATCGGGGCATAAGCTCCTCCATTTTTCCAACTGTTTCGCGCCTTTGCGCAAACGCCCGATCCATTTGCGACGGCTGCGGGAGTCCAGTTGGGGAAAACCTTCCACGCATAAAAGCGCCGCATGCACGTGATAGGCGGCGACCAGCACGGGAACGCCTTTTAACAAAGGGTTTCCCTGCAATTCTTCGGCGAATGCGAGTCCCTCGGTCCATTTCCCCATCAAAAAGGTGGATTGCATCCCGAAGAGCAGGCGTATCCCGTCATCGGCCGCCGTGTTTTCCGATTGCGCCGACGCGGCCGATGATACGTTGCTCTTCCGTTCCGGCATCGGATTTTCGGCATCGCCAGCCCCGCGTAATTGCCTTACATGGTGCAGCACCCGCAATACGTTATAGGAACTGGTCTGCTTTCCCACGAGTTTCAATTTGTGGGAATACCGCCGGCATTCCGCCTCCACATCCGAAAGGCTCCGATTGGTCAAAGGCAGACAGACTATATAGGCCTCCACTGCAAATCCGGCGAAAACCCTCTCACCGGCCTGTAGGCAGTCTTTATACCCATCTTCATAATATTTGAGGCTGGATTCGAGCGAGGAATGGAACAGATTGATGAATCCACCATAAAACATGTAGGTCTTGCCGCGAATTCCGGGATTACGTACCTCTCGTGAAAGCTCCAATCCCAGATCGCCGAACCAGCGGGCTTTTTTGTTGCGACCCATTACCAGGTTGAGCATGGCCCCGTAAAAGACATAGGCCACCGCCGAAATCTCGGAGTTGCCGTGGCGCATGGAATGATTCACCATTTTCAGGGTGACCAGCGCGTAAAGCGCCTGATCCTCCCAATGGGAGGCCACCCACAAGTGCGTGAGGAGGGTTTGCGCAATTTTGTTTTCCGAACTCAAGTTGGGCGATATCCGCCGCAACTCGTCGTGCCGTCCCTTTCTATGCAGCCATTCGGCCTTGGCCAATTCGACCAGCAGCGAGACGGGGTGGGCCCGCCGGGGAATTTTGACTCCCAGCAGGCGCAAGGCGTCCGAACCCAATCGAATGGCCTCGGCATAAGCGTCTTCGTGCAACAGTAGACGGATAAAACCGTTATAAGCGGCGAGCTTGTCGGATGGTGTACGCGCTTTTTCCAGCAACTCCGACAAACAAACGCGGGCGGCCTCGACATCCCTGACCAGGGCTTCGCATTCCATGCGATCCAAGGAAAGTCCGAATGCCAGAGAGTAGGCATCATCCCAAGCCGAATCGCCTAGCAACTGTCGTCCCACATTGATGAAATTCGAAGCGGAAGCATAGGCGGCCGAGGCAAGGGCTTTACGCGCCGCCGCCCACGTCAATTGGGCAACCTGGTTCCGTTCCAAATTTCCGCGCGCCTGGGGAATTCCCGCGACCAGATGATTCGCGGCGTGGAATAAAGATTCTTCCTGATCCAGGGATTTCATTTCGGACAACAGACGTTGTCCGATACGCCAATGCGCCTTTTGTTTCTGGTCATCCGTTAAAAGCTGGTAGGCCGTTTCCCGCACATTATCATGTTGGAAATCAAAAGTATCGGTCGTGCCTTCGAAAGAAATCAAGAAATCCCTGATTCGCAGACTTTCCAGTAGCGAGAGCGTGTGACTGGGGTTTTGTTCCAAATGGTCGGCCAACACCTTCGCCTTAAAGCGCGTGCCGAAACAGGAAGCCTGCAACAGAGCCTCCCTCTCCGCAGGGGGCAGGTTTTGCATACGCGCCTCCAAACGCTCCGTTACGTCGGAAAGCACTCCCATCTTTTCAATGATTTGCAGATCCCACGCCCAGCGTCCGCCTGGAAAAACGTCTTTATCGGAGAACTTTTCAAAGCACAGCAGGTTTTCCTGCCGCCATTGCAAAAGCAACTGACGCACCGAATAGGGATTTCCCCCGGTATGACGGTATACCAGTCGGCTCAATGCCTGCAAACGTTCAGAATCCGCGGAAAGAGCTTGCCGTAAAAACGCGGTAACCTGTTCTTCGCGCAGAGGACGAAGCGAAATCGTCCCTAGGGTTTCGGGATACTTGGAACATTTCGCCAGCCATTTTCCCAGAGATGAATCGGGACCGGCTTCATTTTCGCGATAGGTTGCGATGATCAGAATATGAGATTGCTCCGTATCCCCCATCCAGAATTCCAGCAAATCCAAGGAAGCCGCGTCGGCCCAATGCAAATCGTCAAGCAACAATACCAGAGGGGATTCCACTGGAGCAATGGCACGCATAAACTCCTGGATCACCATTCGAAAACGATGATGTGCTTCCGGAATTCCCAGCGGCGGCAAAGCGGGCTGCGGACCCAATACATGTCGAAACTGGGGCACCAAATCGATAATTACCTGCCCATTTCCCCCGATACTTTTTTCCAGTCGATGCTTCCAACTTTTCAGGGGTTGGGGCTGCAATCCCAAAAGTCTCTCCGCCATCTGGCTGAAGGCTTCCAAAAATGCTCCGTAGGGCGTGTCTTTTTGCAAGGGATCGAATTTTCCCTGGAGGCATTGCATGCCTTTGGATACCAGGGTACGCGCGGCTTCGGCCGCCAAGGCGGACTTTCCCACCCCGGGACTTCCGGACACGAGCTGGAGCCTTCGCTTCCCTTGCCTCATGCCTTGGGTCGCTGCCATCAATTCGTCGAGGGTATCCTCACGCCCGAAAAGCTTATCCGAAAATTCCAGGGGCTTTTTTGAGGCGGCTTCTCCGGGTTCAAATCCGGTAATTTTTCCTGTGTCCCGCCATTGCTTGTATGAGATTCCCAGGTCACGCAGCAAACTTTCCGCGTCAGCGTAACGCTCGCCGCTATCTTTGGACAGCAGTTTTGCAACGATGGCGGAAAGCGGAATCGGCACTTCGGGGTTCCATTGGTGGAGAGGCGCCGGAGTGGCCGTCATATGCCAGTGAATCCATTCGGGATAAGTCGTACCGGCCCTGGGCAAACGACCCGTAAGCATATGGAAAAACAACATGCCCAGGGAATAAAGGTCGGAGCGGGTATCGGGAGGCCGATTCATTCTTCCGGTCATCTCGGGAGCCATATAGGGCCAGTCCCCGGAGTCGGTTGCCCCCCCCTCCGTTAATTGTCGCGGAGATTCCGACACCTTGCCGGGTATCAAGTTTGTAACATCCACCAATTGGAGATGTTCGTAATCAGGGGAAACCTGAATTCGACCGGGATTCAGGGCGCCGTAAAGTACTCCGGTGGAGTGCAGGCGGGAAATTTCACGGCAAAGCAATTGGGATAGGGAGAAAAACTCGTCCACTCCCAAAGGACCTTTTTCAATTCTTGCGGATAAGGGTTCTATGCCGGTAGGGCCGGATGAGTTCATGGGTTTCCTGTAGGCCGAAGCCCGCGTCTTAGATTCCGAAGAACGAAAAGCGGGGACTGAATCCGAGATAGGCTTTAGCAAGCCAGCCCCGGTCGGCATGCCAACTGGTTTTAAGATCGAGCCATCGCCGGGTCCGGATTTCCAATCCATCGCCGCCGATTCTCAGCCGGGATTCGCCCGGCCATGCGAGCAGCGCTTTCGCCCGTCGCGCGTCGCAAAGTTTACGGACTTGAAGCATTTTCAACAGCTTCTCCGCTTTTGCCAGACTACCCGCCTCGGGATAAATATCAAACTCGAATTCGATAAGAGGATGCAAGTCCTCTCCGCATGCCAGTTGAAATTTAGCTTCTCCGCCCAGAAATTCACCCCCGGGAAAAAAATCCCGTATGGCCGGAATAGAACCGGGCCAACTGATATTTCCCAAAAAACCCTCCAAATCCGGGGTTTGGAGCTGGATGTCGAGTTTCAGAGCGGCCGGATTCCTCCGTAACATATAAGACAGATGCAAAAGCGAAGCCTTGCTCGGCAGTCTGGAAAAGCAATCGGTCAAAACCGAGGTGGCGCGTGAACTTAAGTCTCCCTGGCCCAAAACCTGCAGTGTTTTCAGAGTGGCTTTGAGACCGGGGTGGTTTCGGAGGTTTTTCGAGGCCTTCGTCCCCATAGAAGTAGGATGGCCCGAAGCCAAGCGCACGATGATATTAGGTAGCGGCATCGCACCTTTGGGCACAGTCATGTCGAATTCCATCCAAACAATGGGTAATTCGGCATTGAGAGTGGATCGGGGGTTACCCCAAATCGCAAAAAATCGCCGTAAATGTTCCCAATCCGGATGGAAGGCCGCCGCACCCAAGCTGCCGGGAGATTTTGTGAGGGAGGCCAATACCCTATCGCCGGCCTCACGGGTCGACGCGCAAGTAAGCCAGTCCACAGGGCCGGCCTCCTTGCCCAATCGGCACTCGAGGTAATGGCTGGAGAGAGCGGGAGGAAGCGCCCGCGATGCTTCGCGGATACGGGAAAAGGAGGCCTTGTCGACCAGTACTTCAGGGATTTCCCTTCCCATCGCCTTCATCAACGTCGCCGGTTCTATCAGCATCCAGCCTCCTTTTCTACCAACCAATCACCTTACCACGAGGAAACGTTTTCGCCGGAACGCACCAAGTCTCTTTTTACCAACAAAAGAACTTCGTCAAGTTTGAAAAAATCGTCGTTTCGATTTTTGCTGCGCGACAGTATCAGTTTTTGCACGTCGGCCTTCAATCCGAACTCCGTCATCACTTTGCGGGGCTGATTGGAAAAGCGGGCCTGGGTTTCCGGATCGTTCAAGGTCCAATAAAGGAAGCTGAGCAGGGATTTGGGCTTTGCACTTGTGCTTTTGGTTGCCGAGGATTTCGAGGCGGATTTTTTCTTCTTAGCGGCCATGTTCTCTCCTTTTCGGGAAGTGGTTGTGAATCCGGAAAAAGTATGCCCCTCTTTGTGACGGGATGCAACAAGTATTATGTACTTCTGCTCACAGCGTAACGGAAATCTGCGGACCAAATGGACCGGTGTGACGAATTGGCTCCCGAAGCATGTACCAGCATGTGATGGAAAAGCAGCACGTCTCCGGGATGGAGCGAAAAGGACAGGGGTGCGCCCTTTGCCGGCAGTTCCTCCTCGGGGATTTCCTTCAGCAAAAAATTGTGCGGGAGCTTACCTGCCTTATGGCTGCGGGGCCAAACCAACAACGAACCCCGTTCCGGATCGGTTGACGTAAGAGGCAGCCAGACGTTGAGCAAAACCGTTTCCTGTGCCCCAGGGGGAAGAAAATCCTGGTGCCAGCTTCCCGCCAATGCCCGCGGCGGAGTTTTCCGCAAGGCGCAACTGGGATGGAGCACCGGATTTCCGCGAAGCAATTCCTTGGCCTTGTCGCGCAGTTTTTCAACTTGCGAAAGGGCGTTCAGAGCCTGGAACACATCGTCGCCCCGCTTGGCGGTGCGGTTTACCGGGCTGCTTTTATCCAGCAGCTGGGATATGGGAACCAGATGCTCCGCCTTCAATATTCCCCTAAGCAGAAAAAAGCCTAGAGATGAGAAATCCGTGCGGAATCCGATATGCGACCCTCCCAATCAGCTACTAAGCTGCGGCTTTCAGGGTTACCCCACCGATTTTTGTTTTTCGTCGCCTATTTCGGGATATAGGGGTAACGGAAAAACCTTTTCCACCTTTGAGCATCTCCTGCCAGCGGGATTCCACCCTTTTAAGGCTCTTGCCGATAGCGGGTCGGGAAACGCCTAATTCATTCGCGATTTCAGCCTGGCTCAGACCTTCAATGTGGTATTTTATAACAATCTCACGTAATTGGGCTCCCAATATTCCCATGGCATTTTCAATCACGATATTTCCCAGGATGTCATCTTCCTCTTTATGAATATCGAATACCGAGGAACCAAAAGGCGAGGCCGGATTGCCCGTATAGTCGCAAATCTGCGGCTGCATCGTAGCAGCTTCCTTGCGCCTGCGGGAAATATGGGAGAAACAAACATTGCGGGAGATGGCCAATATCCAGGTGGAAACATGGGAGCGGCCGTCAAATCCCGAATAGCCCCGAACAATGCGAAAAAATACCTCGCAACTCAAGTCATGTGCGTCTTCATTGCTCCTTGCGAACCGGCGGCAAAAGGACAGCACTCGGGGCCGATATAGACGGAAAAGTTCATCCGGGGTAGGACGGTTCATCAAAAAGGTTCTCCGGTATTTTCCGGAGGAGTTAGGAACACATGCAGTATGCGAACAGGGATTAGGCGACGAAATGCCTGGATAGGCCGATGAACCCCCCAGATCGGCCGATGAAATGTCCCACCCTTTGTGGGGACCAGCCGTGGCGATGGGAACCGTATTCAGGACCTGAGAATCACATAAATGCCCGAAAAGACCGCCAGAGGCCCGGCTTCCGCCTCATCGGGAGCCACCGGGCGCCCGACTCCGAAAAGAGGTACATCCAGACTGATCCGGCCTTTACCTTTACGCAGGCAAAGCTCCACCGCCTGGGAAAAATCCGTTTCGGGAGGATAATCGCATATCGCCTGAAAATCAGAAGTTACCGGTTTGATATAGGAAATGGCGCTTTCCTGAATCACGACCTGGGCTTTCAGGCCGGTCCGGTACAATGCCGTATAGAGGGTTCCCCATCCGGCCAGGGTGGCCACGGCATTCAGGCTTCCTGCAAAGGCGGTATGTTTGTGATTAAGGTTATAAGACAGCGGTGCTTCCAGAACCAACCGGGGCGGCTGGGCCTCCATCACCTTGATTCCCAAAGCCTTGCTAAGGGGGATTTCCGTTAGCAGAACCGATTGCAGGTGGGATTCCATGTCATCGATGTCGCTTCCACCCAGGAATTCTTGCATAGCTTTCTCCGGTCGATCGATTTACAGGGCCGGCGTCTCCAATTGTGACGCCAGGGCCGCCAAGAATGCGAAACTACGAGACGGCACCAACACCATTCTGCCGGTGCCTTCAAGAGGCGAGGACAGGGGGATATCGTCTGCGGGTATATCTTCCCGGGCGGTGTCGATCAACCCGTACCACCGCCTGTCCTCTTCGATATCCGGTAAGGTGAAAGACGCTTCGACCGAAGACGGATTGAACAAAAGGAGAAGAGTGGCGCCTCCGGTCCATTCCGGATGAGGTCCCAAGAGGCAGCCCTGCGCGCCGGAAGGTTCGGGCGCCGAGGGAATGGAGTCGGGAAATAGCCAACGGAGGAAGTCCTCCCCTACCTCGCTCCAAGGCATGGGGCAGGTGAAAACCGGGAAGGCGCTACGCACCCGCAAAAGATTCCGGACGAATCGGATGGCAAAGCCGTGGCTTTCGGCCATGCCCCAGTCGAACCAACTGATGGGGTTGTCCTGGCAATAGGCGTTGTTGTTTCCGCCCTGCGTCCGCAACATTTCATCTCCGCCCAATATCATGGGTATGCCGTGGCTGAAAAACAGGGTGCAGAAATGGTTTTTGGCCAATTTCCAGCGCAACCGGTTCACGGCTTCGTCTTCGGTAGGTCCCTCATGTCCGCAATTGACCGAAATGTTATGGTCGTTCCCGTCGCGATTATCCTCCCCGTTGGCCTCGTTGTGCTTGGCTTCGTAGGAAACCAGATCCATCAGGGTAAAGCCGTCGTGGCAGGTGATGAAGTTGACGCTGTGATAAGGCATTCTTCCCTGAACCGGCGGAAACACGTCGGGCGAAGCGGTGAATCTCGCGCGCCATTCTTCGGAGGAAACGCTTTCGCCCTTCCAAAACCGGCGCGCCGTGTCGCGGAACTTTCCGTTCCATTCGCTCCATTCTTCGGGAAAACCTCCCACCTCGTAAGCTTCCATATCCCAGGGCTCGGCGATGAGAATACTCCGGGCCAGCACCGGATCCTGGGCAATGGCCGTGAAAAAGGCGGCCTCTTTGTCGAAGTCTACGCGGAAACTGCGCCCATGCACAGTGGCCAGGTCGAAACGGAAGCCGTCCACCCGCATCTCCTCGACCCAATACCGCAGGGAGTCGAGACATAGGCGCGTTACCCCTTTGTGCCCAAAGTTGACGGTATTGCCGGTGCCGGTATAGTTCATGTAACCGCGTCCGGCATGGCTTCCTTCTTCGGGAAGAGTGTAATATCCCGGGTTGTCGAGCCCGCGAAAGCTCAAGGTGGGTCCGAACTCATTGCCTTCAGCGGTATGGTTGTAAACCACGTCCAGAATCACGGCGATGCCAGCGCGATGCAATTCGCGCACCAGGGTTTTGAATTCCTCTACCTCGCAGCCCGGATAAGACCCGCTGCCGTATTGGGGGTGCGGAGCGAAAAATCCGACGGTGTTGTAACCCCAGTAATTGGTCAGCCCCCTATCGGCGAGAAAATCCTCCGAGTAGAAGGCCTGCAGAGGAAGAAACTCGACGGCATTGATTCCCAGTGATTTGAGATGGGGGATTTTTTCCAGGAAGCCCAGATACGTCCCCGGATTTTCGACTCCTGAAGAAGGGTCACGGGTGAAGCCTTTCAAGTGCACTTCGTAAATCACCAACTCGGAAGGTCGCAACCGGGGTGGTTCGACGCCCTGCCAGTCGAAAGGCATACCGTGCACCAGGCACTTGGGCATTCCTCCATCGCTGGGGCGGGTATCGAAAGTCAAATCGGCATCGGCCCCGCCGGGAGTGTAACCCAGCAGCAATCCGTCCTTATTGGAAAAGCGTCCGACCAGGGACTTCGCATAGGGGTCTATGAGTAACTTGTGGGAGTTGAAGCGGAGCCCTTTTTCGGGCTGATAGGGGCCTTGCGCCCTCAGTCCGTATAGTTGACCTGCTTTGAGCCCATGCACGAGCCCGTGCCATACAAAGCCCGATCGCGCAGTAAGGGGAATGGAAAGGATGGCTTCGCCTTCGGGCGAATCGAAGAGGACCAAGTGGATAGCCTCGGCGTGCCGTGAATAAACGGCGAAATTGACACCGTCATCGGTCACGGAGGCGCCCAGTGGGTAGGGAAGTCCGGGAGAGACGGAAAGCGGAGTAACCGGTTCGTGCGACATCTCAGCAAAAGCTAGCTATTGGACTCCACCGGAAAGGGCCCAAAACAGGCATTGGAAGGGAATTTTTTATTAACTTATCCGCCCGGAAGGGTGGCCGAGTGGTTTAAGGCGTCAGTCTCGAAAACTGAAGTACGGGCAACCGTACCGTGGGTTCAAATCCCACCTCTTCCGCCACTTGACGGCATCCCCACTACCCGGCTAGCGCCGGAATCAGCCTGAAATCCAGTACGGTCAATAATCCCTCGGCGTTCTGATGAAATTCCAACGCCACATGGCTTCCCTTTGCCCGGGTCAAGGCCGCGAAGTCCTCTTCCGTGGCAATATGGAACTCCCCGTTCGAAGTGTGGGCCACATAAAGCATGGTGGCGCCTTTGCCCCTTTTACCGCGAGGCGGCAAGGCTTCCACTTCCAGAATCCGGGTTTCCAGGGACTGCACTTCCTGGGGTGGAACGGAGCGGGGCGCGGAAAGGGACGGACTTGCGGGCCTTTCATCCACATCCGTGTAATTTTCCAGCCCCAGTTCTTGCGCCTTTTCCTGCAAGGCCTGTTCGTTTTCGGTGACTTGCAAATAGGGCACTTTGCGGAAGGCGTCCACGAATGCAGCCAGAGCCTCCAATGAAGCGCATTTGTCCAGCAATGCGCGCCACTCGGCCAGACCTTCGGCAGAGCGCCGATACGCTTCGCCCTCCACTCTTTCCATGTGTTCCTTGGCCAAATCGCCGAAAGTCTCGAAGTCGTCTTTGAAGGTCGGCCGCGTCCAGATTTCCTTGCCGAACAGACGGACATAACGGGCCGCGTCCTTCTTCAATTCACCCGGTTCGGTGCAAGCCTGAAAGCTGCGATTCATGTCGGCCCGCAACACTTTGGCCTGGCGACGTTCCTTATCGAGTTCCTGATAAGTGATGGATGCTTCGGCTTCCTGGGGCTTATGCGCTTGCGCCATTTCCTCCTGGGAATACAGCCCCGACAACTCCTGCGGAAAGGCTTTGCGAAGGGCCAGCGATTCCGCGCATTTACCCAACATCAAGGCGCCCATTCTTTGCCAGAAGGGCGTCAGTTTCGCGGGGTTTCCGCCGCGCTCCGGATAGGTTTGGGCATATTCGCTCCAAAGCGCGGTGCCCCATGTGGGTTCGCGGAAACCGTTTTTATAAACGCCCACCTTGGAGGCGGAAGGAGCCTCCTTCGACAGCCACACGTCTTTCCAGATGCCGTCGTCGCCGCACCATAAAACGGAGGTCTGGCCTTCGTATTTGCCGGTTCTTTCGGCGATGAGCCTGAGCCCGTCGATGCTTGTCTGAATGGTCATCACCTCACGCCCCTCGCGCCTGTCCCATCTTTTAACGGCATGGATTTGGCGCGAAAAGGGGTCTAGCCGGGTCCGCTCGCATTGGTAGAGGAACAACCGGTACTCGTCCTCGGTCACGCCTTTGCAAATGGTTCTTTTCAACAACTCCTGCTGTTCTTCGCTCAGCAACGGCGCCTGACGCCCGGCGATTTCCGCCATGGTCATTGACTCTTGCATGATTTTCTCCCTTACTATACGCGGACTACGGGAAATAAATTACCCATTAAAAGGATAAAAGACCCGTCATACGGAGATCACAATGGGAATCGAAATCGTTTTCGCACGAAAAGCGGAACGGCCTGCGCGCCAACCGGGTGGCCGGGCCGAGCGCATTCAGCCGGTGCGGGAGTATTGCGACTTGGGAGAGGATTGCGGCATGACCGGCTGGGCGGTCGCAGCGGGCGGCGTCCATCCGAAGGATTTCCAATCCACTTCGGCGCGCTTGGGAAGCCCGAACCAGACGCGCGAATTCGGAGCCTTGCGCAGCAGGCTTTGCACGGCCCAGGCGGCCAGATAGGAACCTCCCACCACGAAGGCGGTGCGCATAGCCATATCCAGCGCTCCCTGCCGGGGAAAGTAGGCTTCGGCCAGCCGCAGCAAATGGGTATGGCCGAGATAGACGAAATACGTGAAGGGAGCGACATGGGATACCAGAAACCCGGCAACCGGACGCGGATAGAAGCTTCGTTCCAAAACGGGCCTCATTTTGATGAAAAACATGAGCGAGGCCAGGCAGAAAAGGACTACAGACCAGCGATTGAAATGATCCGAATTGCCCAGGGATTTTCCGGCCGATATGTTGAGGGTGAATTCGGCGGCGACCAGCAGAAAGGAGAATAGCCAGAAGGCGAAGGTCCCGTTGAGGCTCCACCGGTTCAGCCTCGGCATGAGAAAATCCTTGTTCAAGGCGGCGTGGATACCCACGAAGCAATACAGCCAATGATAAAGGATGAAATGGGAATGGAAGCGCGGCAGGGTCATTCCCATGTTCTGGAGGAAAAATTCCATCGGCGACATGAAAAAAAGGTGGAGGACGACGAAACCGAAAAGCCAGGCACGGGAAGCCGCCAGCCGGTAAATGAAGGGGAAAACCAGATAGAACTGGAAGATGACGATAAGGAAATAATACTGGTAATCGAATCCCCGCACGAACAGGAAGAAAAGGCAATCACCCAAGGCGGCGGCGAAGGAGTTTTGCCAGTCTAGGGACTTGAAGTACTCGACATGCCGGAAGGAGGTTATGAAGGACCAGAGAAGAAACGGAGCCGTGATTTTGAACATCCGGGTGCGGTAATAATGCTTTAAATCGAGGCCCCGGTTCTGAACCTGTAATGCCAAACCGAATCCGGAAAGGAAGAGAAAGGCCGGAACGGTGAAACGGGTCAATTGGTCGGCAATGGCCGCAAAATAGCCCAGGGAAAGAATTTCCCCGTTTTGGGCGAATTTCTTGACCCAGTGGTGAATGCAATGGGCGATGACCACCGATACGCTGGCCATGACCCTGATGATTTCGCCGTCTCTTTTACTCAGCATTGAATTGGGGAATACCTACCACGATCCGACAAAGCGCCGGATTCCGAGCACTGCTCCCGGATAAAGTTACCATTGCCGAGTTGCCTTGTAAATCGGCAAAAGGGACGATGAGAGGCTGTGAATACGGCATTTTTCCGGAAAGGTCAAAAAATCCTGGTGAATTTGAAAATTCTCTTAAAACTTGACTGGGGCTGTTTCCAGACGTTAAATCGCCAACAATATCCCTACACTGAACCTATATTTATTCGTGTCGTATGAAACCACTCCGTCCGTTCGAGTCAAATTGAGCGGTTACAGAAAAGGGGGATTCTTCCATGATATTTGCCTTTTTATCGAGATTTGTCGTTGTTGCCATGACCGCTTCGCTCTTAGCCTGCGCCTCAAACAGGGGGAGCACGGCCCAGTCCAATATGCCCCCTCAGAACGATGACCTACTCACGCTATTGACGGGCTTCGGGGAATCCATTTCCAAAAAGGATTTTCTGTACGCCGTGAACCACCTTACGCCGAACGAGCGCGAGCAGATATTGGACGCTCGGGGCCAGGTTCCGGAAGAAAAGCAAAACCAATTGCAGGCGTTGGAATTACAAAGGCTCATCCGGTTGCCTTCCGTCCGGGTAGTAGAAGGTCGCCTGGCCGGGATAGTGGAATTGCTGCCCAACTTGAGACAGGGGGACGGCGTCACCCTCTCCGAAGAGGCAGGGTCCGAGCAGACTTCTTCTCTCGACCCTCTGGACCCCGCAGCTGATTTGGAAGCCTCTCAGGAAGTGGCCGCCGCGGATGTGACCCAATCTGAATTGCAGGAAACCGTCGGAAAGTTTTTCTCCGCGGTAAGCGCGCAGAATTGGAAAGGCGCATTGGCCCTGATCAACGAAAATGAGCGGAAGCTTTTCGTCGATGCCAAAGGCAACATCAGTGAAGATGCCAAACAGCGTCTCGCGAAAATCGACAGGAGCAATCCCCAGGCCTTCGCAATGAAAGACGGAACGCTTGTCGGCGTGACCTTGCTGCTGCCCGCGCCCTGATGACGACCTTGCGCACGCTATCCTTCGCTTTCGTCATGGCTTTCGTCATGACCTCCGCCGTGCAGGGCGAAATCGTCCGGTCTCCCGAATTCTGGAACTATTGGAAATCGGGACTGGCGGAAATCGCCACCTATAAAGTCCAGACTTTGCGTTACGGCGAAATGCGCGAAGGTCAGGCGGTTCTGATTTATGTTTACGAAGAGCTGAACGATCGGACCCGCATCAAAATCGAAAGCGCCCGCACGGCTCCCGTACTCCGGGTTCCCGTATTGAAATTGAACAACGTGCTCAAGTTCAACACCGGTATTTACGACTATTCCGTCATGACTTCGGTATTCGCAGGATTGTCGGGAGGCCGGGTCAAGCGCGACTTCATCCCCAAAAAAATCTCCCTGACGGCACAGGAATGGTGCGGTCATGTTTACCATCAATTGGAACCACGCAAACATTCGGTGGTATCGACCTTGCACTCCTATTTCGAGTCGGAAGGCAACGAGGTGAAAACCCTGCCGCTGGACGCCACCGTCGTCTATTTCGAAGACGAAATGCCCATTCTTCTGCGCGAATTGGACGGTGAATTCATGCCGGCAGGAAAAAAACGCTCCGTCACCCTGGTCAGGGGCCTCTGGGATACCCGGCGTCAGCATCTTCCCGTGGCGGGCCGTACCGTTACCATTGAAAAATTCCAGGCCGAGGAATTCGACATCGGGTTGGGAAAATTCGCCGCCCATCGTTGGCGGGTAGGCACCTCCGACGAATGGACCGAATATTTCGTGGAGGCGGAACATCCCCGCAAACTCCTGCTGTGGAAAAACAATCAAGGCGAATCCGGAGAGCTTATCGTGGCTCGCAGGAAAACCTATTGGAAGTTGAACGGGAACAAGGACGAAGGCCAACGCAGGGAACTTATGCTGGAATTCGGGATGGGGGAATCCGCTCCCTAGAATTCCGACTTTACTCCGCTTCGGTGGTCACCAGCGCCTGAGGTTCGCCTTTGAGGGATTCCGCGGCCGCTCGCACCCGCTCGGGAGAGAGCTGGAACAATTCGAAACAGAGACTGTACAAATCGAGCGCCCCTATGGAGGCGGGAGCGTATTCGAATACGCTGCGCCCTTCGTTGGCGGCTTCGGCAAGCTGGATGGTGAGCCTGACCCGCTGCTTCGCCACCTTGCCGGGAAACTCCTCGGAAATCTCCTTGAGAATGGTCTGATGCAATTGGGTATTCGCCCGATACATATTGATTACGATTTTATGCAATTGGGCCGTGGCCGTCATGCGCCCCAGCATATGGGCCAAGTCGCGCAAACCCTGCAAGGCGAAGGGCTCCGCCTGCACGGGCACCACGGCGGCGTCGGAGCTGAACAGCACCAGGCGCGAAATCCAATTCCAGGCGGGCGGGCAATCGAAGAGCACGAAGTCGTAATCGGCCAGCACCGATTGCAGGGCGTTCTTGAGACGAGCCGGCTCGCGGATGATTTTGGCGTCGAGCAGGGGTAAATCCTCGAGGCTCACGCTTCCGCAGATGAGGTCCAGATTTTCGTAGTGGGTGGGTCGAATAATCTTGTCGACCTCTACCCGGCCCAACAGAAGATGGGTGATGTCGCCGGATTCCCCCACGTTTCCCTGGGGTTTCACGTCGAAGAATTGACGCGAAAGGTTCGCCTGGCCGTCGGCGTCGACAAGCAGGGTCCGGAAACCCGAGAACGCCAGGGCATGGGCGCAATTCAAGGTCAGCGTGGTCTTTCCCACGCCGCCTTTTTTCGAGAGAAAGCAATAGGATTTGGGCATGCGCTAAGGATAAAATTAACCCGAAGCGAAAACAAGGAAGAGCTTCACTCCTCGCCTTCCACCTCGATGCGCACTCCCAGGTCACGGAACTTCTCGATGATTCTGTCGTATCCGCGCTCGATATACCGGACGTTCGTAAGCCGGGTGGTGCCCTTGGCCAGCACCGCGGCCACCAAGTACGAAAAGCCGGCGCGCAAGTCGGGAATGTCGATATCCGCCCCGCGCAAGGGCGTGGGACCGGTGACCACCGCCGAATGCAGGTGGCCCAGATGACGGAAGCGGCAGGCGGCGCCACCCAGGCATTCGTCGAATAGCTGGATATTGGCGCCCATACGGTTCAACGCCTCGGTGTACCCGAAGCGATTTTCATAAACCGTTTCATGGATCACGGATGCGCCGGGCGCCTGTGTCAGCAGGATAACCAGCGGTTGTTGCCAATCGGTCATGAGTCCGGGATGCACGGCGGTTTCCACGGCTATGGGCCTGATTTTGGAAGTCGCGCCATTGAACAGTATTCCCTTTTCGCGCACCTGGAAATCGCCGCCGGCCTTGCGCAGCCAATTGAGGAAGGCCAGCATATGCAATTGATCCGCGCCGCGGATGAACACCTCGCCCCGCGTGGCGATGGCCGAGACCGCGAACGAAGCGGCTTCGATGCGATCGTTGATGACGGTATGCTCCGCGGGCCGCAACGATTCCACGCCTTGGATTATCCAGGTCCTGTCGGTTTCCTGGGTGATGACCGCGCCCATAGATTGCAGAAAAAGCGCGAGGTCCACGATTTCGGGTTCGATGGCGGCGTTTTTGATGACGGTGGTTCCCTTAGCCATGCTGGCCGCCATCATGATATTCTCGGTCGCGCCTACGCTGGGAAACGGAAGCACGATATGGGCTCCCACCAAACGGCGCTTGGCTTCAAAGTGGTAGGCGCCGTCCTTGTATTCCACTAAAGCGCCGAGCTTTTCCAGGCCTTGCAAATGAAAGTCGATGGGGCGCGGGCCGATGGCGCAGCCCCCCATCATGGGAATCACCGCTTTGCCGAACCGGTGCAGTAGCACGCCGGCCATGAGGATGGGAATACGGTTTACGCCCGAATATTGCATGGGCACTTCATGGGTCCGGAGAGTTCCCGCGTCCAGGCGCAGAATCCCCTCTTCGGGATGATGCTCCACGCCGCAGCCGAGCGATTCCAGCACCCGACAGGTGATTTCCACATCGCCGATGCTGGGGACGTTGCGGAGAGTGCTTTTCCCGGGGGCCAGCACCGCCGCGACCATTTCCTTGGTTACGGCGTTTTTCGCGCCGCGAATGGTGATTTCCCCCCGCAAGGAGACGCCACCCTGTATAATGAATTTTTTAGGCATAAGGAATTACAAGATAATAGCTTCTACGGCAGGAAAAACCCCGGTTTAGCCGCCCGCTAAAGTCCGGTTCGATTTCGCCGATAGAGTAATGGAGGGTTTCCATGGACGGTATTCTACCTGTAACAATGGCGATGGACGGAGCGAGCGGCACTGCCGTCAATCCCAAGCTGCTCAAAAAATCCCATGATTTGATGGAGCAACATGCCGCCGCCTTGCTGCGCTCCCTTCCCCCGCCCCCCTCTGCTCCGGGTGTCGGAGGACGTTTGGACGTTAAAGCCTGATTTTTCAACCTTCGGAAACCCATTCCAGCTTCAGAAGGTTTTCGAGGGCGTAAAAAGACATCAAAAGCAGCGGGGGTATCAGCGGAAAAATCAGCCGGGGAATGGCGCTCAGCAGCGAAAGGCCTCCCAGGGCGATAAGGGTGAAAACCAACGCCATCTTTAATTCAGAAGGGACTCGATTCCACCGCAGGGATAGCGGTATGACGCAAAGACCCCAAAGGAAAAACACCCCCGCATAGACCACGCTTCGATTGCCGGTGGCCAAAGCGGAATCCGCCCCGGGATAGCGCGATTGAGGGTATCCAAACACCATGCGGTTCAAATTAGCTCGCCAATTCCGAAAAAACTTTTCCGGCTTTTCCCGGATATTCTTGATAGCCGCCTTTTGAAACCACTCATCCCGCGTCACGTAATCCTGGGATGCCAAATTCTTGAATATTTCGTGCTGTTCCCGGAAGAATTGGGGATGGGCCAGCACAGCATCGAAATTCAACCAGTCACCCAGTAAATAGTCTTCCGTCAAGGACATACAATACAGTTGCACCCCACCGGAATTTCCCCAATAGAAAACCTTGCCGGTGACTTTAAAAGTGTAAGCCAGATAAGGCAGGCATAGCACCAAGGCCGATAGTGTAAGCACGAACACCCTCAGCGCCAGGGGGCGTAAAAAAAGGGCCGGAATCAAGACGACGGCCAGGCAGGCCAGCAGCACCCAACCGAAAAAAACCTTGGTCAAAGCCAGGAAAGCCAAAGCCAAAGCCGCGGCGGCGAAATGAGGACGCGAAAACCGTCCCGACCGGATAAAGCGCGTGAAGTGGAAACCGGCGGCGGAAACCAGGAAAACCGCCAGCGGCTCCGACATCAAAAATTCGATGAGCGACCCATGCAAGAGCAGATAAAGGCCCGCCGCATAAGCATAAACCAGGGCGCGCGATTCGGACATATAATGCCGCAGGGTGGACAGGAAATAAAGAACGGCGGCAAAAAGCAGGCAGGCGTTGATGAGTTTCGCCGCCAATAACGGCAATTTCAACGCCAACACGGCCGCCAATACCAGGGGATAGCCGGGGCCGTTCCACAGGAAAAGGGTTTCTTGGGTGGCATACCCGCCCCGGAGCAGGTTGTGCGCGAATTGAAAATACCGTCCCTCATCTCCTTGGAATTCGGGCCGACTGCGCATAACCGCGTATAGGAGATAAAGCGCTCCCAACGGCAATAGACGGAGAAAAGCAGGAAGGGTCATGCAGAGCCAATCATCCGATTTTTACGGTACTACGTCCCTCTTTAATTGATTTTTTTGAGAATAAAGCCGCTGCCGGTAACTTGGACGCAAATCTGTCCAATCTGTGGACGCCACGGGAAGCCCTGCTTCAAAATGGCCGAATAAACGTCAAAATAGCGGGTTTTCCAGTTGGCCCGGAATTTGAAGTAAAAGGCTTCCGGAGGTGTCCCCATGCGTTCATACACGAAAATTCCGCTGCTCCTTTCCCTGCCACTTTGGTTTTCGGCCTGCATCGTCAACATGGACTTGCATGTGGAAGACCCCATACCCCTCACCGAAATCCGCCAGGTGGGCAGTTATACCCGGGTGGAAGTGCTGGCGCCGGTGCCGGTTACGGTCAAACGGGGATATACATCTTCGGTAACCATTACCACCGACGAAAATCAAATGCGCTATTTCGATACTTATATCATCGGGGGTACCCTTTTCATCGAGTGGACCTCGTCCTTCGCGCCGGGTTATGGAACCGAAGTGGTCTGTTTGCTGCCGAACTTGAATGGTATTGTCCACAACGAATCATCCCCGCTTTATGTGGAGGCTTTTCCCGGAACGGACCGTTTCGACATTAAGGTGAACGGGACAGGTGACCTGCATTTTGGCGGTGATTTGCGCGAAGTGAATGCCACCGTAAACGGATTCGGAAACCTTTATCTCGAAGGGGATGTCGACTATCTCAACTTACGCACCGAGGGGCCCGGGAGCATATTCGCCGATGCCATGTGGGTACATAGAGAGGCCCAGGTGGATTTAAACGGCGGGGGAAAAGTGTTGCTGGCGCTGCAAACCGGTTCGGTTCTCGATGCCTTCGTCGGCAATGCGGGACGATTGGAATGGTGGGGCCTACCTGCCGTACTCCACTATGAGTTGGCGGGCAACGGGAAAGTGGTTGAAAACCGTCAGCCCTTATACAAAAAGTCGGCAGGTTCAACTCCCGACAGCCTTGCCCAGACTAGGGTATCTCGCTGATACCGAACCCAATGATCAATCATGGGCATAATGACAAATTTTGGGAATACGTGGAGGTGGAAGAAGGCAAACCGGGTTTATACTTTAAGAACCCTCAAGCACCCGGTTAGGAATCAAAGCCATGAAAATTTTAGTCGGATATGATGGATCGGAATACGGCGATATCGCCATCGAAGAATTGCGCCGGGCGGGACTGCCCAAGAAACTGGAAGCCGTGGTTCTGACGGTTGCGGACGTTATCGTTCCCGCCAACCTGGATGCTTCCGAACCTTGGCTTTATCCCCCCATTCTAGCGGCTGCGGAAACGGCGGCGCACCGGATTGAGGAGTGGGTGGCGCAGGCCAAGGAAGTTGCGGAAAGAGGCAAGGCCAAACTCGCGGCTATTTTTCCCGACTGGACCATCACCGCCGAAGCCTCCGCTGATTCGGCCGCAGACGGCGTTCTCAAACGGGCCGAATCCTTGCAGCCCGGTTTAATCGTAGTCGGATCGCACGGCAGGGGCGCCTGGCAACGCCTTTTCCTGGGAAGCGTTTCGCAAAAAATCGTAACCCATTCCAATTTTCCCGTAAGGTTGGCGCGACGCGCTACCAAAAAATCAGGCGCACTCCGGATTCTGGTGGCTACCGATGGATCTCCGGGGTCTGAAAAGGCCTTACGCCGATTGGCCGAAGGAAACTGGCCCACGGAAACGCAAGTCCGCATAGCGACGGTTGCGGATGAAAGGGTCGCCAATCTCATACCGCATGCCGAGACCAGCCTGGTGGAATGGGCACGACACCAAGCCGAAAAAGGCGCCCGGTTATTGGAAAAATCGGGCCTTGAGATATCCATCGCCGTGCTGAGCGGAGACCCGCGCAAATTGCTGCTTCAAGAAGCCGAGGATTGGGCCGCCGATGTTGTTTTCCTCGGTGGACGGGGACCCCGAAACGCCCGCGGCTATTTGATGGGCAGCGTTTCCACGGCTTTGGTGAATCATGCCCATTGCTCAGTGGAAGTGGCCTATTGATGGAGAACTTCCCTTCGCTGGCAACCCCTTCCCCTTCAGCTCTTTCGAGGGGGGAAATTTCTTTACTACATCGCCGCAATTCATCATCGCTTCTCCGAAATAGGGATTTTTCACTTCTTCGAATTCACTCAGCCAATGCGCTCCGTTGCCATCCTGGGCCATGGGACAATGGTTTATATACAACTCCCTGTTGTTCGCTCCGAAAAATCCCACAGCGGATATCAAGGTATCTGAAAGTGTACCGAAAAGTTCCCGTTGCGCATTGAGGTCTTTCGCCGATACAAATGATTTCAGGGAACTTTGCAGCTGTTTTTCCCAATCCTTCCAGGTTTCAAGAGCCTCACCGGTCAAAAGCGAAGAATCCGTGGCCTTCAGAAGTTCCGATAGGTTCCGGGCTGAAACCGTCGACTTGCCGACGTTGCTATCCACCAGTCCGTTCTTGATATCGAAATAGGCATCGACGATATCGGTCAATTGCGCCGTGAAATCACCGAAGTCACGGCTATCCGAATCAGCCGGCCGGTTCATCATGCTGTAATTTCCGCTGAGTTGGGCGGCGGCGTCTATGGCGAACACTCCGTTCACAACCACTTTATCACCCGGGTTGAGACCGGCTACCACGGTGTAATAGTCGCCCGATCGCGCGCCCAGCGTTATCTCCCGCATCTCAAAAGCGGGCATTCCGCCTTCGGAAACCTCCACATAGACAACCGACCGTGCCCCCGTCCAAAGCAGCGCCGATTTAGGAATCAGCAGCGACTTTTCCTCGATGGAAATGGTGTTCTTGACCTTGGCGTTGATGAACATATCCGGCTTGAGAATCAGGCCCGGATTGGCGACCTCCGCCCGTACCGCGGCCGTGCGGGTTTGGGGATTGACCAAGGGATCGACGAAGCTTATCGTGGAAGCGAATTCGCGTCCGGGAATGGAGGCGACGGTAAAGGTCATTTTCTCTCCCACCCTAATCAAAGGGATGTCGCTTTCATAGGCATCCAAAA
>CAYNXV010000013.1:0-4693 GCA_964401245.1 uncultured Bifidobacteriales bacterium | reverse complement strand
ACCTTGGAAAGATCGGCTATTTCGAAAAGAATGCTTCCCCTGTTCACGAAATCACCGGTTGAGAATCCCCGATTAATCACGACTCCGGAAACATGCGCATAAATATCCAGTTGTGCTTTCACTTCGCCGGCGGCTTCAATGGCCGCGATTTGTTTGTCGCCGATTTTCCACAGCCGGAGCTTTTCGCGTACCGCATTGTAGAGCACCGGATTGGCCTCCTTGTTACGGGCGGCTTCCAGC
Organism: uncultured Bifidobacteriales bacterium; assembly: GCA_964401245.1. Classification (GTDB taxonomy): domain Bacteria; phylum Fibrobacterota; class Fibrobacteria; order UBA11236; family UBA11236; genus JBGTHM01. Next base: position 4,453 of record CAYNXV010000013.1, on the reverse strand, counting down.
AATTCCTTCTGGGCCGTAATCAGTTCCGGAGAATAGATGGTGGCCAGCTTCTGGCCCTTACTTACCTGTTGTCCGGTGAAATCGATGAACAGTTTTTCCAGCCTGCCGGAAAAATTGGCGGAAATGACGGCGAGGTTCCGCTCATTGACGGCGACCTTTCCGGACAAGCTGATTTCGTTCGCGGGAGCGACATAGTCGACACGGACGGTTTGGATATTCGCCAAGGCCACAGCCTCCGCCGACATGGAATGCACATAGGGACTGGAGTGACCGGCATGACTGCTTCCGCCCGTCACAGGTATCAGCTCCATCCCGCATATCGGACATTTTCCGGGTTCGTCCTGCCGGATTTGGGGATGCATGGAGCAGGTGTAAATCTGGGCCTCCTCGGAGCTGCCCGTGCTTTCAAGGTCCGAATGCCCGCCGGAATCCCGGAAGACCATCCAACCCAGGCCCAAACCCACCGCCATCATCAACGACAGTTGTAAAATCCGGTTTTGAAAAATCCTTATCCTCATCATTTCTTTCCGCCCTTCCTAATCGCGTCGATCATTCGTTTATCCGCGGATGTCCCACCTATCAATTTTTCAGCCTTGGCCACGGTAAGATTGTTATCCGCAACGGCTTTTTCCCATTGCAATTCGTAATCCAGTACCTTGTTTTGCAGACGCAGCAATTCTTCGAATCCCTTTCCCGACCCCGTATATTGGGCCGTCAGAATATTCACGGCCTGCCGGGCCAGATTCGCCTGCTCCCGATACAATTCCATTCTGCGGGCGGCGTCCTCGAAATCGCGCCGGATTTCCGCCAGGCTTACCATCAACTTGTTGTGAACATCCTCCCGACGTTCAACCACGCCTTCCCGCTTGAGGGCCGACTCATTCACCGCCGCCCGGTATTTTCCCCTCCAGATGGGAAGGCTCAGGGTTATCATCGGCATGAGCATGTTATGTCCGGCTCCCTCCATTCCCAGTCCTTCCCTAGCCCGGAAGACATCGTATTGCAGTCCGACTCCCACCATGGGAAGGCCCATCCGTTTGTTCATCTTCTCCTGAAAGGAGAAAGCCTTCTCTTCGGCTTCCAACATCTTCAGCATGGGATTATCTCTTTCGATGGATTCCGTCAAAGCCAAGGGAAGATCCGCCGGCCGTAAACTCGCCGGCAAGCTGACAGGTGCATCCAACGCGCGGCCCAGCAGCCCGTTGAACCGCATGGTAAGGGCTTCGCGGCGGTTTTCCAACTCCGTCAGGGCGTTTTCCAACTCTTTGACTTCCATTTGCACCCACAGCACGTCCACCATTCCCGATCCGCCGCCGCCCTCCATGGCGGACATGGAACCCTGGCTTCCTCCTCCGCCCCCCATACCCGCCGAGGAACCTCCTCCAGTTCCACCCATGTCACCCATTCCTCCCATGCCATCGACTGACGAGGAACCGCCATCAGCCTGCGAATTCCGTGACGATGCTCTTCCACCCATACCGCCGCTTGCCGAAGCTCCGGCACTTCCACCGCCGCTGAAACGGATGACGGCGATATTCTCCAGGCTTTTCAGAATTTCCACATTCTTCCGGGTAACCTCGATTTCCCGCTCCAGCAGATACAAGTCAAGCAACTGCGATTTCACCTCGTAGAACAGTTGGTTTTGAGCCTCCCGGAACAATTGGAATTCGCCCTCGGCCATCATGGCGGCTTCATTTCTTGCGGCTCCCAAGGTACCGAACCAGGGAAACATCTGCATGAGCGAAACGCTTCCCACCTGATCTCCCGCATAACGCTCCATGGGCCGGATGAAAATCCCGAAGGAAACCTCCGGATCCGGCAAGCCCCCCATCTGGGGAACCTTTTCCAAGGCGGCCAGATAGTCATGGAATTTGGCTTTGAGACCCGGATTGTTTTCCGCCGCGATGATGCGGTACTCCTCCAACGTTTGAGTCGTTACCCCTCCCGCATGAACCAGGCTCATTGCCCCCAGCATAAACAGAAATATTGTTTTTATCGGGAAATAGCGCGCCATTCAGACGTCCTCCGTAACCTTCATTTTCAATGCATTTCTCTTCACCCGATATTCCTCCATGGCGGAATAAAGCACCGGCACGACGAATACCGTGATTAGCACGATGGTCATGCCTCCGAAAACCGGAATGGCCATGGGAATCATGATATCGGAACCCCTGCCCCGCGAGGTCAAAACCGGCAGCAATGCCAACAGGGTGGTGGCCGAGGTCATCAGGCAGGGAAGCACCCTGCGCGTACCGGCTTCCATCACGACTTTTCTGATATCGTCCACAGTGGAAGGGCTCCGCTTGGCAAAGCTTTGTTTCAGATAGGTGGCGATGACCACCCCGTTGTCGGTGGCGAGACCGAACAGCGCGATGAATCCCACCCATACCGCCACGCTCAAATTGAAAGCGCGTATCTGGAAGAGGGCCCGGAAATCGACTCCGAAGAATTCACCCCCCATAAACCACGGCTGGCCATATAGCCACAACATGATAAATCCGCCCGCGAAGGCGATGCCGATGGAGGTGAATATCATCAGCGAAACGGCCACCGATTGGAACTGGAAATAGAGGATAAAGAAGATGATGAGCATTACCAGCGGAATCACAATGGCGAGCCGCTTTTCCGCCCTTACCTGATTTTCATAACTTCCGGAAAAGTGATAACTGACACCGGCGGGCACTTGAAGTTCTCCCGACGCTATTTTTCCGCCGAGGAACCGCTGGGCGTCCTCCACCACCGTGACTTCGGAAAAGCCTTCCTGCTTGTCCAAAAGCACATAACCCAGCAGAAAGGTGTCTTCTCCCCGAATCATCATGGGACCGGAACGGTAGCGGATATCGGCGATTTCCTCCAGGGGTATCTGCGCCCCCATGGGTGAGGGAATCAGAATGCGCTTGATGGCCTGGGGATCATCGCGATACTCTCTGGCGTACCGCGCCCGGATATTGAAGCGCTCGCGCCCTTCCACCGTGGCGGTCAGCGGCATGCCGCCTATGGCCACTTCGATGTAATGCTGCACCTCGCCCACGCTCAATCCATACCGGCCCATCGCCTCCCGGTTCAAATCGATTTCGAGATAGGGCTTGCCCAGACTCCTGTCGGCATATACCGCTTCCGGCTTTACCGAGGGAACCTCCTTGAGCAACAGTTCCAGCTTCAAGCTGAATTCCTCGATGGCCTTGAGGTCGGGGCCGTATACTTTAATCCCCATGGGAGCCCGCATGCCGGTTTGCAGCATCACCAGACGCGTCTCGATGGGATGCAGTTTGGGAGCCGAGGTCAAGCCGGGAATATTGTTGGTGACGGTCACAATTTCATTCCAGATGTCGTCGGGCGATTTGATATGTTCCCGCCATTGGCGATAGGGTCTTCCTTTCCTGTCGGGGACCAGATTCCCGTCCTCATCGCGGATGAATTCCTTTTTTTTGTCCACGCGGAAACGGATGGGGTATCCGTTCTCATCGGTTTTGTATTCGCTTTTGTAGGAGATGATGTTTTCGAACATGGAAATGGGAGCTGGGTCAAGCGCGCTTTCCACCCGGCCGGCCTTGGCCACCACCATTTCCACTTCGGGAATGGCTTGTACCCTCATGTCGAGCTGCTTGATATAACGCAGGTTCGCTTCCACGCCTGAATGGGGCATGGAAGTAGGCATCAGTAAAAAAGAACCCTCGTCCAATGACGGCATGAATTCCTTGCCCATGCCGGGAAAGGCATGCGAGAACTTGGACCAGGGTGCGGTGGCGCGGACGTTCCATCCTACCTTGTCGATGCCATGGGCCACGAAGCCGAACACCTTGTCGAAACCCAGCCAGATATTGAAGCCCAGTATCACGATAAGCATCGGAGCGGCCAGAAAGGCGATTTTATGCTCCAAGCACCAGGTCAGAATATCCCCATAGAAGCGGATGAAGATGCGGAAGGAGCCGATGACCAAACCGAGCACCAAAAGAATGAAAATGAAATTGGCGAAAAAGGGGTTGTTCAATCCCAGCGGCATCCACGCACCCGCCAACAGCCAGGATACCGCAAAGGCGATGATGACCGCCGAAACCGTCTGGTGGTGTCTGCCATGCCAGAGCAGGGATGCACACATTCTGGGGTTGCGGATCCGTTCCGGCGGAACCTTCCCTAAAATGCCGTTCAAACCCAATGCCGAAAGAGCCATCCCTGCCCAAGGCAAAATCCATAATACCGCCACTCCCCCTGTGAGCATGAGCACGTTCAGACGGATTCCCCATTTTCGCGTGGGAGCCTTGATGGAAAACAGCAAATGGGCGAAGGCCGGCAGCAGGGTAAAGGTGACTATCAAGGCCGCGATAAGGCCGAAGGTCTTGGTATAGGCCAAGGGCCCGAAAAGCTTGCCTTCGGCCGCCTGCAAGGTGAATACCGGTAAAAAACTCACCACCGTGGTGGAGACGGCCGTCAAAATGGCGCTGGACACTTCCGA
>CAYNXV010000012.1:0-34826 GCA_964401245.1 uncultured Bifidobacteriales bacterium | reverse complement strand
CCAAGAACCATTTGGAACAAACCGCCCATAAGCTGAACGCCAAAATGCAGCCCAAGGGCGGCCGGGCTTTTGTGTCGGTAAACAAGGCTGTGGTCACCCAGGCCAGCTCGGCCATTCCCGTCATGCCCCTTTATATCAGCGTACTCTATCGGGTGATGAAGGAAAAAGGCGTTCACGAAGGTTATCTGGAGCAGATGGATCGCCTGTTCCGCGACAAGATTTATACGGGGAAAGACATACCCGTCGATTCCGAAGGGCGCATCCGCGTCGACGATTGGGAAATGCGCGAAGACGTACAGCGCGTGGTGGAGGAGTTGTGGCCCCGGTTGGAAACCGGAAACGTCCATACCTTGACCGATATCCAGGGTTATCGCGATGACTTTTTGAAATTGTTCGGCTTCGGAGTGAAGGGCGTCGATTATTCCGCCGACGTGGACGATTCCCTCATCTGAGGAAGTTTACCGTATAATTGCCTCATGACGGTGGGGGGCCGTGCTCCGGCCCTCTCCGTCCTGGGTAAAAAATGGTAGCGGGTCAGGGATTTGAACCCCGGACACGCGGATTATGATTCCGCTGCTCTAACCAACTGAGCTAACCCGCCCCGAAAAGGAGAAATCAAAATTAACTTGTCCCCGACTGCATGGCAACGGGCAGGAAAGTTTACCGGCCGCTGCGCATAAGCGACTTCAGCGAAAATTGCAGCTTCACGTTGTTCTGCTTCTTCTTGTCGTCGCCTTGGAACTTCGACAGCAATTGATCCACCGTCGCCGCGGGCCGTTTCGGCTTCTGCGGCCTGTTGCCCTTATGGGCGCCGGCGCCACGACCCTGACCAGCCTGACCTCTTTCCGCGGGTTTGGCCTCGCCTTGCTGCTCTTTTTTCATGGACAGGGAAATACGTTTCTGATCCACGTCCACGTCCAACACCCGTACTTTCACGATCATGCCGGTGGAGAAGATTTTCGTGGGATCGTCCACGAACTTGTCCGCCATTTCCGATATGTGGACGAGGCCGTCCTGATGCACTCCGATATCCACGAAGGCGCCGAAATTGGTGAGATTGGTAACCACCCCTTCCAGCCACATGCCTTTTTGCAGGTCTTTCAACCCCTGCACCTTGGCGTCGAAATGGGCATAGGAGAATTGCGCGCGCGGATCGCGATTGGGCTTTTCCAATTCCTCGATGATGTCCACCAGGGTGGGTAAACCCACTTCGTCGCTGACGAATTTATTGACGTCGATTTTGGAGATAACCTCCTTGCTTCCGATCATTTCCTTTACCGGAACCCCCAAATCCTCGCTGATGCGCTTTACCAGCTCATAGCGTTCGGGATGGACGGCGGAGGCGTCGAGTACGTTGTCCGAGCCGTGTACGCGTAAAAATCCCGCGGCCTGTTCAAAAGCTTTCGGTCCGAACAAAGGCACCTTCACCAGGCTCGAACGCGAAGGAAAAGCCCCGTGTTGATTGCGGTAATCGAAAATGCTTTTCGCCAAAGCCCGGTTGATGCCGGCTACGTAGGAAAGGAGAGCCTCGCTGGCAGAGTTCACGTCCACTCCCACCTGATTCACGCAGCTTTCGACGGTTTGTTCCAGCTTGCGCTTGATTTCCGTCTGGTTCACGTCGTGCTGGTATTGCCCCACTCCGATGGACTTGGGATCGATTTTAACCAACTCGGCCAAAGGATCTTGCACGCGGCGCGCAATGGAAATGGCGCTGCGTATGGTCGCGTCCAAATTGGGAAATTCCTTCCCGGCCATGGGCGAAACCGAATACACCGAAGCTCCGGCTTCGCTGACCACCACTTTTATGGGTGGATTTTCCATGCCGGCCAGGGCTTCCTGAACGAACTCCTCCACTTCGCGCGAGGCGGTGCCGTTGCCGATGGCGATGATTTCCACCTTGAAGCTTTCGACCATGGCCAAGAGGATGGTTTTGGAAGCGTCGGTTTGCTTTTGGGGAGGCATGGGATATATGGTGCGATTCTCCAGCATCTTTCCGGTTCCGTCCACCACGGCCAATTTCACGCCGGTACGAAAACCCGGATCGACTCCCATTACCACTTTGGATCCCGCCGGCGGCGCCAACAACACCTGCCGGAGGTTTTTGCCGAAAACCACGTATGATTCGGCTTCCGCTTTGTCCTTGAGATGCAACCTTACTTCGGTTTCGATGGCAGGCTTAAGGAGCCGGTGATAGGCGTCCTTTACCATGCGCTCCAAATCCGTCCGGAAAGGGGAACCCGCCTTTATCACCCGGCCGGAAAACTCTTCGACGTATTTCTCGTCGTTCAGAACCAACTCGGTGGAGAGCACGTTCTCCTTTTCGCCCCGGCGCATGGCCAGAATCCGATGCGAAGGCAGCGCGCTTACCTTTTCACTGAAGGCATAATACATTTCGAACTTGCTGCGCTTGCCCTCGAATTCCTTGCGAACCTTGCTGGCGAACAAGCCGGTTTTCAAGGCGGCATCGCGCAGGTTTTGCCTTACTTCGGGGTTTTCCGCGAACTCTTCGGCGAGAATGTCGAGCGCGCCCTGCAACGCCGCGGCGGCGTCGGCCACGTTCACTTCGGGGTTAACATAAGGCGCGGCAAGCTGCTCCGGCGTCTGATCCGTTTTTTCCTGGGCCTCCAGGATACGGGCGAGGGGTTCCAATCCCGCTTCGCGCGCTATCATGGCCTTGGTACGACGCTTCGGTTTGAACGGGAGGTATAAGTCTTCCAGCGTCACTTTGTCCTGAGCGCCTTCGATTTTGGCCTTGAGTTCGTCGGTAAGCTTGCCTTGGGCTTCTATGCTTTTCAGGATGGTGGCCCGCCGCTCGTCCAATTCTTTGTAATAGGCGTATCGCTCTTCTATGGCCCGGATTTGCGTTTCGTCCAACGAGCCTGTGGCTTCTTTGCGATAACGGGTGATAAAGGGAACGGTGGATCCCTGGTCGAAAAGGGCCAAGGTATTGCGGACCTGGTCCGGCTTGGCTTTGATTTCTTGGGCAATGATTTCGGCGTACTTCACTTGATCTCCGGACGGCTGGCTGGTAAAGCTGGTAAAAGGCTTCGAAAGTGGAGAAATAATAGGAATTTTTCCCGGGCGCAAGTCTTTGTCTGCCCGTATGGCCCGTGGTTAGGGGCCTGACTGCGATTTAGGCCCGGTCTGCTCCCGCCTAGGTGGTTTCGGCGAGCCGTAATGCCCCTTTTTCAACCTTTCCGGGTCTCTACCCGCTTACGTGAAAAAGTGCCCCTCCATGACACTACTGTGACACACCGGGCTTCGGGAACCTCTATTATTAGGAAAGCTTAACGCTCTTAGTTTTTGCAGAGGAAGGAAGGCATTAGATGACCCAGCATGTAACCGAATCTTGGGACGGCGCCTCGCTCTATTACCAATATATCAAGGATATTGGACGCTACCCACTTTTAACCAAGGATCAGGAGGTGGCAATCTTGAGGCGCATCCAGACGGGTGACCCCAAGGCCCTCCATCATCTGGTATGCGCGAATCTCAAATTCGTCATCAACGTAGCCTTCATGTATAAGAACCAGGGCTTTTCCCTTCCGGAACTTATCAACGAAGGCAATATCGGCCTCATCGAGGCGGCCAAGCGATTCGATGTTAACCGGAAGTTGAAATTCATTTCCTATGCGGTTTGGTGGATTCGCCAGGCGATTACCCGGGCAATTGCCGAGCGCGCTCGCATGGTCCGGATTTCGGCCGAAAAAGAGCTCATTTTGCGTCGCTTCTCCAAGCATAACGTAAACATGCGCCAAGTCATCGGCGGCGGCACGCAGGTGGATACCAACGAATTGGGCAAGAAAATGGGGTATACCGGCCGGCAAATCGAAAAAATCATGGAAATGGGGATGCGCCATGCCTCGCTGGACGAATCCATCAACAGCGAAGACAGCGCTTCTTTGGTCGACGTCATCGAAGACAAGCATACCGAAGCGCCCGATTTGGAAACCGTGCAGAAATCCAGCCGGAAGTTCATTTCGTCGCTGCTGGATCGCCTGAACGACCAGGAAAAGACGGTGCTGAGCATGTACTTCGGAATCAATTACCACCAGGCGTTGAACCTGGAGGAAATCGGTGAAATCATCGGCCTCTCGAAGGAACGGGTGCGCCAGATTAAGGAAAAAGGCCTGGCGAATTTGCGGGCCATGGACGAATCGCGGGAGTTGGCTCAGGCCGCCTAGCGGAGAGATTTTCCCGCCCCCAAATTCCCCCCAATCCTAAAAGTCCCCGAAAGGGGGCTTTTTTTGTAGATCCTGGTGTCGTATCATCGCTTTTCATCCCACCTGAAGTAGTAGAATAGCGGGAGAATCATGCAAATTGCGGAGACCGTTACTCGCTTCCCCCAACTCAACATCCTGGTATTGGGCGATGTCTTTTTGGATGAATATCTCAGCGGCGATTGCACCCGCATTTCTCCCGAAGCCCCCGTTCCCATTCTTTCGGTCACCTCCACCCGCCGCGTTTTGGGCGGCGCGGCCAATACCGCCGCCAATATCGCTTCGCTGGGCGGTAAAACCCACCTTATCGGCCTAATCGGAGAGGACTCCCATGGAGAGGAGTTCCAGGAATTGGCTCTCCGCCAGGGCATTCGGCTTACCGGGATAAAAGATGGCCGCCCGACCATAAAAAAGACCCGGCTGTTGGGACAGCGGCAACAGCTGTTGCGGCTCGATTATGAGGAAACCCACCCTATTGACCCGGCGACGGAAAAGAAAATCCTGCAAGCCTTTCAGGAGCAGCTACCCCAGGCCCAGGTAGTGGTGATTTCGGATTATGCGAAGGGTTTTTTAACCCGTTCGCTTTGCCAAGCCCTTATCCAGGGATGCATAAAGGCCGGGAAAATGGTCATTGTGGATCCCCGGCCCCAGAATTTCGACTTTTACCAGGGTAGCACTTATCTCACTCCGAATTGGAAAGAGGGCCAGGAATTGTTGGGTCGGGCTCCGGGTCCCATGACGGACGCCGAAGTGGATTCGGTGGGATCCGATTTAAGCGGAAGGCTGGAGGCGCGCATTCTTTTGACGCTGGGAGCCGCGGGCATGGCCTTTTTCCATAACCGTGGAAAAGTTGTGGAAAAATTCCGTATCCCCACGGCGGCCCGTGAGGTTTTCGATGTGAGCGGCGCGGGGGATACCGTGGTTGCGGCCTTCGCTCTGGCCAAGGGTGCGGGACTCTCCGACAGAGACGCCATGACTCTTGCCAATCGCGCGGCGGGAATCGTAGTGGCCAAATTGGGAACTGCCACTGTGACTCCCGACGAATTGTCCGACGACGGCGCCGGACGCCTGCTGAGCCGCGCCGCTTTGGCTCCGCTTTCCGCCCGGCTTCGCTCCCAGGGAAAAACTCTGGTCTCGCTCAACGGCTCCTTTGATTTACTGCATGCCGGCCATTTGTATATCCTGGAAGAGGCCAAAAAACAGGGGGATGTGCTGGTGGTGGGCCTTAACAGCGACGCTTCGGTAAAAAGGTATAAGGGCAACTCGCGTCCCATCATTCCCCAGGAATATAGGGCGCAAATGCTTCTGGCGCTGCGTGCCGTGGACTATGTGCATCTGTTCGACGAAGAGGTTCCCATGCCTTTTCTCGAACAACTGAAACCCCATGTGCATGTGAACGGTTCCGAATACGGGGAAAATTGCATCGAAGCCGATACCGTCCGTAAAAACGGGGGACGGATTCATATTGTGGAGAAAATCCCCGGCCTCTCGACTTCGGAAGTAGTGTCGCGCATTCTATCCTCTGGGGATAAATGACCGTTTTTGACCTAAAGGTTCGCGCTTACGTTCCCTTGCTCGATCCCATGGGCGGCGACGGCAAGTTCGTTCTTATTATTAACGGCTCCGATTTGCATGTGGTCCTGTCACCCATCGCCAAAACTCCCTATCATGCCAATATCGTCGCGCTGTATTTAGGCGAGGGTGGCCACGCCGCCGTGGAAATGCTTCCAGGTCCCCATTGCCGCATCTCCACCCCGGGCTGGTCGGTAAAAGGAGGAGGCTATTACGCTGTGCTCGGGGACGACCGGACACTTCGTTTTTACGGAAAGTCTACTGCCTTTGGCCGCTATGCACGCAAGCTCCTTGATCCCTATATTGAAACCCTGCCCCAGCGCCTGGGTCTTCCCGGTTTCCGACTCTCCCTGGAATGAACCCGAAAGGCGGCTGAGGTTATAATGGCGCAACGCCGACGAATGACACCCGCCGATTGGGAAGACCTTCCGGATGATGAACTGCTCAAGTTGCGCGTTCGCGATTTGGGGGTCCGAATCGAAGGCACGGTTCTGGAGGAGCGCATCGCGCGCTTCCACTCCGAACTCGAGGCGCGGGGCATCGGCTTCAAGCCGCCTTGCTATCTGGCCGACGAATGGCTGTGCCCCGACAAGGTGCCCATGATCGGCATTCCATTCTTTTTGGCCCACCCCCGGCTTATCCAGTTGGAAAAGAAAATGATGCTGGAGGCCGAAGGCGAAACCGAGCCCTGGTGCCTCAAGTTGTTACGGCATGAAAGCGGCCATGCCTTGAATTCCGCCTACCGGATCTACAAGCGCACGCGCTGGCGCGAACTGTTCGGCCCTTTCACCACGGAATACTATAACGTCACCTACGACGCCAAGCCTTATTCCAAACGCTTTGTGGTGCACTTGGAGGACAATTACGCGCAGGCCCATCCCGACGAGGATTGGGCCGAAACCTTCGCCGTCTGGCTGGCGCCGGGTAGCGATTGGCAGGAGCGCTATAAGGATTGGCCGGCCTTGAAGAAATTGCAATACGTCGACAAGGTGATGAAGGAATTCGGCCCCAAGCCGCCGGTGGTAACCACGCTCGATCCCGCATGGGCCGCCGACAAGATGAGCGTCACCTTGGCGGGATTTTATGATCGCAAGAAGCGCTATCTGGGAGGAGAGTTTCCGGGATTCTATGATCGCGGCCTGATGCGCATTTTTTCGCAACAGGCTCCAGCCGGCGAAGGCAAAAGAACCGCTAAGCAATTGAAGGAGATCAAGGCGGCTCAATTCCTGCGGCGCCATCGTCGGAATTTGGTGAAAGTGATCAACGCCTTCATCCCGCAACGCAAGTTCGACATCGACAAGCTGGCGCATAAGCTGATGGCCCGCTGCGAGGATTTGGACCTGTTCGTGCAAAAAAGCGAAACCGAAACCCTGGTCGAGCTGACGGCCTATATCACGGCCATCATGGCCAGCATGCGGCGCTTCAACGGAGACCACAATCGTAGGTGATGGAAAAGTGAAGAGTAAATTGAATGTGTTGGTATTGGTGGACGAAGTCACCATCAAGCGTCAGGATCCCGAATTCAAAACCGGCGAGGGCGGTAAACTCGCGGAATACTATGTCTGCAACGCCTTGCGCGCCCTTCGTCATACCGTTTCGGTGGTAGGTCTCTACGACTCCATCGAACCCTTGCTGACGACGGTCAAGGAGAATAAGCCCGACATCATTTTCAATTTGATGGAACAATTCCGCAATCTGCGGGCGCTCGATCAGAATATCGCCGGACTTTTGGAATTGCTCGACATTCCCTTCACAGGCTCCGGTTCCGCCGGCCTGCTTCTGTGCCGCGACAAGGGTCTTTGCAAGCAACTACTCAGCACGCGCAAAATCCGGGTGCCGATGTTCGTGGTCATTCCTCCCGGCAATGGGGTGCGCATACCCCGTCACCTGAAATACCCGCTCGTGGTCAAACCCCTTTCCACCGACGGATCCGAAGGCATATCCAACGCCTCCCTGGTTCGCAGCGAAGAAGAGCTGCGCGAGCGCGCGAAACAGATGCACGAGCGGTTCCACCAGCCCGCCATCGCCGAAGAATACGTAGAAGGGCGGGAAATCTACATCGGCATCGTGGGGAACAAGCGCTTGAAAGTTCTTCCTCCCGTGGAGCTGCGTTTTGGAAATTCGGAGAATGGCGGGCCTGTTCTCGCCACCTATCGTGTTAAATGGGACAAGGAATACCAGGACAAGTGGGGGATTCGTTTCGAGTCGGGAGAACTTTCGCCCAAGGACATGGAGGCGGTGTCGCGCGTGAGCCGCAAAGTGTTCCGTCTCCTGCAATTGCAGGATTATGCCCGCATCGATTTGCGTTTAACCCCGGAGGGCAAGGTAGTGGTTCTGGAAGCCAACCCGAATCCCGACATCGCGGACCATGAGGAAATCGCCATGGGTGCGAAAAAGGCGGGGCTGGATTACACGGACCTCATCGATCTCATTCTCCGGCTGGCCCTTCGTCGGCATCGGAAAGGCGCCCACGACTGAGGCTCCTGACCTTTGGCCGGCGGGGTTGCCTGAAAAGTCTGGAGACGGCCCATTCTCATTATTGTCCGGCAAACGATTGCGGACGCCGCCGGAAGCCCGTTAACGCCCGGTATTTAAGTACCGGCGATAGGGCCGGAAATATAGCTTGCGGCCCCCATACAAATCGCTATTATATACTTCGCGGGATTAGGTACGGATTGAATTCCGAAACCTTTTAACATTACCCCCTATTCTTAGGATTTCGGGAGGTCCATTCAGAATGCAACATTCAATCGCTTCTAAAATTTATCTCAGGTCACTCTTTTTGTTTCTGCTTTTGGGGTCCGCTCTCTATGCAAAAAAATATAACGTGATTTTGATGTATGGAGATGACATCGGCTGGGGCGACTTGGCCAGTTACGGTCACCCCTATTCCAAAACCCCCAATCTCGACAAGCTGGCCGAACAAGGCACCCAATTTCAAAGATTCTATGTGACCGGCAACTGGTGCATGCCCAGTCGCGTGGGTATCGCCACCGGCATGAACCCTCCATCCATGCCCAACTGGCCAGATGTCCATGGTCTGGGCTGGCGCTGGGAGTACTCGGTCCAACAGCTCTTTAATAATGCCGGTTATGCCACCGGCAACTTCGGCAAATGGCATATCTCGCCCAAAGAATGGATAGCTGATGATAAAATGAACGTGCCTGTCTATAACAAATACGGATTCACTGAAATCATTCAATCCGGTGGTCACTTTGAATCACCCAATGGTCGCGATTCCATCATGTACACCCAAGCCATGAATTTCATTGCCAGGAATAAGGATAAACCCTTCTATGTACAGGTATACGGTATGGTAAACCATGCCCCCATTAAAACGGCACCGGAACTTCAGGCCATTTTCAAGGATCTGGTCGTCGATGAAAAAATCTTTTCACCTCAGTTACAGGCCGAGTTCGATGACATAAGGGATCTCGAGGCCAAAGTACGCCAACACTTTCCCAACTTGGGTCCGGACATCATCAGCGACGCCATGCAGAAATATCTGGGCAATCTTTACGGACTCGATATGTGGATAGGTAAACTGATGAAGTTTCTGGATGATAACGGTCTAGCAGACAATACCATACTGGCTTATTCTTCAGACAACGGACCCGTGGGCGTCAAAAGAGGTAATTGGGAAGCAGTCCCTTGGGACACCTATGGTTTGGTGGGTTACTCCGGCGGATTAAAAGGCCAAAAGCATGATGACTACGATGGCGGAGTTCGCACCCCTTTCATAATCAGGCTCCCGGGTGTCATACCGGCGGGAAAGGTCAACTCAACCTCCATCATTTCCGGTCTGGACTGGCTGCCTACCATGTGCTCGATGGCAGGCGTGCCTTATGACCCTACCTGGTACGAGGGCGAAGACGTATCCGATATTTTCAAGGGCGGCAACCGCTCCCGCAAGAATCCTCTTTTTCATAATCATTCACTACCCAACGACCCTACCTCCATTCTGGTGGGTAAATGGCGCTTGCACGACCACAAAAGCGGAGTGGAGCTCTATGATATGACAAGCCCCGATCTCAACTGGGTCAACGTTGCAAGCAAACATCCGAAGGTGGTCGCGGATCTTATGGCTAAGGTCAATGAATTCAACGCCTCTATTCCCAAGGCGTTTTGCCGTAACAATTGTACCGCGCTGGCTGACCCCAAGAAAAAGCCCGTAGTAATAGGGGTTCCGAGCGGGTATACCATGAATCTGGATACATCCAATATCGTCAGCACCAAGAAACCTTCGGAACAAAATAGGCTGATGGTTGGTTTCACCAAAAAAACCGGCAAGAACAGCCTTACCATCACTGTTCAGAACCCCAGTGGCGGCGCCGCCTTCAAGTCCGGCATAGTGGAAATATTCAACATCAAGGGAAACCTGGTGTATAAATCCGAGAAGGTGAGTCTGCCGCACACTTTCTCGATTTCCAACTGGGTTACCGGCGATTATTACAGCAGGATTACCCAAGGCGACCAAATCGCTCGCCGGAGTTTCAGAATTTGACCGGAAGGGCTGATGAATCGGACGGTTCGTCAGCCCTTTGATTCCAATCGGCATGGATTGGAATTGAGCCGACCGCAGCTACTTCCCGATACAGAAAGAAGAGAAAATCCGATGCAGAACATCATCCGCCGAAATCTCTCCCAGTAATCCCCGCATCAAATCCCCGGCCTCCCGCACCTCGAAGGCCAGCACTTCTATCGCCGGGTTTTTATCCATTTGCTCAAGTGCCGCCGCGATGCGTTCCTGCGCCGCGCTTACCGCTTGATACTGACGCTCTCCCGCCAGCAACACCGTTTCCTCATCCGACCCTCGCTGGAACAGCTCGGCTTGGAGGATTTCCAGCAACTCCGGCAAACCCTCCCCAGTTACACTGGAGACGTTGTGGCAGCCCGGATGGAAAACAAAACCCGGCAAATCGGATTTTGTACGCACCCGCATATCGAATGTTTCCCCGTCCCCGACCCCCGGGTCCGCGGCCGTGCCGTCCTGTAATCCAATTTTGAAATCCGCCCGTTTAAGCAATTCCCGGGTTCGGCTCATGGCCGCTTCGTCCAACTCATCTACGGGACGGCCGAGGCCTGCGGTATCCACCAGGTGAATCATTCCCCCGGGTAGGCGAAAGGGTACTTCGACATAATCGCGCGTGGTTCCCGCCCGGGCCGAAACCAGCAGCCGCTCCAAACCCAGCAAGGCGTTTATCAAACTGGATTTACCTGCATTGGGCGCACCGAACAATGCCACCAAGGGAATGCGGTTTAAGGATTTTCCGGACTCGAAACCCTTCATAAGTTTTTTCAATTCGTCGTTTACGGCCGTCAGCCGTTTTTTCCATGAGGCATAATCGGGGTCCGCTTCCTCTTCGGCGAAATCCACATCGAGTTCGAGCAAGGCTGATAATTCCAGGATTTGATCGCGCAGGTCGCGCAACCGTTTGCTCAGGTCTCCGGACAGCAGCTTTTGCGCGTTTTTGAGAGCCGCCAGGTTTTGCGCGTGAATCACCTCGCCCACCGACTCGGCCTGCACCAAATCGATTTTTCCGTTTTCGAATGATCGGCGCGTGAACTCTCCGGGTTCGGCTAGGCGCGCCTCTCCGCTTCTTAGCAGCAGGTCGAGAATGCGCTCTATCAAAAGCGGATTGCCGTGTGGAAAAATTTCCAGCATATCCTCTCCCGTGGCGGTCGCCGGCCCGGGGTAGAAAACGAAATTAAGGTGGTCCAGAATTTCGCCCGTGGCGGGATCGCTGAGACGCCCATGATGCATGCGACGGGGAATGGGGTTGGAAGGGGAGAGCAGCGAAGTTACCAAGGAGCGGCAATCGGGACCCGAAAGCCGTACCACCGCCAAGCCGGATTGTCCCGGCGGTGTGGAAAGAGCGGCTATGGTGGGTGGGTTAAACATGCTTGGGGTTGCAGCGGCCCGACGCCGGAATCTTTACGCGCCACCCGCATAGCCGGTTCAGGTTTTTTTCGGCGGCCTCTTTTTGGGCTGCGCGGAAGTTTGCTTCGGAAGCCGTTTCGCAGCCTTGGGTGCCGCCGCGGTTTTCGGTGCCGTGGTGGACTTGGAGGTATCCCCTCCGGATACCGCCGCCATTCCTCCCGCTTGAAAGGATTTGGTTATGCGGCTGGTGTAAAAGTGGGTTTGCCCAATCGTGAAAATATTTGAAATCGTCCAATACAGCACCAGACCCGAGGGAAAGGAGCAGGAGAAGACGAACATCATCAGGGGCATCATCCAAATCATGAATTTCTGATTCGGGTCCTTGATGGTCAGCTTCATCTGCACATACATGGTACCCGCCATCAAGAAAGGCAATACCGTAAGACCCAGGGGGAAAAGATACGGGATTTTGATGGCTTCGATGATGACGTCGGGATGCGACAGGTCGCTTATCCATCCGAAAAAATCGGCGTTCTTCAATTCCACCGCGCGGCCCAGCACATTGAACAAAGCGATGAAAATCGGCATTTGCAAAAGCACCGGAAAACAGCCCAACATCGAAGCGAAGGGATTCACACCGGCCTTTTGGTAATAGGCCATGATTTCCTGGTTCATCTTTTGCGGCTGGCTCTTGTATTTCTCCCTTATCTTGGTAATCGCGGGAGTGTGCAGCTGCATCTTGGCGGCCGATTTGGTCTGCGATATGGTAAGCGGAAAGGTTGCCGTCCTTACCAGCAAAGTCAGCAGGATGATGGCTACGCCATAGTTGGGAATGAGGCCGTAAAAGAAGTTAAGCAAGTTGAGCACCAGACCGCATAGCGCCACATACCAGACATCCGCGCGCAGGAACCACTCCCAACCGGAAAAAATGATCTTCTGGTAATCCTGGTTGTAGTTAAGAAGTTTTTCATAGCTGAGAGGAAGCACCTTGAAGTCGAAATCGAGAGCGCCGGCGTCGTAGTGGTTGCCCTTGATTTCCAGGGTGTAGGTTTTGGGAACGTCTTCGGGCAAACCGGGGTTTGGAATTACCTTCGCCGTTACCGCATGGGTCACTTCGCCATTGAAGTTAAGCAAGGTGGCCACGTATTTCCGCCGCAACCCCACCCAGCGCAAGACGCCGCTTTCGGCATTGAAGGTTTGGCGGTCGTCAATGGCTTCCCGTAGCACATTGTTCCCATTATAAAGAACCACTTCGCTGAAATAGGATGCCAGCAGTCCGAAGCCTTTTCCTTGCACCAGTTCTTCGGTTTCATTCAAACCGGCGTCCCAACCCAGGGAGAACCCATCCGAATAATTGGGCAAATCGAGATCATGCGAAAATCCCGTGCTGTCCGGATGGAATGTATAGGTTCTCGCGACCAGACCGATTCCCGGAACCTCGCGCGTGAATCGGATTTCGAGGGGGCTGGTGGCGACACGGTAGTGATTTTGATCGGCAGCGGTATTCCACCTTACCGCTCCCAAATCTCGGCTTCCCAGCTGCAAGGTCAACGCTCCGCCCCGTTCCGGATTCAGCAACTCCGGATGGGCGGGTATATGACCCTCAAGTTCCTGAATGCGCAATCCGTGTATTCGCGCACCCAGGTTGTCGAGCACGACGGTGAAATGATTGGTTTCCACGGTGATTTGCCGGGGAGCGATTTCTCCCACAGGCTCACCCGCCTCGGAAGATTCACCCACGGAAGGATCACGGATGCCCTCAACCGGAGGGCCGATGGTTTCGCCGGAGGACAGGGATTCCGATGCAGGACCCGGGCCGGCAGGCGCTGTCTCCGCGCGCTCAGCGGGCGCGGCTTCGGCTGCTGCGAGGGAGTCGGCACGCTCCTGCATGCGCTGGGCTTGAACTTGTTGGCTTTTATGGTTCGTCCATAAAAAGACCAGCACTAAAATGAGAGCCCAACCCATCAGGGTGGAAACTTTGCTATTCACGATAAAACTCTCCTCGATCGACCGATGGCGGCGACGCTTTTTTCGGGAACCGGATCATAGCCGCCCCGGCAAAATGGCTGACAGCGCAAAATGCGGCCGGCCGTTAAAAAAATGCCCATAACAGGGCCGCGCTTGTTTACGGCTTCAATGCCGTATTCCGAACATGATGGATGAAAGCGACAACATCCCGAGAAAAACACTCCATGCACTCCTTGATAAAGGCGGATGAATGCCGTCAGGAGGTGGGTGATTGCGGATTTGAACATGACTCGTTATTCTCCCGATTTACCAATTCGTCGAAAAGCTCGCGCGCGATTTCCCGAAATTGGCGGCGGGTCAGTTGCCAAGCATCCTTGGAAACATCAAAGACAACCCAGGTGGGCCGCGACAAGCGAGGAAATTCGCTTTGAAAGACGGCGCGCAGGACGCGGCGTAAACAATTGCGGCGATTCGCCTTGCCCACGGTTTTGCGAATGATGAAACCCACTCGGGATATTTCCGGATTGTCGGGTTGGTAATATCGCAAAACCAACGGGAATCGCTTCAGCGATTTTCCTTCGGTAAACAAGATACGATACAGGGAGGGCCGGCCCAGCCGGCGAAGACGGAAAGGAATGTTTTGCGAAGCGTGATGGGAATCGGATTGCTCTCCGCTCATCTCGACCTTCGACAACTACCTGACGGCTTGATCCGGGAGATGGGACATCCCCGGACGGCACGATCAGATATCCTTATGGGCCATGGTGTCGCTTACCGTCAAACGGTGGCGACCTTTGGCGCGTCTACGGGCCAGAACTGCGCGGCCGTCTTTGGTGGCCATGCGGGTCCGAAAGCCATGCTTATTCACCCTCTTGCGATTTCTCGGCTGGAATGTTCTCTTCATTTTTCGCAAATTTTCCGGTTAAAATTGGATGATGAATTTAATAGCCCTAAAGCCATTATTCAAGGGTTCCTGTGGTTCCCATTGCAATTGATCCCCTTTCCAAGTCCTTTGATTCCAATGGCTTCCATCCTTGTGGCTGAAGCGGACCTTGGCTATCTATATCTTGTGCGTAAATATTTATTTCATCTATATATAGAGGTAGTGGGCAATTTACTGGCCCTATTCCTCCTCCTTTTCAGGTGGAAGGCCCATACAATTCGCTCAAATCGGATTCGCTGCGGGTTTTCCGACAGCTCCTTCGCGCACTTGCGGCTTTTTCGCCACCTGGCCGCCGACTTACTGCGATTTCTTGCAGGCCAATACGGTAAACCGATGGGACTGCGACCTTCCGATGGCCTAAAATACCAAGAATTGCGAACCCAAGGAGGGTTATTGCTGGTCGGACATTTCCACAATTGGGAGTTGATGGGGGGCTGGTTAAGCCGAAACGGGGTACCTTTAATCGCCTGCGCCAAACCTTTGTCCAATTCTCTCGCCAATGGATTGCTTAACCAGGCCCGCAAACGCATTGGATTGCCTACCCTCACCGGCAATTGGGCGGTCCGGAGCCGACAATGCCTGCGCGAGGGGAGGGTGGTGGCCTTCCTTTGGGACCAGCGCCCGGATAGGCAACCCCCCACATTTCCCGGCACCTTTTTGGGCCAACCCGTGGAAATGAACCGTTTGCCCGGTTTTTTGACCAGGGAAGGCGTATTTCCCATTTACTTCGGCGCCTTTCTGCCCGATGGGGAGATAAGATTGGTGGGATTGGGTCGGAGCCCCATGGGGAGGGGGAAGTTGGCCCGCCGCTACAATCGGGTATTGGGAAAGCTGGTCTCCCGCCATCCGGATTATTGGTATGGATGGACCCATCGGCGTTTCGGGTAGGGAGCGCCCCATAGAGTGGGACGGAGGCTTCCCCAGAAACCATTTATAATGGTGGAAATCGTTTTTTCCTTTATTTTAAAGGACTTTAATCCCAATAAATTGCGCTGACTCGAAGGTATTATCCTTGTTCCCGGGGCGCATCGCAGAGGGCGCCGAACAAAACCCCGGCTAAAGCGGGTCTCTGCTAATGCCGGAGAAATCCCATCTTCCTCGGCTTCAGCGCTATACCTCCAGTCAATGGACTGCTTTTACTCTAACTTTCCCGTTCGTACCTGGGTCTGGATGTTTTGCCTCCCGACTTGTAATTTCTCCTTTCTCTCTGTGGATGCAATTTGGGAAAATAGCCCGTTGTTTCACGTGAAACATTCATCCTCGGCAAAGAAGGTGAGATGTTTCACGTGAAACATGAGAAAATGTCTTGACGCTTTGTCGCTCTCCGGTTATTCATTGGTATCCCCCCGAAGAGCAGCTCTAATTGACGGCTTTTCGGGAGCAAATTGCGCCCTGGGCGGGTTTAAATACCCATTAAGAGCCCTGATTGGATAAATTGGGGATTTCAACCGGGATTTTTTTCAAAATTTAAGGGTATAATGATAGGCATGCCTGGTCTCATTCAAGACCCCGCGAACCTCGAAGACAAGACTCTTGGGAAGCTCAAGGAAATGGAGGCCATCCTTTTCCGGTGGAGCAAGAGTCTCAACCTGGTAAGCGACAACGACACCTCCCAAATATGGGAGCGGCACATATTAGACTCCTTGCAGCTAATGCCGTTCTTCAAAGAGGTGAACAAATTGGCGGACATGGGTAGTGGGATCGGCTTACCGGCGATACCCTTGGCCATTGCCTGCCCCGACATCGATGTTTTTGCCATTGAGCCCAAGGTTAAAAAAACCTCCCTCATGGCGGATTTGGTGCGTGAAATCAAAATCCCCAACCTTCATGTCCTCAATGAGAGAGTGGAGAAAGTGTACCTATCCCATATGGATGTGGTTTGCTGCCGGGCTTTTGGTGAGTTTTCGCGAGATGCCCGCTTGGCCTATAAAATGTTGAAACCGGGCGGATTGTTCATGACTTTCAAAGCCGGGGAAGAAACGACGGTGCCCGAAGGGTATGAGCGCGTGCAAAACCATGAGTACATGCTTCCCAACGCAGCCAAAAAATATTTTATCGTCATAGCTGAAAAAACCGGGGAAATGTGACTCGTATAATTGCCGCTTGCAACCAAAAGGGCGGAGTGGGCAAAACCACCACATGCGTAAACGTATCCGCCGCCTTGGCGGCATTGGAAAAACGGGTATTGCTGGTGGACATGGATCCGCAAGCCAATGCCACTCAAGGGGTAGGCTTCGATCAACCGTTTGAAGAAGACATTTACGATCTTCTCATGTCTCCGGACCCCGAACCCGATCGCGAAAAAATTGAAGCCCTGATCCAAAAAACCGAGATGAAATATCTGGAACTGCTTCCCTCTTCCAGAGCTCTGGCAGGGTTGGAAGTGCAATTATTCCAGCAGCCCGGTAAAGAGAGAAGGCTTGCGGGAATCCTGAATAAAATCAAAGACTCCTATGATTTCGTACTGATTGATTCTCCCCCCAGCTTGAGTATTTTGACTTTAAATGTGCTCACTGCGGCGGATTCCGTGCTTATCCCTATTCAATGCGAATACTACGCTCTCCAGGGATTGGCCGAACTTTTAAACACCATTCGTTTGGTCCAACAAAACCTCAACCCCAATTTGGCCATTGAAGGCGCTCTTCTCACCATGCATGACAGCCGACTGAACCTGGCCAAACAGGTGGCGGAAGACGTGCAAAACACGTTTTCGGAAAAGGTTTTCAAAACCCTCATCCCCCGTAGCGTCAAGTTGAGCGAAGCGCCTTCTTTCGGAAAGCCCATCATACTTTATGATGTGGTAAGCACCGGAGCCATGCGATACATGGAATTGGCCAAGGAGATTATCGACCATGAGTAGAAAGGCCTTGGGAAAAGGCTTGGATGCCATTTTTGGAAACATGGGCACCGAGGTGGTTGATGCAGCCACAGGCCAATCCATTCTTGAAATAGAACTGGAAAAAATCACTCCGAACCCCTATCAACCTCGTCGGGAATTCAACGAAGCTGAAATCAAAGAGTTGGCCGATTCCATACGCGAAAAGGGACTTTTACAGCCCGTTCTATTAAGGCGGCATGCCGGCGGATTCCAAATCGTAGCGGGCGAACGTCGCTTCCGGGCCATGAAACTCCTGGAAAAACCCACCATTTCGGCCCAGGTTCGCGAAAAGCTCACCGATCGCGATATGATGGAAATGGCGTTGATAGAAAACATCCAACGGGTGCAACTCAATGCCATTGAAGAAGCGAAGGCCTACGACCAGTTAATCTCGGAGTGCGGGCTTACGCACGAAGACTTATCCAAACAAGTAGGCAAAAGCCGATCCGCCATAACCAATAGCCTAAGACTGATGAAGCTTCACCCCCAAGTCCAGGAGTGGATTCAGGAAGGCAAGCTCACTGCGGGACATGGCCGCGCCTTGCTGCAATCGGCCACCTCGAAACAGGAGGAACTGGCGAAACGCATTCTGGACCAGAACATGAATGTGCGAGCGGCCGAAAAAACCCGTAACCAGCAGGTGCAAAAACCCACAGCATCACTCACCCCCGATTTACAGGCCTTCGTGGAAAAACTCCGCTTTGCCTTGGGAACCAAGGTTTCCCTTCGGGGCGACGGCAAAAAGGGAGTATTGGAAATCCATTATTTCAGCCAGGAAGATTTGGAAAATCTGGGCCGTGTCTTAGCCATAGGGTCCGAAGCCGCTCACTCGGAAAGCCGATAAACCACTTCTCACAACCTCAAGGCTGCGCCCATAACCCATGCCTCGGAAAAAGCGCTATATCACCATCCATATCATTCCGGACGACTCCAGTCAAACCTGGACGCTCAGGCTGCGCTTTCTTTTTTTCGAATTTTTGTTTTATGCTATAATTATTGCCTTGTTCGCCATCGGATTCGCGGCCCTGAAAATAACGGAAATCAATGGCAAGGTTTTGACCGCCGAACATTTGGCCGAAACCAATCGCGCTCTGATGGCCAAACAGGAAAAAATGGTTCTGCTCGAAAGAGAGCTCGCCAAAATCGTAGAACAGGAAAAGCGCATTCGCAGTATCATGCAAGGTCTGGTAAGAGGCGCCCAGGGTGAGCATCCAGCAGTGGCTTCGAGATTTCAGGAAAAAACCGAAGATTATCTGCAAGATTATATCTCCGAGGTGCGCGCCCTCGAAAAACGGCGACTGCCAGGAGGCCGCGTTCCGGATGAAAAAGTCCCCGATATTTGGCCGGTGGCCGGAATCGTCAGCCAGGGATTCCGTCTAGCCGGCCCCGGTGACCCGGGACATCCGGCCATCGACATTATCGCCGCGGGAAATGACATGGTGGTTTCATCCGCCCGGGGAATCGTCGTCGCCTCCGGATGGGATAGGGATTTGGGGAAATTCGTAAAAGTAGACCATGGTACCTATCAGACCGTATATGGGCACCTTTCCCGTACCTTCGTGCAAACCGGCGATCATTTGTCCAAAGGATCGTCGCTGGGCATTGTCGGGAGCACCGGAAACAGCCGAGGACCGCACCTTCATTATGAAGTTTTTCATAAGGGACAACCCATCAATCCCCAACAACTACTCAATTGAGGCTTCCATGAGCAAGACCACCATGAACAGCATGACCTTTATTTGCGACGGAACCACCATCGTCGGGGAGGTAACCGTAGAGAATGACCTCAGAGTGGAAGGTTATATCAAGGGCACGGTAAAGACCGGAGGCATGCTGGTAGTGGGCCCCACGGGAAAAATCGAGGGGGAGGTGCTTACGCGCTCCGCCAATATCGCGGGCCAAGTGGTGGGAAACATCAAGGGCCTGGAAAAGATTGTGCTCGAAACGAAATCGACTTTGATTGGAGACTTGCAGACGCGGGATCTGATAATCAACGAGGGAGCGGTTTTCCAGGGAAATTGCTCCATGAAATCCCATGAAGCCCAAGGCGGATAACCGGGAACTATTCGGACTCCTCCACCTGGGGTGGATGATTGCCCTGGTATTAACCCTGTTTACCTTCGGCGGCATCCATCTGGATAAGCGCTTCGAAACCAGCCCGATTTTTCTCCTAATCGCGGTTTTACTGGCTTTCTTGACCGCGGGATATCTCGTTTATCGGGAAATCAAACGGATGAACGATTTCAAACCTCCCGATAGCGACTAAATAACGACTCCATAGCTTTAAAGCCGGTTGCGAATTTTTTATACTTTCGCGCGACAAAAGGGTCTTTGCAGTCAATGCAAAGGTGAAAACGAATTGAAAGCCTTTCTGAACCAACTTATCATCGCTCTCCTCATACTATGCGCCCTGGCCGGGTTGGCGACAACCCGATGGGAGAGCTTCAATCTTTTTTACGGAGTGATTGGAATTATCATGATGGCGGCAAACGCCTTCTTCGCCATCTACCCTCTGCACCGGTATCCGGGCGCCAACTCCCTGCAGATCTACCTGGGAGGAATGCTCGTGCGCCTCTTGGCCTTGGGCGTGCTATTCGCATTCCTGCTCTCGGGATCCGAAATGCAGCAAGCCGATAAATTATCCCTGGTGCTCAGCGCCTTCGCTTCCTTCTTGGCATTTCAGTTCGTGGAAATCCGGTTTTTCCAAAACCTGAAGGATTCCGGGAATCCTACATGACGCGCCACTTCGCCCGACTCCTTATGCTAGCCTTCCTCATGCTTGCCATGCCGGGCAGCGCCGCCGAAAGCCTGGGCGAATTTATTCTGCACCATGTCGCCGATTCCGACAGTTGGCATTTTCTCGGCATGACGGTGCACTTTCCCCAAATCCAAATTGCCGGAATAAGTTTCGGAATCACCCTGCACATCGCCATGATGATATTGGCGTTCTTCATCCTACTCATCCTTTTGAAAATCGCCAGCCGTAGACGCGGGCTGGTACCCGCAGGTGGATTCGCCCATGCCATAGAAGCCGTGGTGATTTATGTGCGCGACGAAATCCTGGTTCCCAATATGGGCCGCAAAGATGCCGAAAAATGGCTGCCGTTTTTTATGACCCTGTTTCTTTTCGTGCTTACCATCAATCTTCTCGGTTTGGTGCCGGGAATGTCCACGGCATCGGCGAATATCAATTTTACCGCCACTCTATCGGTATTGATTCTGGTCATCTATGTCGTAGCCGGAATGATGCGAAACGGCTCCCTCCATTATTTCACCAACCTGGTTCCCAAGGGAATTCCGGTATTCGTACTTCCCATCATTGCGCCGATTGAAGTCCTGGGCCTTTTCACCCGGGCTTTCGCCTTGGCCATCCGCCTTTTCGCGAATATGTCCGGCGGACATATCATCATTTTTTCCCTGCTCGGCCTTATCGCCGTATTCCAATCCTTCGTGTTCGTACCCATTTTCCTGGGCTTCACGCTTTTCATTTATCTCATCGAAGTTCTTGTGGCCTTTTTACAGGCCTATATATTCACGCTTCTGGCCTCGCTTTTCGTAGGTTTGGCCCTGCATCAAGAACACTAAACTCACTTCATAAGGAGAAGAAAATGGAACCAATTGGTTTGGGATATCTTTCCGCCGGTATCGGCGCGGGCCTCGCGGCAATCGGAGCCGGCTTGGGCATTGGTCGTCTCGCGGATGCGGCGCTTCAGGGTATCGCAAGGCAGCCCGAAGCGGCTGGAACCATTCGGACCACCATGCTTATTGCAGCTGCACTTATCGAAGGTGTCGCTCTTTTCGCAGAAGTGATCTGTATCTTGCTGGTGGTGCAATAAGCGGAATGTTCCGCGTCGTTAAACGTCCTACCACCCTATAGGGAGAGTTATGTCCGCTCAATCCAAGACGGATTCAAACGCAGAAGAACTTGAGATGATCCAGTTGGCGCAAGCCGTGCTGCCTGAAAATCTCGAGTCCGAAATGGCACATCCGCCGGCGGGAGATAGTCCTCCGGCCTTGCTAAGCTTCGATCCGGGCGTGGCCATTTGGACCCTGTTCGTATTCGTCATGTTGCTGGTCATCCTGCGCAAAATGGCTTGGGGTCCCATCATTTCTTCCATCAACGAACGGGATCGGGCCATCAAAGAAAGCCTTGAAAAGGCCGAAGAGGTGCAAACCGAGTCAAAACGTTTAGCCGAAGAACAAAGCAAAATACTGGCGGAAGCCCGTGCCGAGGCCAACGGAATTCTGCAACAGACGCGGCAGGCCGCGGATGAAATGAAGCAGAAAATCGAAAGAGCCGCGCAGGAGGAGAAGGAACGTATTCTCCAATCCGCGCAAAAGGAAATCGAGTCGGCCAAAAGCGCCGCGCTATCGGAACTGCGGAAAACCACCGCCGACCTTTCGATTCAAATCGCAGAAAAACTGATACGACAATCGTTGGACGATGCCGCCCATCGCAAGCTCGTAGACGCCCTCATCGAAGAAATGCCGGCAAGGACATGAAAAAAGGAATTAAGGCAAAGTGAAAACCGGCAGCAAAACAGCGGCGGTTTATGCGCGCATGCTCCTGGATTTTGCTCACGAGCAGAATTCCCAAGCGGAGGTCTTAAAAGACCTACGGCTTTTGAGCCAGTTGTTAAAAGACAACCCGGAAATGGAAAACTTCTTCGGCAATCCCACCGTACCGTCGGCCCAAAAATTGGATTTCATCAAAACGAACCTGTTCCCCCATATCGGAGGATTGACGCAAAAGTTCGTGATTCTGGTGAATCAAAAAAACCGACTCACCTTGTTGGCGGCCATGCTGGATGCGTTTACGGCGCTGGAAGAAGCCAGTCGCAACGTGTATCGCGCCGTTGTGAGCAGCGCCGTTCCGCTTTCAGAAAATCAATTAAAGTCCCTGGCGGCAAAGATGCAGGCGAAATCCCCCGGGAAAACTTATATACTCAGCAACCGCGTCGAACCTTCGCTGCTGGGAGGCTTTCGCATTCAGCAAAGCGACCTGGTTACCGACGCCAGCCTGCGTTTTCAACTCAACCAGTTTCGCAAAAAGCTTGCAGCATAGGATAAATCCCCATGGCCACTGATGTTCGTCCCGATGAAATAAGCTCTATCCTGAAGCGTCAGCTCCAATCCATTGACGTCGAAACCCAATCCTATACCATGGGAACGGTTCTGCAATCGGGAGACGGCATCGCCCGTATCTTCGGTCTTTCCGACGTTATGGCCGGTGAGCTTGTCGAAATCGATACCGCCCAAGGCCCTCTCTCGGCGCTGGTTCTCAATCTTGAAGAAGACAATGTGGGCGTCGCTATTTTGGGAAACAGCAGTCTGGTAAGGGAAGGCGATACCGTGCGGCGCACCGAGCGCATCGCGTCGGTTCCGGTAGGCGATACCATCCTGGGTCGCGTCATCAACGCGCTGGGCCAACCGATTGACGGCGGACCCGAGCTCGACAAGACTTTGTTGCGCCCCATCGAAGTGAAGGCGCCCGGTATCGTTCGCCGTCAGAACGTGCATGAGCCCTTGGAAACAGGTATCAAAAGCATCGATACCTTGATTCCCATCGGAAGAGGGCAGCGCGAACTGATCATCGGTGACCGCAAAACCGGTAAAACCGCCATCGCCATCGATACCATCATCAATCAAAAAGGCAAAGGCGTCAAGTGCATCTATGTAGGCATCGGGCAGAAGCAATCGACCATCGCCCAGGTGGTGGAAAAATTGCGGGCGGCCGGAGCCATGGAATACACCTGCATCGTAGCCGCTAACGCTTCCGATCCCGCTCCCCTGCAATACCTGGCGCCCTATTGCGGCGTCACCATGGGTGAGCATTTCATGTATAACGGCGGGCATTCCCTGCTCATCTATGACGATTTGACCAAGCAAGCTCAAGCTTATCGCCAGCTATCCCTGCTTTTGCGCCGGCCTCCCGGACGTGAAGCCTATCCCGGCGACGTTTTCTATTTGCACTCCCGTCTTTTGGAGCGTGCCGCCAAACTTTCCGAAGCTGAAGGCGGCGGATCGTTGACGGCACTTCCCATCATCGAAACCCAGGCCGGCGACGTGGCGGCTTATATTCCCACCAACGTGATTTCCATCACCGACGGTCAGATTTATCTTGACACCAACCTTTTCAACGCCGGCCAACGCCCCGCCGTAGACGTCGGTCTTTCGGTTTCACGCGTAGGTGGCGACGCGCAAATCAAAGCCACCAAGCAAGTAACCGGTCCGTTGCGACTTACCCTGGCGCAGTACCGTGAATTGGCGGCGTTTTCACAATTCGCTTCGGATTTGGACAAGGCCACGCAAAGGCAGCTCGCCCGCGGCGAAAGAATGATGCATCTCTTGCGCCAGGGCCAATACCGGCCTTATCGCATCGGAAAAACCGTGCTTATCGTTTATGCAGGACAAAACGGTTACGTGGACGAAATTCCCGTCGCCAAAGTTTCGGAATACGAAAGCCAGCTCATCGCCTTTGTGGAAATGAAGTATCCCAAGTTCTTCGACACCATCGAGGAGCGTAAGAAATTGGACGATGACATCATGAGCCAAATGAAAAGCGCCTTGGAAGAATTCGGCAAACAATTCAAAGCCGCCTGATTAAGGAAATCCAGTGCCGACCATCAAGGAACTCAGGGTACGCATTCGTTCCCTCAAGAATACCAGCAAGATAACCTCGGCCATGAAAATGGTATCCGCGGCCAAGCTGAGAAAGGCGCAAGACGCCCATAGCCGAACCGCGCCCTATTTTCAAAAGCTGCAGGAAATGATTGAGCGGGTTTCCTCCTCGTTGGAAGAGCTGAACCATCCGTTACTTGAGGATAGGGGCGAAGGGAAAACCCGCTATTGCCTTATCGCATCGGATCGCGGATTGTGCGGCAGTTTCAACAACGGCCTGTTCAAATATTTTCAGCGTGTGAATAAAGGCAGCGACTATGAAGTGGTCGCATTGGGTCGCAGGTCAAAGGATTTTTCCGCCCGATACCATATTCCCCGCACGCCCGGCAGCGAGTCCATGTCCAACCTGCCCAATTTGGCCAACGCTTCCGAAATCGCCGAAACCTTTATGGCTGATTTCCTCGAGCACAAAATAAATAAGGTGGTTCTGGTCTATAATCGCTTCAACTCCGTTATCAGCCAGACGCCCGTATCCATCCCATTACTTCCGGTAGCCAACACAAGCGCTTCACCGGAAAAAAATATTGAAGGCGCTCGCCTCAACTATATATTCGAGCCCGATGGTCAGCAGCTTATCGATACCCTGCTACCCAAGCTCGTAGAGATGCAGGTATTCCGGGCGCTACTGGAAAACGCGGCGGGCGAGCATGGGGCCAGAATGACTGCCATGGACAGTGCGACCAAGAATACCAAGGATCTCATCAGCAGCCTGACCTTGACCATGAACAGAGCGCGTCAGGCGGCTATTACCAAGGAACTCATCGAAATCGTATCCGGTGCGGAATCGCTGCACGGTTGAAATTTTTAAAATACAGGTCAGTCGAGGTATATAAGCATGAATAATGGATCCCAAGGCAAAATAACCCAAGTGCTGGGTCCGGTGGTGGACATCAGTTTCGAAGGCCAGGAGCTACCTCCCATTCTTACCGCGTTGAGAACCACCAATCGCAATATCAGCAAAGAAGAAAATAATCTGGTATTGGAAGTGGCGTTGCATCTCGGTGAAAACGCGGTTCGCGCCATTGCCATGGATAGCACCGAAGGGTTGGTCCGAAATACTCCTGTGCTCAATACGGGAAAACCCATTTCCGTTCCCGTTGGTCCCGGAGTGTTGGGACGGATCATCAATGTCATCGGTGAGCCCATCGACGAAAAGGGCCCCGTGGATTCGGTTCGCCTGGATTCCATCCACAAACAACCGCCTCCCTTCACGAAGCAAAGCACCCGCTCCGAAATCCTCATTACCGGCATCAAGGTCGTTGACCTTTTGGCGCCTTATGTAAAGGGCGGAAAAATCGGGTTATTCGGCGGCGCCGGCGTAGGCAAAACCGTGATTATCATGGAGCTCATCAACAATATCGCCAAACAGCACGGGGGTTATTCCGTATTCGCGGGGGTGGGTGAAAGAACGCGCGAAGGAACGGCGTTGTGGGGCGAAATGAAGGAATCTGGGGTTTTGGATAAAACCAGCCTCGTTTACGGACAGATGAACGAACCCCCGGGAGCACGAGCACGAGTGGCGCTTACGGCATTGACCCAAGCGGAGTATTTCCGTGACGATCAACATCAAGACGTGCTGCTTTTTGTGGACAATATGTTCCGCTTCACCCAGGCAGGATCCGAAGTATCCGCGCTTCTGGGGCGCATCCCTTCCGCGGTGGGATATCAACCCACGCTTTCCACGGAAATGGGCGATTTACAAGAGCGCATTACCTCGACCACCGAAGGCTCCATCACTTCCATCCAAGCCATTTACGTACCGGCTGATGATTATACGGATCCCGCGCCTGCCACAACTTTCGCCCATTTGGACGCTACTACCAATCTTTCGCGCGCCATTTCCGATTTGGGCATTTACCCGGCCGTGGACCCGCTCGACTCTACTTCCCGAATTCTCGATCCCCAAATCATTGGAGACGAGCATTATGACGTAGCGCGAGGAGTTCAAAACATCCTCCAGCGTTACAAGGAGTTGCAGGATATCATCGCCATTCTCGGTCTGGACGAATTGAACGAAGAAGATCGCATTACTGTGAATCGGGCGCGACGCGTGCAGAAATTCCTTTCGCAACCCTTTCATGTGGCCGAGGTATTCACGGGCCTGCCCGGAAAATTCGTTCAGCTCGCGGACACCATCCGCTCTTTCAAAGAGATTTTGGATGGTAAATACGACGACCTCCCCGAAAACGCCTTCCACATGGTTGGTTCCATCGAAGAGGCTATTGAAAAGGCCAAACGGGAAGCCGTTTAAGAGAACGAAAAATGAACCTTAAAATCCTGTCACCTGAAAAAATCCTATTCGACGGCGAAGTCCAGAGTGCGATTTTTCCCGGATCATTGGGAACTTTCCAGGTATTGGAAAACCACGCGCCCATCCTCTCCTCCCTTATCGAGGGAGAGGTTGTGGTTCGTACCTCCGATCGGGAATTGAATTTCCCCATCTCAGGTGGATTTTTCGAATTCAGCCGTAACCAAGCCGTGGTTTTGGCCGACTCCTCCACCTGATAGGATAGATTCCCAGGCGTTCCCACGCCGATAGATTCGCTTCCCTACCTTCGTTTCCATAAACCGTAATCGCATTTTTGTACCTTGGAATCCGGATTCCACATGGAATCCTGAATGCGGGGATTTCCATGGAAATTGAAAAAATTCCGACTTTATACCGGGAATTCGAAGAAGAAATCGGAAAAGTCATCGTCGGCCAAAAGGAAACCCTGCGCCACATGACCATCGGTTTGCTATGCCGAGCTCATGTACTCTTGATTGGCGCACCCGGCTTGGCAAAAACCTCCATGGTGAACGCCTTCGCCCAAGCACTCAACCTGCACTCCGATCGCATTCAATTCACTCCCGACCTCATGCCCTCCGATATTCTGGGAACGGAAATTCTGCAGGAAAACCGTTCCACCGGCGAACGTGAGTTACGCTTTCTCAAAGGCCCCGTCTTCACCAACATCCTATTGGCCGACGAAATAAATCGCACCCCTCCCAAAACCCAGGCGGCCCTGCTCCAGGCCATGCAGGAAAAAATCATCACCGTTTTCGGCAGAACCGAAAAACTGGACGAGCCCTTTATGGTACTGGCCACGCAAAACCCCATTGAACAGGAAGGAACCTATCCTCTCCCGGAGGCGCAACTCGACCGCTTCCTTTTTTCCCTTCATCTCGACTATCCTGATTATGATGAGGAAATGGCCATAGCGCGGAAACATACCGTAAAGCTCAAGGAAAAGATCAATCCGGTTCTACATAAAGACATGATTCTGGAACTGCAAAACCAGGTACTGGAAATGTCGGTTTCGGAACATATTTTCGAATATGCGGTCAAATTGGTGCGATCGACGCGACCCGTATCGGATAACCCTGAAAAACTGGTGCAGGAATACGTCAAATGGGGGGCCGGACCGCGTGCCGTGCAATTTCTCATTCTGGCCTCCAAAGCCGCCGCGCTACTTGCGGGAAGACCCACTCCCATCGAAAAAGACGTAGCAGGAATCGTCAAAACCACTTTACAGCATAGACTGCAGTTGAATTTT
The DNA here is from genome assembly GCA_964401245.1 of uncultured Bifidobacteriales bacterium. Classification (GTDB taxonomy): domain Bacteria; phylum Fibrobacterota; class Fibrobacteria; order UBA11236; family UBA11236; genus JBGTHM01. The sequence goes on along the minus strand of CAYNXV010000012.1, from coordinate 7,147 downwards.
CAGGCCGAAGCGGAAAATGTTACGGTGGATTCGCTTTTATCGCATTTACTGAAAGCCCAGTCCTAAAGTGCACAACTGTATGGAAAAACCAGTTGAATGGACGGTGAAAACCGCGGTTATCCCCGGTATATATAAGGGATAAGTAAGGTAATCAGAAAAAATTCGTGGATGGAAGCCAAATCCATACAACCGAACTCCATTCTTCCGGAAAGCCCTCTAAGAACCTCTAGAATCCACCTTGGAGTTTCGAAGGTCCCAACGAGTTTCGGTGCCTTGGATTTTCCTCTCCTAGGCCTGCAATTTCATGCAGAAGGACATCAGATCCGTTCTGTCCGGATGGATGTGAAATAAAGAAAGCCGAGAATTATTCCCAGCTTAATTCCTAATCTTTCAGATTATATCTTTAATAAGGATTAGTTATAGTCACGTTGAAACTTGGGGATTAAAGCCGTATTCTGCGTGGAACCGAATGAAAAACCAAGACTTATAACAAAACCTTGAAAGTGGGTAGGTAGTTGAAAACGAGGAGAGATTTCCCCTTCGACTCCTGTGAAGAGGAGTGGAAAAACTCTTTTCCCTTTCTATCCCCACTCAATCCGCATTTTTCTCTTAAAAAGTTAAATCTCCAGGATTCCTTGATAATTCGGGCAATAACTCCCCTGCGAAACCCGCTTTTCAACATTTTATAGAATAAATGTTGAAAAGCGACCGGGGATGGTAAGAATGCTTGTTTTTTAGCCAAAAAGGTCATTTTAATGTTTAAAACAGCCATTTCGGTACTTAAAATCCTGCTTTTTGTTGGTCAAATCGCCCTACTTATCGCTTGTCAAAAACCCGATGATAGAAGGGTTTACTTTACCAATTTGGTGGACGGAGCGAAAGTCCATAGCCCCCTGCGAGTGAAAATGAAGGCGGAAAATTTAAAGGTGAAACCGGCGGATGCGGGAATCGAGAAAGGCAGCGGCCATTTTCAACTATTGGTGGAACCAAGCCGAACATCCCCTGCCTCAAAATCCCATAATTTTCGTTTGGACTTCAAGGAGGGTCAAACGGAAGCCGTTGTAAACCTGTTTCCTGGAGAGCAGGTTTTGACTTTGCTATTCGTGCAGGGAAACAATGTTCCGGTAAGTCCGCCGATTTTTCAAAAAATCCGGGTGAATGTAGTGGCTCAAAATAAGGAGATGAAAAACGAATCGATAGCGGTGGAAACCGTGATAATTCCGGATTCACTGGCGGATTCGACGCAAATACCCGAAAAGGAATAAACTGAAGGCCACGGCCACGGCCAGACTTCCATACAGCGAATAGGGAATGAATCGCCATTCCAATACGGCGGTATTTTCTTCCAGTCCCGCCATCATGAAATCCTGAGGGGTACGGATGGGTTTTTTCCATCTCTTCCCCAGTAATCGATAACGCCATTCCGGGTGATACCGCTCCCGGAAAAGCAGGGTATCCCCGTTTTGAAAAGCGCCAGAAACCTTCCAATGCCCGTCCCGCAACTCATCCAGGCATAATTCGAAGGAACTGGTTTGGTTTTCCTTACAAGCTGGAGAAGGAGCAGGCAAGGAATCCATTCGTAGCAATTGCATGCGAGGCTTCCAATCCTTTACCTCATAAATGAAAATCGAATCTACACGGCCAAGAGTTTGAAAGGGAGGGCCAAAAAACCGGTTGCTCATGAAATAGCGCACGCTTTTATCAGCCAGGGAAATGGGTTCATTCCATTTCCACATAAAGGGCAGGTGGGCGCTATGATGATCATAACCGAAAACCGCGTGAATCCCGTAACTCAGGGATAGCTTTTCCCTTTCGAATAATTGCGGATGCTCAAGGGGTCCATTGTGCATTTGCCAATATTCCAGGCCTGGGTATTCGAGATAATGTCCTATGCGCCAAAGGCTGCGCGTACCGCTATCGAAATAGGCTTCCGTTCTTGGAGTTTCCCGGTAAAAAGAAGAGGGGAAACGATAGAAATGGTCCCAATGCAATCGCAATAGGTCGAGAGATAGGATTAGGAAAATCAACAGGACTTTCTTGCGCCCAGAGATGGAAACCCACAGGATTCCGGCCAAGGAAAGCGCGAGAAACCAGGTATCAAAAGTGATTCCCACCAGCAAAAGGGAGATTTTTCCGGAATAATCCTTTTGCGGATCCAAGTCCAGGATAGAACCCATGGAAGTCACCGAATGGATGATTATACCAGGATTGAAGCGTAAAACGGTTAAGAGCAGGGCGGTGAACAAAACGCTTCCGCCCAGCCAAATAAGGGGTTTGAGTTTGGGGGGCTTGGCCATCCATCGCTGCCAACCGTGTCCGCTCAACAAGGCCAAAGCCAGCACGAAGAGGACGAGATAGCGGGCGGGGCGTCTGAATTCGTTGAAGCCGGGAATCGCATGGAGAATATGGCTGGCGCCCAGGTTGGCTCCGAAGGCGAACCATAGTCCCAGCAAACCGGCGGCTAAAAGTGAAACCGCTGGAATGGACATGCGCCGGGGAGAAGCGAAAAAACAGAACAGCAAGCCCAAACCGCCTATATAAAGGAATACCTCTCCCCATACTTCGCCTCCCCACCAGGAGGCATTGGATGGAGTTCCCAAGAGGCGGGGAAGAACCAACGAACCCAGGTGCAGGGGTCGCAACCCTCCCGTTGAAAATTTTTGAAAACTGAAGGTTTCGTTGCTGGATGCGGCGAGATTTTCCGGATCGGCGAGTTGTTCTCCTGTGGAAACCTCCCAAGTCACTCCGTCGAAACGTTGCACTTCCCCGAGAATCTGGAAAAGAGGAACCAATAGCGGAGCGCAATAGACCAGCGCCAGAATTTGGCCACCGCCGACAAAGGCGAGAGTCTTGCGGGCGGGACGGGACCAAATGGTTCCCAGGAACAGAACACCTATCATCAAAGCGGTGGTAAATGATGCCTGGGGATGCCCGCCGAAGGCCTGCAGGGCAACCAACGAAGCATAAATGAAAAGTGAGCGGCTTCCGGGGCGGCGCCAAAGCCGCAAATAGGCATAGGCGATAAGCGGAATGAAACACCATCCCGCCAAAAAGGTGGGATGCTCATAACGGGCCAACAGGGTTCCGGAAAGCGAGAAACAAATCCCGGACCATAAAGAGGCCGGGAGGGTGAGATTCACTTGCGGGCCCAAGCGGGTAAACCCGTAAATTCCGAGAGCGAAATGAAAGGCGTAAAAAAGATAAATCCCGTAATGGGGAGAAATAGGGCCGAAACAAATCCAGGTAATGGGATAGAGATAACCGGATTGCCAATAGGCGTGCATGGGCATGCCGGTTTGATAACTGGAGCTCCAAAAGGTGGGTGGATTGAACCACTGGAAATTTTGGTGAAAATCCCAGAAATAACTGAAGTAAGCCAGCAGCATGTCGTTATTGAGCACGGGGGATTGGGTAAAAACCAAGGGGAGAACGGGAAGCGCCCCCAGAATTAGGCAATAAAGGGGAAGGGAGCGACGGAAACGGGCGGCTCTTGCGCTTCCGCCTCCCTTTCCGAGGAAACGGGACTCGGACTCCGATTCAGAATTCGAGTAGGACATGGGCTCGATTGAGGGAAAGAGTGAGGGGCTGGATGATTCGCCTGGCCTTGATGGAATATCGATTCGACAGGGCATCAAGCCATTCGGCCAAGCCCTCTTCGGAGAATTCCAGCAATCCCCGCTTCCGGTAAAGCCGGGAATAATCGGAGAACATCAGTCGTACCAGGAACAATGCATGGGAGAGAAAGTATTTCTCCCGAAAGGCCGCCCGCAAAGTGGAGATTAGCGAGTTAAAAGTGGAATGCTTGAGGCATATGTCGGCTATCAGCATGCGAGTTCCGGGTTTGGCGAGTTTTTGGACTTCATCTATAAGGCGATCCAACTCGGACAGGTCCCGCAAGTATTGCACGACGCTGAGGCAAATCACTTTATCGAAGGGTCGGCCCCGCAAAGCCGAATAATCGAAGGGGTCTTTTCCCAGGTGATGAAATTGGATGTGATTATGCCCGGAGAGGCGTTTCCGGCAGGTGGCAATCAGGGTTTCCGAAACATCCACCCCGACGATTTCGGAAACCTTTCCGGACAAAGCTTCTTCCAGGTCTCCCGGACCGCAGCCTATATCCAACAACCGATCCTCCGGACGCAGGTTCAAATGGGGATGCGCGTTCCGGAGGAATATTTCCATGTTCCGGGACCAGTTTTTCCGGGAAAAGAGGGTGCTTTCCCGGCTCCAGAATTCCCTCCAGTCGCTGGAACCCTTCATAGGGGCGTGGGCGTGGTATCGCGGGAATGGCGTAGCGCTTGAGCGTCGCCCTCGGGTTCTCCCGGTTTCCGCGGAGAAGGAGCCGTCTCCGGCGTGGGACGGATAAGGTATTCAGGTCGATTCTTGCCCTGTTCGAGTAATACCAACAGGTAGCGCCCCAATATGCCTTGATACAGGATGATGAGACCTCCCAAGAACAAAATGGAGGCAATGATGTCCGTATAGCCGGGAACATTCCAATCGGTCAGGAATTTGGCTGCCACATTGAATGTCCCGTACAGGAAGGCGAGCCCGGAAATGAGAAGGCCGAGTTTATAACCCAGGCGCAAGGGCAAGGTGGAAAAATCGAAAAGGGCCTGCGAACCCAGGTGCAGTGATTTCCGGAAGGTGAAGACGGCCTTGCCGTGAAAACGGGGATGGAGTGAAAACGGCAAATAGGCGGTGCGAAAACCCAGGTAGGGAATTATGGCGCGGAAAACCAGGTTCCGCTCCGGAAGGGCATTGAGCACGTCGCAGGCATATCGGTTCAGCAGCCGGAAATCGGCACCTTGAGGAGGGATGCGGACATCGGACAGCAGATTGAAAAGTTTATAGAAAAGCCAGGAAAAGACATTTTTGAACAATCCCTTTTGCGGCGTGTCCCTGACCATTTGCACCACTTCATAGCCTTCGCGCGCCTTGGCGACCAGCGTCGGTATCAGTTCCGGAGGGTGTTGGTGGTCGGCGTCCAGGGAGATGACATAGCGCCCCCGCGAAGCTTTGAGTCCGGCCCGCAAGGCGCTTTGATGCCCGGAGTTTCGCACCAGGGTAAGGATGTGCACTTGCGGGTGCCGATGCGCCAGCTCCGCGAGCACTTCTCCCGTGGCGTCGGTGCTGCCGTCATCGACGAATAAATATTCCCTGTCCATCTCTCCGCAAGCTTTTTCCAAAGCGGAAAAAAGCGACGGGATATTCTCGGCCTCGTTGCAACAAGGTATTACGACGCTGACTTCGGGACCGGAAAGTTGGGATTGCTGCATTTTGCGGAATGGATGTCGGTACGATTCATTTTAACGCAATTCGAGGGCCGGAAACAATCGCCAAGATGGAGGCAATCAAGGCAATGATTTTTCGAACAAGGGGTGATTTTAAGGTAGTTTTAATAAAAACCGTTGCTGATACAGGCGAGTTCACGCCGCAAGATGCGAGGATTGTATGAAATACCTTCCGGGAAACCCCTATCCCCTTGGAGCCCATTACGATGGACATGGGGTGAATTTCGCCCTGTTTTCGGAACATGCCACCGCTGTCGAACTGTGTCTTTTCGACAGCCCCGAATCGGAATACGAGTCGCAAAGACTACCCTTGCTGGAAAAAACGGACATGATTTGGCATGGCTACTTCCGGGATGTCGGCCCGGGACAATTGTATGGGTATCGGGTCTATGGCCCTTACGATCCGAAAAAGGGAATGCGTTTCAACCCCAATAAGGTTTTGCTGGACCCCTACGCCAAAGCCATGGGCCGCACGGTGCAATGGGCCGATGAGATGTTCGGGTACACCATAGGAGACAAGCGTCAGGACATTTCCTTCGACGAGCGGGACAACGCTTCTCTGGCGCCGCTGGGTGCGGTGGTGGACACCGCCTTCAGTTGGGGTGACGACAAGCCTCCCAAAACCCCCTGGCATAAAACCCTCATCTATGAAATGCATGTGAAAGGTTTCACCAAGCTGCATCCGGATATTCCGGAAAAACTGAGGGGAACCTATGCCGGCCTGGCCACCGAACCGGCCATCCAGCATTTGCAGGCGCTGGGAATTACGGCGGTGGAGTTGATGCCCGTTCACCACCATCCCTTCGACCGGCATCTGGTGGAAAAGGGCCTCAGCAATTATTGGGGTTACAATACCCTGGCCTATTTCGCCCCGGACATCCGCTACGCCTCCTCCAAAACCCCCGAAGGATCGGTACGGGAATTCATGCGCATGGTAAGGGCTTTGCACAAAGCGGGGATAGAGGTGATTCTCGACGTCGTCTATAACCACACGGTCGAGGGAAGTCATCTAGGGCCGACGCTTTCCATGCGCGGCATCGACAACGCCTCCTATTATCGCCTGATGCCCGACGATCCGCGGTATTACATGGATTATACCGGATGTGGCAATACCCTTAACATGCGCCATCCCCGTGTGCTTCAGCTCATCATGGACAGCCTCAGGTATTGGGTGGAGGAAATGCATGTGGACGGTTTCCGCTTCGATTTGGCCAGCGCCCTGGCCCGCGAATTGCACGAAGTGGATAAGCTGGGAGCGTTTTTCGATATCATCCACCAGGACCCGGTATTGTCGCAGGTCAAGCTGATTGCGGAGCCGTGGGATTTGGGGGAAGGGGGATACCAGGTGGGTAATTTTCCCGTGGGTTGGACGGAATGGAATGGAAAGTATCGCGATACGGTCCGTCATTTCTGGAAAGGCGACGGCGGCAGCCTTTCCGAACTCGCGACGCGCCTGGCGGGGTCCAGCGACCTGTATGAACATAGTGGACGTCGTCCCTATGCGTCCATCAATTTCATCACCGCCCATGACGGGTTTACGTTGAATGATTTGGTCAGCTATAACGAAAAACACAACGAAGCCAACCTCGAGAACAACGGGGATGGAGAAAGCCACAATATCAGCTGGAATTGCGGCGCCGAAGGTTTGACGGACGACCCGGAAGTGGTGGCCTTGCGGGAAAGGCAGAAAAGGAACTTTCTGGCTACGCTGCTTTTTTCCCAGGGTGTGCCCATGTTGAGCATGGGGGACGAGATGGGCCGGTCCCAAGGAGGCAACAACAACGCCTATTGCCAGGACAATGAGATCAGTTGGGTCAATTGGAGTCTGCAAAAGCCACAGAAGGAATTGCTGG
>CAYNXV010000011.1:0-36850 GCA_964401245.1 uncultured Bifidobacteriales bacterium | reverse complement strand
TGGTCTATGACGGCCTCTGGTTCACTCCCTTGCGCGAAGCCCTGGATTCGTTCGTGAACGGCACTCAGACGGTGGTGACGGGACAGGTCACCTTGCGACTGTACAAGGGAAACATTTTCCTGGCCAAAATGGAAAGCCCCTTTTCGCTTTACGACGCCGGGCTGGGCGGATTCAGCGACGTGGAGATGTACAATCAGCAGGACGCGAACGGATTCATCCGTTGCCTGGGACTGCCGCTCAAGACGCGCGCGCTGCTGCTGAAAAGCCGCAGCGGCCGAAAGGGCGCCTGATTGCGTTTGGGTGTGATACTGCCGGCGGGCGGCGTGGGATTGCGCATGGGGGGAACCAAGCCCAAGCAATTCCGGACCTTCGCGGACGGTGAAGCCGTCATTCACGTGTCCATCGATACGTTTAGCGCGATGGAGGCCGTCGAGCAAATCGTATTAGTGCTTCCCGCACTCAACTTCGAATCGGTGCGGGCGGCCTTGCCGGAAAACCGTTGGCCCAAGGTCAAGTTCGTTCCCGGCGGCGACGAGCGTTGGGAATCGGTAGCCAAAGGATTCGCGGCCCTGGATGGGGGCTTGTCGCATGTGCTGATTCACGACGTGGCGCGTCCCTTCGTAACTCCCGGGGTAATCAATCGCTGCCTGGAAGTTTTGGAATCCGGAGAGTGCGTGCTGGCGGCGATGCCCGCCACCGATACCATGAAGGAAACCGACGGCGATAAAATCGTGCGCACTCTCGACAGAAGCCGTATCATCAAGGTGCAGACTCCGCAGGGGTTTCCGCGTGCGGTGCTCGAAACCTTGTACGCGAGCGGTTGGAAAGGACCGGCGCCCACCGACGAGGCCCAAATGGCCGAGGCCGCGGGGTTTGCGGTGCGGTGGGTCAAAGGGCATGAACGCAATCGCAAGCTCACGCATGCGGAGGATTGGGACTGGGCAGAGTGGACGCGCGAACGGATCCTTGAGGGAAGGGCGGAAGCGGATGATTAAGGTCGGCATCGGGCAGGACAGCCATCGCATCATCGAAGGCGCCGATAACCCCGACAAAAAACCTCTCCTGTTGGGAGGCCATGCCATCGCGGCCGAATACGCTCTGTCGGGCAACAGCGATGCGGACGTATTGCTGCATGCGGCCACCAACGCCGTCTCCGGCATTACCTGCAAGCCGGTACTGGGGCCCGTAGCCGACGCCCTGTGCAAGCAGGGAATCACCGATAGCGCCGTCTATTTTCGTAAAGCCCTGCAGGATTTGCATGCCCTGGGATATTCCCTGGTTCATCTCTCCCTTTCGGTGGAATGCGCCCGCCCCAAAATCATTCCCCACATGGAAAGCATCCGGCGCAGCATGGCATTGCTGGCGGGAATCTCCATGGATGATGTCGGCATCACCGCCACCAGCGGAGAGGGTTTGACCGATTTCGGAAAAGGCTTGGGGATACAGGCTTTTTGCACGGCAACGGCCAAGCGGCGCGAGGCCTGAGTCTCGGCGCGACTTAGGAGGCTTCCGGTGAAACCCCGGGTACACCGTTCAATTGCGAAGGCAGATGGAACAGGAATTTCACTCCGGCCACGTTCAGTTCATCGCCCTCCTTGAGCTTGGCGGAATGCACGTCCTCTCCGTTCAATTGCAAGCGGGAGAACCGCTTTACCAGCAGATTGAGTATCCACAAATTCCCTTTACGGTCGATGCTGGCGAAGCGCTTGCCCACCATCAGTCCGGGCACGAGAATGTCGTCCTGGCTGCTGTTGCCGAAATAAACCACGTCCTTGTTGAGCCTGTGCTTGCGTCCGGAATCCAATTCGATGACTTCCGGTCCGGCGGAAGCGGATTCGGTGGGTGGCGGCGAATCGTTTTCCATCACGAATTCCAGGCGGTTTTCTCCCATGGCGATGACGTCGCCCGGTTTGAGCAGGCATTTTTCGATGCGGCGTTTGTTGACGAAGGTTCCGTTCAGGCTTTTCATGTCTTCCAGAATGAAAATCCGGCCCGTGACGTCTCCGAGTATGAAGGCGTGGCGGCGGGAAATTCCGAGGTTGTCGAGCCGGATATCCTGGCCAGGCATGCGACCAATGACCTGGATGCCGGGGCGAAGGGATTGCTCCCCGACCAGCCGACCTTGATGATGAATGACTATTTTGGACATAAGCGGTTCCGGGACGATTTCCGGATAATAGCATCGTCCCCGCGCCTTTACAATGGTAATGTGATGAGGGCTTAGGACATTGAGCGCCGGTCCCGCAATTGGCTATACTTGTTGAATTACGAAATGAAGAAATCGCATTTATGGATGGCCGCCGGAGTGGCTTCGCTGGTGGGTGCGCTGCTTCTGCCGGCCATTCTGTACTTTTCCCCGGCGCGTACCGTGCTTTACCAGGCACTGGATGGGGAATACCGCGCGCATCGTGAAATGTTGGGGGTATTGCGGGACTCCCTCTCGCAATCCGACATGCAAATCCGCTTGGCGGATTCGACCCGGGCGGCCCTCCTGGCCCGCGAACAACCTTCCCTGTGGAAACGCTACGGATATGTCCGGCAAGCAACTCTGCGGCTGGCCCAGTCTCAAGCCTCTCCCTCCCTGGCGGGCCTGAAATCGTGGTTGGCAGGCCTGTGGTTTTTACCTGTGATGGTACTGGCGGCGCTTCTGCCGCTTTGTTATTGGCTTTTGCGTCGTCTCGAAAAAGGAGAATCCCATCCTGAAACCGATTCGCAGGAAAAAGAGCCTTTCAGGCGAAGCCATACCCCTGGCAGGCCGGCTTTTCCCGAGCCTGCTCCTCGATGGGGTCCGCAAATCGAGGATCCCGATTGGGAGGATACGCGTTACATGGCTGTTTCGATTGTCGAAGACGCTCCTCTCAAGGAACCGTTTCCCGAAGAGGCGCCTCCCCTGGCCGGGAGCAGCGAGCTGTCCATGGAAGACGAAGAACCCGTTCCGGATGCCTTCGAGGAAAATGAATTCGATCGGGCGGAAAACCGCAAAAAAGACGTGCTCCGCCTGGCCCGCAAGGGCATTACCTCCTCCGAGATTTCGCGCCGCCTGCGTATGAGCCAGGATCAGGTGGAAATGATCATCCGCTTGAAGCGCGACAAGGGCTGAACGGCGTAAATCCCCGTATTCTTCCGTTTTCCACCCTTTCCGCGAAAATCCGCAAGAAATAGCCTTCACATGCCGATAAGGTAAGGTGGCTACCCCCTTGCAGATTCTCCGCTCGGCTGTCCTTTCCGCGCCCACGGGACCCGCGCCCAAAGGCCGGTCGATAGACGGAGTGGTTACGGCGGTTGAAAGCGGTCGCGATGGCCAAAAAATCACCGTACAAACGGCATCGGGAAAGGTGCAGGTTTTGGCCGAAGGGAAGTTCGCCGAGGGCCAAAGCGTGCGGCTGGATCTCGAAGCCCTTAGCGCCCAACGATCGCTGCCGGCTTCGCTGGGGGGAGCCGAATCTCCCGCCTTTCGCTCCGACGCGCTATCTCCTCTACGCATGGCCGCATTGGAGGAATTCCAGGGGAAATTAATCGAATGGCTGGCTACCCGCGGCGCCCAAGAGCGGGTAGCGCAATTGTTGGGCCGCTCGGCTGATGCGCTTTCCGGGCAGGCGGTGGATTCCACCGGCGCCGCCATATTGCCGCGCAAACCCCTCCTCGAACTTATGAAGGAAATCGCTTCCATGCCCGGCGGCCGGGATTTTCTGCTGCAATTGGTGCGTCAGGTTCTATCCGGATATGGGGGGAAAATGCCCACCACTCCCCTAAAACAGGCGTTTCCGGAATCGCCGCGCGAATTCGCCCATATGCTGTTGCGTGAAATTTCCCGGGGCTGGTCGGCACCGGCCCGCGTCGCCAACGCCTTTCCCATGCCTGAAGTTCCCCTTTCGTTCCGCGATTCCGCCGAAGGAAATTCGCAACCGAGGTTGGCGCAAATAACCGCGCGGGAATCGGTCGGGATTCCCATGCCTACCAGCCCTGCCACGCCTGTTTTATCCGCCGCGCCCGCTCCGGTATTCCGGTATACGCTGGACGCCGGCGCATGGACTGCCGTAGCCCATTCCACGGAGATGAGGTCTCCGGGCGAGTTCACTCCCATTCGACTCGAGGGCAGGGACGGGAATCTGCGCGTGCATTTTCCCACCCTGTCAAGCGTGCTTACCCCTGAGGTTACGGGCATGTTACCGCAAAAAGCGGATGCGTCGCATCCGGCCTTCCTGGCGGCGCAGGAATTCCTGGGAGAATTCCGCTCCGAAAAATTCTTCCCCGAATTGGTTCGCGATTTCGGCCAGGTACTGAAAAACTCCGGGCGCTTCGAATTGCCGGCGGCGGGAGCCGCACCTCAAGGCCTACCCGCCCCGCGCGAATTGGAAGGATTGCTCCGCATGTTTCTTTCGTTTCCCGTGGAGGCGGCCACGGCAACAGCTTCGCAGCAGGGACGCATCTGGAGCGGCATGCAAAGCCCCATGGAATCGCAGCTTTCCCAATGGCTGGGACATTTCCAACCGACGCTTGCAACCGCCCAACCCGGCACCGGCGGAATTTCCGCCGGGCAATCCCTGCCGAATCTCGCATCTAACGTTGCGCCCATAATTTCGCAAAACGCCTTGCCCACCGACGCGCAAGCCGTTGCGCCCACCTCCGCTCCGTCGGTGTCGGCCTTGCTTACGCCGGAAATGTCCCTGTCTCCGGTATTACGTGAGTTACCCCAGACGGTAGGGTCTCCGGTCCCGTCCGCGGCGCCCTCTCCGGAGGCGGCTTTGGAAGCGGCCTTGCAAAAACCTCCGGTCTGGGAACGTCTGCCCGAAGGGGTTACCGCCGACAAGTTACGCCAATGGTTGATGGAGGAGGCGGCCATGCAACCCCGGGAGGCGTCGGCGCGGAAATTCCTGATGCAGGCGTTGGCGGTGCAATTAGGCAAGGCCGGCGATTTTTCCGAAGGCGAGAATCACCAGGCGCAGGTTTGGCATCAAGGGCAATGGCAGGGGATTCGCGTGTTGTGGCGTCGCCGGGAAACCGGAGCAGGGGAAATCGATCCCCACAAGGCTTTCGTATTCGCGGTGGAAGCCAGCATGCCTCATCTGGGCCAGGTCGAAGTGAAGGTAAGGGTAATGGGCGAAGGCGCCCATCTCGACTTTCGCAGTGAAAATTCCGAAGCCCGCCCGCTGCTCGATCGCGCGGTGCGCGATTTGGAAGCGCGGCTGGTTCATCTGAATTTCAAAGTCCTTTCCTTTTCCTTCGTCGATTGGCCGACGGAAGACGTTTTTCATGTCCAAAATGGCAAAAACACGGAAAATTCGTCACCGGGCAAGCTGGATATACGCGCTTAGCCCCTCATTTCGATTTTGTTCCCGTAATAATCGTTTCATCCGAGCCGAAAATCAGGATAATCGTTCATCCAACGGTTATTTTAGGCTTTATGATGAAAAGTGCGTTGCTTACCTCTTCCCAAGCCGCTCGTTTACTCAACGTACACGAATCCTCCATCAAACGCTGGAGCGGAGAGGGATTACTGGAATTCGATAAAACCAAGGGTGGGCATCGTCGGATCCTTCTGAACTCCCTGCTTGAATTCGCGCATCGCAAAGAGATGCAGGCCTCCCTCCTCGATTTCGGTCCCTATCAGCATGAGGTGGGATTGGCGGCTTTGGCTTGCCGCGAACGTAATGACTTCGGGCCTTTCGCGAACTTGGCCTTGCGGTTATGCCGGGAAGGTCCTTCGCAATATTTGGCCCTGTTTTTCCAGTACCTGCGGGTTGAAATGGAAATTTCGCTGGCGCGGATATTCGATTCCGGAATCGGCTTGGCGCTGCGCGAAGTGGGCGACGAATGGGAAAGCGGCCGTTTGAGCGTCGCGCATGAGCATCGCTACAGCCAGCGGTTTTTCGATGCCATGCATTTCCTCCGGTTAAGTTTGCCGCCACCCTCGACAAAACCGTCGGGCAAGGCCTTGGTAGGCTGCGCCGAGGGTTGCCAGCACGAATTCGGCGCCTTGTTCTGCCGCATGATTCTCGAGGAAATGGGATGGGAGGTTTTTTACCTGGGTCAAAACGTACCTTTTGAGGAATACGCCACCCTGCAGGAAGAACAGAAGGCCGATTTGATATGCATTTCCTTCGTACCTCCCCTTTCCAGTCACGACGCCAGGCGGTGCACTAAAATTCTCTCGGCTCTTTATAAGGCGCAGGCCCCTTATTCCCTGTGTCTGGGAGGACATGGTTTGCAAGGCGCCGTTTTGGAGGATGAAACATTTCCCTTTCATCGATTGAAACTGGCCGGAAGCGTGCAGGGTTTCCGGCAATGGGTGATTTCCTCATTTCCCATGTTATCCGACGGAGTTCAGGTGGAGAAACAGGAGGTATAGTGATGGAAAGCTTGGAAAAGTCTCCTGCAATAGCCACCGGGTCTCATAATCCCAAGGCGAAGGTCCGGGGGGCTGGCTGCTCCTTACCCCCCTGGTTGGCGGAGGCAGGTTTCCGGGAAAAATTGGAGCGACCCGCTCAGGCTTTCGCCCGCAACAGCCTTTCCTTCCGGTTCGCGGCGCGCCTGCTTCCCCGGGATCAATTCGCGCGCGTCGCGGATGTCTACGCTTTTTGCCGCTTCACCGACGATTTGGCCGATGCGCACCATATCGACCCGGAGCAAAGGCGCGAGAGGTTGGAGGAATGGGAGGAATTGTCGCGGCGTGTATTCGACGGGCATCGCAGCGGCTTGACGCTTCTCGATCGGGTGATGGCCGACATCAGGGCGCAAAAGATGGACTTCCGGTATCCGGCCCTGCTTTTCGAAGGCATGCACATGGATTTGTCGCCTCACACCTATAGAACCATGGCCGATTTGGATCGGTATTCCACGCGCGTGGCGGGTTCGGTAGGAATGTGGCTGACCCAATTGGTGGGAATCGGAGACCCCACGGTTCTGGAAGAGGCGGACAGGCTGGGCCGCGCCTTGCAATTGACCAACATATTGCGGGATGTCGGGGAGGATTGGGATAGGGGACGGCTTTACCTGCCCGAAGAGTGCTTACGCGCCTGGGAAATAGAGCCTGAGGAAATCGGCAGGTGGCGACTGGGCGAAGCGAGAATCCCAGAGAAATACGCGCATCTTTCGGAAGCCTTGTTGCGGCATGCCGAATCGCAATATGCCTGCGCCCTCAAGGCGGTAACGGCTCTGCCCGCGTTTTTTCGGCCATCGGTGGTATCGGCGGCTTTCATCTACCGTGGCATTCATGCCGCCATCCGGCGGAACGGTTACGACAATCTCAGACGCCGGGCCCGCACCGGGACTCGGGAAAAATTCAGGCATTGCGCCAGGGCTTTGCTTTTCCTGGGTGGCTTGCATTTTCTTCCGTCGCGCGTTGCTCAAGGGCCCGCCGCGAAGAAAAAGCCTTCCCTTCGAAGCGGGCTCAAGGCCGCGGCATTGGCCGCCGCAGGATTACTGTGTCACGGAAATGTTCTGGCGGATACGCAACTGGACGACATGCGCCGCGCCTATCTCGCGGCCGCGGTTTCCCGGGAAAAATTGCCCGCCGCCGATTCGTTGGCGCGGATACTGGAAAAATCTTCCGGCGAGTCGGTTGCACAGCAGGCCACGGCATTGGCCTTTACGGGCGCGGTGGCAATGTTGGAAGCCAAATACGCGCGCTGGCCGGGCACCAAACTTAAAGCAGTAAAAGCGGCCTTGCCCCTGTTGGACTCCGCCGTTACCCTGGCCCCCGGCAATGCCGACGCGCGCTTCCTACGCCATGCCAGCACCGGGCCGTTGCCGGGTTTTTTCGGGCGCAAAGAAGGCGCCAGAGAAGACGGCGAGTGGCTTGCGCGGGAATTGGCCTCCCGGGCCGATGACCATTCATCATGGTGGCATGCGCGTCTGGTGCGGCATGTCATCAAGGAGGCCAATCCCACTCCGGCGCAAGCGGAGGCCTTGCGGCAATCCCTTTCGGAAAAAGGGGAGAGTGGGAATGCCGGAAATCACGGACGGAGAAGCGGAGACGCGCCCACACCGGGAGAAGGATGACCATGCGGAAAAAACCGGATACGAACACGGGGATGATCGGGCGCGGCTTGCGGAGCCTGTCGCTGGGGATGACCGGCGCCATGGCGGCCGGGACCCTGCTTAACGCGCTTACGGCGCCCCGGCTTTCGGCGGCGGGCATGCCCCGCGGCTTTCCCCGCGTCAGCCTGCTCATTCCCGCCCGCAACGAAGAAGCCAACCTGAAGCGGCTTTTGCCGCAATTGGCGCGCATCGATTACCCCGACTTGGAAATCCTCATCCTTGACGACGCCTCCGAAGACGGCACGGCCGAAACGGTGCGCAGCCATAAGGGCATCGCGCGCCTGGTGTCCGGCTCGTCCCTCGGTGCGGGTTGGACGGGAAAGAACTGGGCTTGCATGCAATTGGCGGAGGCTTCCACAGGCGACATTCTGATATTCTGTGACGCCGATATCGGGATTAAGCCCGAGGCGGTAAGCAAAACAGTGGCCCTGTTGCAGGAGATGGAAGTATCGGCTTTGACCTGTTTGCCTCGCCAACGCACGGGCACTTGGGCCGAAACCGCGGTGGTGCCGACCATTCTCTATTGGCCCATTCTCGCTTTTCTTCCTTTGGCCGCAATATCGCGACACCCGTTTCCCCTTTTGTCCATAGGAGTGGGGCAATGGTTCGCCTTTACCCGCGAAACCTATTTCGAAATCGGCGGACATGCCGCCGTGAAAAACCAGGTGGCGGAGGACATGGCCTTCGGAAGACTGGTCAAGCAGCGGGGATACCGGCTGGGGGCCGCTCTCGCGCCGGATTTGCTTGAAACCCGCATGTATCACGGCCTCCGTGACGTATGGCACGGTTTCGGAAAAATTCTTTTCTCACTCACGGGCCGCGGCATAGCGCAACCCCTGGCGGTTATGTTGGGATTCGCGCTTATCTTCATACTGCCCTGGGTGATGGGCGCGCGGGGGAAAAAAGGTTGGATGCTCCCTCTGCTGTTTTTGATAGGCAGCCGCTTGGCGCATGCCCGGATTTTCCGTGAGGAACCCGGCGCCCCCTGGCTGGCGCCGCTGGGAACTCTGATGGTGCCGGCCATAGCCATCCGATCCTGGCTAGGCTCCCGCCGGGGTTCGCTGACTTGGAAAGGCCGCGTTTTACCCGATCCGGACGGCGGCGTAGAAGCGAACCCCTCTTTCCCGCAAACATCCACCCCGGTCCGGAGCCCCGCATGAATCCCATCGCTCCGACCCTTTCCGAAACACATTCCTTCTCCCGTAACACTGAAGATACCCAGCCCCGGCCCCATGCCGTAGTGATCGGCTCAGGATTCGGCGGCCTGGCATCCGCCATCCGGTTGCAGTCGTCCGGCTTTCAAGTCACCCTGCTCGAAAAATTGGAAAGCACGGGCGGCCGAGCCGGCCGCTGGAGAGAAGGCGGATACACCTTCGACATGGGGCCCAGCCTCATCACCGCTCCGGGAACCCTACGCCGGGTATTCGCGGCGGCGGGCCGGAAATTGGAGGATTACCTGGGTCTTATCCCTCTCGATCCTTATTACCGCGTCTTTTTCCATGACAAAACCTTCATCGATTATTGCGGCGACCGCGACCGGATGATGGAGCAAATGGCCCGCTTCAACGAACGCGACGCCGCTCGCTACGACGATTTCATCGACGCCATCCGTCCCATACACGCGGCGGTGATGGAAGAGGGACTGGGAGCCACGCCCTTCCACAAGCCCTCCACCATGGCGCGCTTTCTTCCCGTCATCTTCAAGCTCAAGGCCTTTCTCCCTGCTACCGTTTTCGTGAATCGTTTCTTCCGCGATTTCCGTCACCGCTTTCTTTTCAGCTTCCACCCCCTTTATATCGGCGGCAACCCCTTCCGGGTGCCGGCCATTTACCTGATGATTCCTTATCTCGAGCGTAACGAGGGCGTGTGGTACGCCCCCGGCGGCATGCACAGCGTAGTAGAGGCCCTGCAAAAGGTGTTTGAGGAAAAAGGCGGCCGCCTTCTCATGGGCCGGACGGTGGATAAAATCGAAATACAGGAGCGCCGCGCCACCGCAGTGACGGCGGGAGACGAACGGTTCGCCTGCGATTTGGTGGTGAGTAACGCCGATGTCGGGCATACCTATCGTCATCTCATCGATCCCATTCACCGGCGAAAATGGACCGACACCCGCATCAAGCGGCTGGACCATACCATGAGCTGCTTCCTGCTTTTCTTGGGATGCCGTCGGCGCTTTTCGGGCATCAAGCACCATACCCTCATCCTGACCGAGCGTTATCGCGCGCTGCTCCACGACATCTTCGACCGGAAAATCCTCCCCGACGATTTCAGCATGTATGTGCATGCCCCTTCCATCACCGATAAGACCATGGCGCCCGAAGGTTGCGAAAGCCTGATGGTGCTCATCCCCGTAGCCAATCAGCTTTCCGGCATCGATTGGGAAAAAACCAAAGAGGGCTTCGCGGACAAGGTCGTGGACTTTCTGGAAAATTGGGGCATGGAAGGTCTCAAGGAATCCATCGAGGTCAAGCGCCTCTTCACTCCCGACGATTTCGAAAGCCGCTATCTGGCTATGCATGGCAACGCTTTCGGCCTCGTGCCGCGTCTGTCGCAAACCGGATATTTCCGGCCGCATAATCGCAGCGAAGACGTGAAAAACCTATACTTCACGGGAGCGGGCACGCATCCCGGCGCGGGCGTACCGGGCGTGCTGCTGTCGGCCGAATCGGCCATGCAATGCATCCAGGAGGATTTTCCCGCCGTCAGGAATATGGCCTCGCCGGTGGCCGCCCCCTCAACGGTTTGAAGGATTGGTCTATCGTGCGGCGTTGGAACCGGAAATACACCTATCTCGGATTGAATCTCGGCAGCCTATTTTTTCCGCTGCTGTATTCCTTCCATCCCCGCATCGCTTTCGTCAAAAGATGGAAGGCCGCCGGTAAGGCCATACTTCTGACGGCCATTCCCTTTATCGCCTGGGACGCCGTATTTACCCGCAAGGGATATTGGAGCTTCAACCCGAAATACCTGACCGGCCGTCGCCTGTTCGGCCTGCCCGCGGAAGAGGTGGGCTTTTTCGGCGCCATTCCCTTCGCCTGTCTTTTCATCTATGATATATTACGCAAGCGACCGCATCTTCACCTTCCGGAGAAACCTTCACGAATCGTGTTCCTCCTGGCCTCCCTCGGTTTAATCCTGTTGGCTTTCCGCAACAAACATAGGCCCTATACCTTCGTCGTATCGCTTTTGACCGCTCCGGCTCTTTTAGTTTTCGCGCTGGTGCCGCGCCTACGTTACCGGGGTCTCTTTTTATCGGGCTATCTGTTCCACCTCATTCCCTTTTTCCTGGTCAATGGAATGCTTACCGCGCTTCCCGTGGTCCGCTACAACGACAAGGCCAACCTGGGACGGCGCATCGGCACCATCCCGGTGGAGGATCCGATTTATTCCCTGCTGCTGTTACTGGGAAACGTGGCGCTTTACGAAAAATTTCTGGAGAATAAGGCATGAGACTTGGGTTGTCGTATCTATACAAGACCGTGGTTTTTCTGCTCAGCTATGCGTTGATGGAAGTTGTGGGCGGGGCGACGCACAAGTATGTCATGCATGGCCCCCTCTGGCGTTGGCATCGAGGTCATCACCATCCCTCGCCGGACAATCCGAAATTCCTGGGTTTGGAACCCAACGATTCCGTGGGTCTTTTCTATAGCGTCTTGTCGATATTTCTCATCGCGCGCGGAGTCAAAGGCCGGCCGTTTTCGTTGATGGTCGGTTTGGGGATCACGGCCTGGGGGCTTAGTTATTTTCTTTTGCATGATTGTTTGGTACATCGCCGATTGGGCGGGCATTTCCGGCCGCAAAACCGCTATTTGCGCAGGATAGTGGCCGTACATCGGCTGCATCACGCCCACCGGGAAAAAGAGGGAGGCCGCTTTTTCGGCTTCGTTTATGCCCCACGCCTGCCCGAACGGCCCAAAAAACCATTTCCCCAGCTGAAATCCCAGGCGCCGGTGGTATAATGTCGATGGAAACGGCGCTGCGGGGGTTCCCGCGGCATCGGCTCCCCAAGGTGCTATTTTTCGGAACCCATGTCCGGCCATTCGTTAGAAATCCTCACGGGGAATCAAACCGGCGCCTTTGTGGAGGTGGACCGCGTCCTTATCCTGGGCCGCAACGCGACATGCGGTTGGCAGGCGCAGGGAGATGAAGGGGCTTTCGTTTCGGGAGAGCATGCCGTGGTGGAAAAACGCGGCGATTCGCTGGCGATACGCGACCTCGCCAGCACCAACGGTACTTTCGTAAACGGTAATCGCGTCGACGAAATCCTGCTTTCTCCCGGGGATTTGGTATCCCTGGGATCGCAAGGGCCCCGTTTTCGGGTAGCGGAAAAAAGTCCGGTGTTATCCGATTCAGGCGCCACCCGCATTTCGCCCCCGGAGGGGCTGGCGCGATCCGGTGATTCTCCGCTAGGCGACGCCGCCGCCGGTGGAAAGACCTTTCTTCTGGCGAAGAAAATCATCGGCAACGGTCTGGGCCAAACCGAATTCGGAAAGCTCATGAGCGATAAGGATCGTTTGCAGCGAATGGTCAAGCGGGGTCTCATTCCCGCGAAGGTGGGCGCGCTTTTGACCGGAATGGCGCGGGATTATTCCCGCCGCAGCCGCCGTTTCTTAGCCACCCTGGTGGCCATACTGCTGGCCGCCACGCTGGCCGTCACTTATCTGATACGGGAAAATCGGGGTTACCGGTCGAAACTGAACGAGCAACAGGAATTGCTGGCACAAATTCAGGAATGGGAAGTTCTGCTGCGAGAAGCGGGCGAAGGCGCTGAAGGCGACGAAGCCGGGGAACGCTACGATCTGGTCCACCGGCTGGCGCGGGCGGAGGCCCGGTTCCTGGCCTTGCGCAAGGAAATCAAGGCTAATGACCGCCTCGACGCCTATGCTCACCCCCTGGGATGGGAAATCCATGCGGTTCTCGAAGAACTGGGCAAGAAGGGATTCATTGTACCCGAAACCTTCATCCAGCTGGTGGAAGAGCATGTGAACCGCTTCACCGCACCGGACATGCGTGCCACGCTGGAGAAAGTATGGGAGCGTAAGCCGAAATACGCCAAGCTGGTGCGCGAAGAATTGCTGCGTAAAAAATTGCCCGAGGCGTTTTTCTATGTGGCCATGCAGGAGAGCCTGCTCGATCCCCTGGCGCAAAGTCCGGCCGGGGCCCGGGGTTTGTGGCAATTCATGCCGGTAACCGCTCGTGGTTATGGATTGCAGGTTCCCGAAAATTGGGAGGAGCTGCCGCCCGAGGCGGATGAGCGGACGAATGCCAGGCTGGCCACCCGCGCCGCCGCGAACTATCTCCATCGGCTTTACGTCGAACTGGGCGACGCCCCCTTGGCCATGTCCGCCTATAATTCCGGCGGCGGCCGCATGCGCCGGGTATTGCACAAAATCGAGGATCCCGTGGCGGACAGGGATTTCTGGTATATGTACCGGCTGGGGTTGCTCAATCGCGAAACCGCCGAATACGTTCCCAAAATCATCGCCATCATCCTCATCGACAGAAACCGCGAACGCTACGGATTTGCAGCCGAGAACCGGCCCCTTAATTAATTTTTGCCCCATCATGCAACGCTACCGATTCGCCGTCGAGTATCTGGGCGCCGCTTTTTCGGGGTGGCAGGTGCAGCCCGGCATGCGCACCGTCGAAGGCGAACTCGAGAAGGCTTTCGCCATCGCGCTCAAGGCGCCAATAGACGTGGTGGGATCGGGGCGCACGGATACCGGGGTGCACGCGCTCGGCCAAGCGGCTCATTTCGATTTTCCCGCCGCCCTCGACATACGCAAAACCGAGAAGTCCATCAACGCCCTTACTCCCGACGATGTTTTCATCCGCAGACTCGAACCTTGCCCGCCGGATTTCCATGCGCGCTTTTCGGCCCTTTCGCGTCGTTACCGCTATGCCATCGCCTTGCGACCCAGCGCTCTCTACGGCGCCACTTCCTGGTTCAGCGGCTTCGCGCTCGACGCCGAATTATTTGCGGACGAATTGCTGCAAGTGGTGGGCAGGCACAATTTTGCTAATTTCTGTGTTTCTCGCGGGGATGGAAAATCGGAGGAATGCCATATTCTGCGGGCGGAATGCGTGAGAGAGGGCGATTTTTTGGCGGTTCACCTCGAAGCGAACCGCTTTCTGCATAAAATGGTGCGCGCCATCGTGGGCGCCTGTTTCGAAGTGGCGCGGGGGCATTGGCGGCCGGGAACGGTAAAGGCCATTCTGAACCATGAATTCCGCGGGGAATGGCAGTGGGTGCCTCCTACGGGGCTTTGTCTCGAAAAGGTGATATACCGGGATTATGAATTTTAGAAACGCGCTTTTGTTGGTTGTCGGAGCCGTTTTGGCTTTGGCCTTGCAAGGCCCCCTGCAAAGTTGGATTTCCGCTTTCACGAACCAGGGCGACGCGGCTCCGGCTGCGGCCATGCCTGCCGTGAATTCCAATGCCAAACCCGCCGCAAAACCCTCTGCCAAACAGTCCGCTTCCGCGCCCGCCACGGGCCCGGTGGCCGACCCTTTGCCGGGATACGCTCCGGCCGAAAGCCGCCGCAACGCGCTGGTGGCCGCCACCGAAATCGCGGCCCCGGCCGTGGTCAGTATCGCGGTGACCCGCAGCGCCGTGGTCCGCTATCGCAACCCGTTCTACAACGATCCCTTTTTCGAATTTTTCGGATCGCAATACCGCCGCGAAGAATTCAGCAGCATGGGCTCGGGAGTCATCGTTTCCGCCCAAGGGCATATCCTCACCAATTCGCATGTGGTGGGAGGACGGCAGGGGGGCAAGCTGGAAAAGGTGCTGGTCACCCTCGGCGACGAGCGCAGTTTCGCAGCCGTGCTGGTGGGGGAGGACCCCGATAATGATCTGGCCGTGCTGAAAATCTCGGGCAAGGATCTCCCGGTGGCGCGCATCCAGGGGAATCCCGATAATCTCATCGCCGAATGGGTGGTGGCCATCGGTAATCCGTTCGGTTATCTCATCGGCGACTCGCGGGCGACCGTGACCGTGGGGGTGATTTCGGCGGTGAAACGCAGTTTCAGCAGCGGCAGCGGGCTGCATTATCATAATATGATCCAGACGGACGCGGCGATCAATCCCGGCAACTCGGGCGGACCGCTGGTCAATTCGCGGGGAGAAGTCATCGGCATCAACACTTTCATCTTCACCGGCGGAGGCGAATCGCAGGGATCCATCGGATTGGGCTTTGCCATTCCCATCCAGAAAGCGATGCTGGTAAAGGACGAACTGGTGCGTTACGGCCGCATCCGTGATTTCACTACCGGCATTTACGCCGCTCCGGCCCTGGGGCGCACCGCGCAGGGTATAGTCGGGGTGGTGGTGGCCGAGGTCGAAAAGGGATCGCCCGGCGACAAGGCCGGCCTCAAGCGCGGAGACATCATCCAGACCGTGGCCGGCAAAAAGCTCAACGACGTGCGCGATATCCAGGACATTTTCAAGCTGTTCCAGGTGGGAGAGAAGGTGGACCTCGAGTTCATCCGCGACGAAAACCGCATCCGCACCCATCTCATATTGGAAGAAAAGCGTTAAACCCCCAAACCCAAGAGACCTAATGAAGAACAATAGCATAGCCCGACTGATAGTGTTTATCTTTGTGGGCCTCATCGTGGGGGGCATTCTGGGGGAATCCCTGGGCTTTCTGTTGGGAAAAATAGGCGTGTTGAGCGGGGGTGACATCGACAATCCCATCCGCAACTTCTTCGTCTATCCGCTGGTGATCGATCTCGGCGCCGGCGACAGGGGTTTTCTGCTCGACCTTTACATGGTCAAGCTGCGCCTGGGACTGGGATTCAAATTCAACGTATGCAGCATACTTGGAATGGTCGTCAGTCTGTACATCATGAAATGGTCTGCGAGGTAGTGAAATGGGCGCAAGCGCGGCGATAGCCGAAACCGCCGAAAAAGTCCGCAACGGAGAAGTGACGGCCGAGTCGCTGGTGAAGGCCGGCCTCGATCGCATCCGCAAGGCGGAGAACCTGAACGCCTATATTTCGGTGTTGGACGAACATGCGCTGGAGCGCGCCCGCAGCCTGGATGCCAGGCGCGCCAAGGGCGAAAAGCTGGGCGCCTTGGCCGGCATTCCCATCGCCATCAAGGATAACATCGTCACCTCGACGGGACGCACCACCTGCGCGTCGCGCATGCTGGAAAAATTCGAGTCGCCCTATGACGCCGAAGTCGTGGCCCGGCTCGTGGCGCAAGACGCCATTCCCATCGGAAAGACCAACATGGACGAGTTCGCCATGGGATCGTCTTCCGAAACCAGCCGGTACGGAGCTCCAGTCAACCCGCTTGAGGCGAGCGCGATTGCCGGCGGTTCTTCCGGAGGTTCGGCCGTGGCCGTGGCCGCGGGCACGGTGGACGCGGCGCTGGGTTCCGATACGGGCGGATCCATCCGGCAACCGGCCGCGTGTTGCGGCGTGGTCGGGGTCAAGCCCACCTATGGGCGCGTCTCGCGCTACGGACTCGTGGCCTATGCCTCGTCTCTCGATCAAATCGGAACCTTTACGCATAACGTGACCGACTCGGCCTATCTGCATAATTTCATCTGCGGCCACGACATCAAGGACAATACCTCCTCGCCGCGCGAGGTGCCGGACTTTACCGCCAACTTGGGCCGCGGCCTCAAAGGCAAAGTGGTGGGCCTTCCCAAGGAATGCTTCGGCGACGGGCTGCAAAAGGAAGTCCGCTTCAGCCTGGGCCGGGTACTTGACAAGCTGGAATCGGCGGGAGCGGTGCTCAAAGAGATTTCGTTGCCCAACGTGCAATACTCCGTAGCCGCCTATTACGTCATCGCCACCGCCGAGGCCTCCGCCAATCTCGCGCGCTTCGACGGCGTGCGTTACACCTATCGCTCTCCCGACGCCAAGGACCTGTACGAGATGTACGCCAAATCCCGCTCCGAAGGGTTCGGCTACGAAGTGAAAAAACGGATTCTCCTGGGCACCTATGTTTTGAGTTCGGGATTCTACGACGCCTATTATCTGCAAGCCGAAAAGGTGCGCAGGCTCATTACCAACGATTACCAGAAAGCCTTCGAGAGCTGCGATGTCATCGTCACTCCCACCATGCCCACCCTGCCTCCCAAGGTAGGCGCGGTGTTCCAGGATCCCATGGTGATGTATTTGCAGGATATTTTCACGGTGGCGCTCAACCTGGCGGGACTTCCCGGTCTCTCCATGCCCGTGGACAAAATCGGCAATTTGAGCGTGGGGTTTCAGCTCATCGGCAAGGCTTTCGCAGAACAAGAGCTTTTCCAGGTTGCCGAGGCTGTCGAAAAAATCGTCGCTTAAGCGGGACTTGCTCCCGCTGGCCTGCCTCCTTCTGGCGGCCTGCGGGGGAATCGGCGAAAGACCGTATTTCATCCGTTCCGTCGGGGGTTATCATGACCCGGCATCCCGACCCCATTATGTCGCGCCGGGCCGGGCTCCCTCCCAGGCCAAATTGCAGGCGAATTCCGCGGAGGCGAAATCTGCGGCGCTTGCGGATAAACCGAAAAGCCTGAAAAAAGTCGCCGATTCCTATCTCGGCGTTCCCTACCGCTACGGCGGAACCAGTCGGGCCGGCATGGACTGCTCGGGCTTTATCCAAACGGTTTTTCTGGAGGCCAGGAACCTTAAGTTGCCGCGCCACACGGGGGCGATGTACGGTGAGGGAAAGGCCGTGATGCGCGATGAATTGCTTCCGGGAGACGTGGTTTTCTTCAAACGTTTCGCGGTGATTTTCCACGCCGGCATTTACATGGGAGGCGGATATTTCATCCACTCCTCTTCCACCCACGGTGTGTCGTATACCCACCTCGATTCTCCCTATTTCAAACCGAAGTATGCCGGGGCCCGACGCGTTTTGCCGTGAGGCGGACCCGGCATCGCTTCTTCGCGCATTTACTATTATTTGAAGCCCATGAAAGCAGCTTTTCAGGGCGTTCATGGCGCCTATAGCGAGATGGCCTGCAAGGCTTTGCTCGGGCCCTCATGTCGGCCCCTGCCCATGCCCGCCTTCGAAGACGTTTTCGAAGCCGTGCGCGCGGGAAAAGCCGATCGCGGCGTCATACCCATCGAAAATTCCCTGGCCGGAAGCATACACCAGAATTACGATTTGCTCCTGGCCTACGACCTGCATATCGTAGGCGAAACCCATCTCCGGGTCGAGCACGTGCTCATGGCCCATGCCTCCGCTTCGCTGGGTACGCTCACCGAGGTGCGTTCGCATCCGCAGGCGTTGGCGCAATGCAGCGGATTCTTCGCGAGCCACCGTAACATTAAAGCTACTGCCTATTTCGATACCGCCGGCGCCGCGGAATCGCTGGTCGGCGAAGCCTCTCCCGCTTTGGGAGCCATAGCCGGCGCCCAGGCCGCCGAGCTTTACGGCCTCAAGGTCCTGCGACGTAACCTTGAGAACCGTTCCCATAATTTCACCCGCTTTCTATTGATTGCGCGCAAGCCCATCCGGCCACCCGCCGATGCGGCCGCCAAGTGCAGCGTGACTTTCCGTCCCGATAAAAACCAGGTGGGCGCTCTTTTCCGCGTGCTCGGCGTTTTCGCCCTGCGAGACATCGACTTGTTGAAAATCGAATCGCGCCCCGATCCCGACAACGCATTCGCCTACCGTTTCCATCTCGATTTGGCGGGCAGCCCGGCCGACAAGCGCGTGGCCAAGGCCTTGGACCATCTCGAAGAAATCGTAACCGATTACCGGTTGCTGGGCGCCTATGCCCGCGACCCCGGTTTTCCCGGACTCCCGGCCAGTAAATCCCTGGGCGCGGGCTCTCGGCGCCGAACCGGAAAAACTCCCTGAAACCTACCTTGAAGGACTATTGAAAATGGCAAGAGCGGACGGCAGACGCAACGACGAATTAAGACCCATACGCGTCACCGAGGATTATGTCCAGTCGGCGGAGGCGTCCTATCTGATCGAAGTCGGCCGCACGCGCATCCTGTGCAACGCCACCCTCGAAAACGAAGTTCCCCGTTGGATGAAAGGCTCCGGAAAAGGCTGGGTTACGGCCGAATACAGCCTGCTTCCCCGCAGCACCAATACGCGCGTGAAAAGGGAGCGAGGCGCGATTTCGGGACGCACCCAGGAAATCCAACGGCTCATCGGCCGCTCCTTGCGGGGAGTTTGCGATATGGAAGCCTTGGGTGAGCGCAGCGTCATGATCGACTGCGACGTGATTGAAGCCGACGGAGGAACGCGCACCGCCTCCATCGTCGGCGGCTTTTTGGCCCTGGCCACCGCTTTGAAGAGAATGAAGGCCAAGTTTCCCCCGCAAATGGCGCAGGCGGCGAATCGCCCCATCTTGCGTCACTTTGTCAACGCCGTAAGCGTGGGCATTGTCGGAGGGGAACCCATGCTCGATTTGTGCTACACTGAGGACGTGGACGCCGAAGTCGATATGAACGTCGTGCTCACCGACAAATCCGATTTCGTGGAAGTGCAGGGAACCGGAGAAGAAGCGGTTTTCTCGCGGGCCCAATTGAATTTACTGCTGGATTTGGCGGCCAAGGGCGGAAACGACATTTTGGAAATCCAGAAAAAGATTCTGGGAAGCGAACTGCCCTGACACGGGAAATACCCTGACATGAGAATCATCATCATCGGAGCCGGCGAGCTCGGCTTTCATCTGGCCCGTTTCCTGTCGCAGGAAAAGCATGATATCGTCATCATCGATGTCGACGAAGAAAACCTTCGTCGCGTGGCCGATAATCTCGACGTGCTCACTTTGCATGGAAGCGGCACCAGCTACGGCACTCTGGAGGAAGCGGGAACTTCGCGGGCCGACATGCTCATCGCGGTGACCTCCTCCGAAGAGGTGAATTTTACGGCCTGCATGGTGGCGGGCAAGCTGGGCAGCATGAAGAAAATCATGCGCATACGCAATCCCGAATTCATGTCGGGCATGGGACCCGTCGGCGCCGATGCCTTCGGCATCGACATGGTCATCTACCCCGAAGGCGCCGCGGCGCAGGAAATCGTGCGCCTCATAAGACGCGCCGCCGCCACGGAAGTCGTCGATTTGGCCGATGGCCGCATCCAATTGCTGGGCCTCAAGCTCGACGACAACAGTCCGCTTATCGGCAAACGCCTCGAAGACATTCCCCAACCCGACGGCATCGCCTATCGCGCGGTGTGCATTTCGCGCGGAATGCAAACGGTGATTCCCAAAAGGGACATGACCTTCAGGAAAGCCGATCAGATTTTCGTCATTTCCAAAACCGAAGCCGTACCCGCCATGCTCGAAGTGGTCGGCAAGGGAAAGGTGAACTATCACAAAATCATGATTCTGGGAGGCGACGAAATCGGCCACCAGGTGGCGCTCGAACTCGAAAAAGACATGAGCGTCAAGTTGCTGGAATCGAGCCGCGAAAGGTCCTACAAAATAGCGGAGAAGCTGACGCGCACCCTGGTATTGCACAATGAGGGGCGCGATCTCGACTTGCTCGCCAAGGAAGGCATCCTGCACATGGACGCCTATGTCGCGGTGACTCCCGACGACGAGCATAATATCATTTCCTGTCTCATGGCCAAGCATCTGGGAGTCAAGAAAACCATCGCCCGTATCGAAAAGGCCGACTATGTTCCCTTCTCCAACGCCATCGGCATCGACGGCCTGGTTAACAAGAAACTGTCGGCCGCCACGGCTGTGCTCAAGTTCATTCGACAGGCTGAAGTGCTCACCGCCGCCACCTTGCATGGAGTGGGAGCGGAGGTTTTGGAATTGATGGCGCGCGAGGGCTGTAAGGCTACGCAGAAATCCGTCGGTCAGTTGGATTTTCCCGAAGGCGCCATTATCGGCTGCGTTATGCATGAAGGCGGAGTAACCATCCCCGTCAGCGCCACTACCATCAGGGCCGGAGACCGGGTGGTAGTATTCACTCTTCCCAAGGCCATTTCGGCGGTAGAGCGTTTCTTTCGATGAACGTGAATCTCAGGGCCGTCGCGGCCATTCTCGGATTTCTGCTCATCATCGAGGGAGCCTTGATGGGCGCGGTGGTTCCGGTGACTTTGATCTATCCAGGCGATGATACGTTTGCTTTGGTTTTTTCCTCTTTGTCGGCCATCGCCGCAGGTATGGCGCTGTGGTATTTTTTTAAGGAACACCGCCAGAATCTGGGGAAACGCGAAGGCTTCGCGGTTGTCGCTTTCGGATGGGTGGTGGCTTCGCTTTTCGGTTGTATGCCGTTCCTGATTTCCGGCGCCATTCCCTCGTTTACCAACGCCTATTTCGAGACCATGTCTGGTTTTACCACTACTGGATCCACCATTCTCTCCGATATCGAAATATTGCCGCGAGGCATTCTGCTTTGGCGTTCGATGACCCAGTGGATTGGAGGTCTTGGCATCGTGCTCATATCCGTAGCCATACTCCCCATGTTGGGTGTGGCGGGAATGCAGCTCATTTCCGCCGAGGTTTCCCATGTAAAAATGGAGAAGTTGACACCCCGCATCGGCCAAACGGCGCGGTTGCTGTGGATAGTCTATATCTCGCTGACGGCTTTGCAAACCCTCTTACTCAAGCTGGGAGGCATGGGATGGTACGATGCCCTGGCGCATTCGTTCACCACGGTTTCCAGCGGAGGTTTTTCCACCCGCAATGCCAGCATTGCAGCTTTCGATTCTCCATTCATCCACTACGTCATCATTATTTTCATGTTCATCGCCGGCGTCAGCTTCAATCTGCATTTCCGCCTTTTGCAGGGTCGGTGGAAAAGCTATTGGGACGATCAGGAATTCCGACTATATGGAATTTTGGTATTGGCTGGATGTGTCGTGGTCTTTTTCGGCGTACCCATGCTGGATCAGGGATATGAATGGCGCTTTAGGGTAGCGCTTTTCCAAACGGTTTCCATTTTATCGAGCACCGGATTCATCACCGCCGACTATGAATTGTGGGGGCCGGCCGCACAATTCCTGTTGCTCGTCTTCATGTTCCATTGCGCCTGCGCAGGCTCCACTACCGGCGGCATCAAGCTGGGACGCATATTGCTCCTTGTGAAAAGCAGCATTGCGGAAGTCAAAAAACTCGTTCACCCGCGGGCGATTTATCCCGTACGTTTCAATGGCCGCAGCGTCAGTCCCGAAATCATACAGAGCGTCCAGTCGTTCCTGGTTCTCTACATGGCGATTTTCGCCCTCGCCTCCGTGGCTTTGGCCTTTTGCGGACTGGATATCGTAACGGCCGGTAGTGCCGCCGTCACGGCCTTGAGCAATGTGGGTCCGGGTTTCGGTTCCGTGGGCGCCGTCGAGAACTTCGGTCACCTGTCCGGCACGGCCAAATGGATTCTGACCTTCTGCATGCTGGTAGGTCGTTTGGAGATTTATACCGTGCTGGTGCTGTTCTCCCGGACTTATTGGAGAGGTTGAATTTTCAGGCGACTACATCAAATGGCGCCAATCGTATTTCCCCAGTAACCCCAGAAATTCCTGAAATCCCTCGGGGGACCGGTAAATATCCAGACGGGTTTTCAGGAAGCGAACCTGCTTGCGCGTCTCGGATTTGTGACGGTTGATTTGCTTATCGTTCAATCCCTGGGAGTTCACGCAATTTCGGAAGTGGGGATGGAGATTGTTCCAAACCCCCTCGGCCTGTTTTTTAAGTGAAGTCAATTCACGGCGAAGTCTTTTGGCGAACCCCTGCACCATCTTGAGCGGCGCCTGGGATAGGTAAGGCCCCACCGATTCCAGGGGGTTCTGTGCCAGGATATCCAACAGGTCCGCCAGGTTCCGGCTCGCATAGGCGACGGTCACCTTTTGCATCCAGGCGGTTTTCTCCAGCCTGCGGTCCGAGTCGCTTTCCTTATCCGGATGGAGCGCGCGTGCCAACAGGAGGTACAAGGCCCGGATGTCGCCGGCCAAGCCCTGTTCTTCGTTTTGTTTTCCGGCGGTTTTGTTTTTCGCGCCCTGAGTTTTCCGCCGCCGCTTCGGCCCGCTCTCCATCCTATCGGTTTCGAAATCTCCGTACTCGCTGGAATCGGCACCGCGGGTGCGATTCCTTTCTCCGGAGGATTCTCCTGCCCTATTTTTGAAGAACCCATCCATTTGGGAATCGAATGCGGCTTCCAACTCGTCCAGCAGCCGCTCCTCTTCCTCCGACATGAATTCCTGATCGAGAAGGGTTACCCTTTCCGTTTCCAAATCCACGCCGTAACTTTCCTCCAATTCATCGGCAAATTCGCACAGCGCTTCTCTCAACTGCCGGGCTTCCCGTTTCTTGAGCCGGCTTTTTTTCAGATGGCCACCCAAAACCCGCAGGGTTTCGATGCGGACGTCTTGATATTCTTTCTCTATCGGCGCCAGCTCCCGCTGGAGACGCGCATGCAATTCCTGGAGCAGCGACTCATTATGCCGAATCAGGCGGCGCGCCTCCGCAATGTCGAGCATGAGTTTGGAAAGGTTGCCGTGGGCTTTGGCCTGGCTGGTTGCAACGGCGGCATCCTCGCCCGAGGTGGCGAGGGACGCGGGTGCAAAGTCGTTTTGAACCTGGGGAGAAGGCATCAAAGGAAAATAGTATTTCCAACTGGGCCAAAAAAGAATCGGGCTTGGGCTGCAGGCAACGGCATAGACGCCTCCGTTAGAATTTATTCGGGCTAAGATTAGATGCGCGGGGATGCCTTGTCTCTACGTGCTCGACTCTAAATTCCATTTGCCATTGTTAGCATTATTGTTAATCTCCGCAAATAAAAAACCTCAACGCGAAAAAGGGCCGATGAGGCCCTCGATCTTACTCTGACTGGATTGTGATGAAAGGAAGATCCCGTGAGGTTGAGTGACCGGAATGGGGGCCCGGAAAGAACCCCATCGGCCGGCCCTTATGGAACCGGCCTTCAGGGTACTCTTAGGAGAGTTTCTTCTTATGACGATTCAAGCGGCGCCGTTTCTTGCGCTTATGGGTCGCCATTTTCTTTCTTTTTCTTTTTTTTCCGCAGGGCATTCATACCTCAAAATTAATACGCTAAAAGCCTGTTTCCCGCCGTCGGTGGCCGCACCGGAGCCGGTTTGGGAGGCAACAATCTCGAAAAAAACGGGGGTTCTGTCAAGGTTTAGGGCCTTGGCGGGCCTCCACGGCTCGGAACAGCCCCTGCGCGAAAGCCCCCAGCGAGGGGTCTCGGGCGCCCATGCTCACCAACCAGTCACCGGGGCGGGCTTCCAAGGCCATGGCTTGGGCCGCAGCCTCCTTGGAGGCGTGGAATTCGCCCACGGGATTGAGGGTGTTCACATCCGCGATGATATCCTGCGACGAAATGGAGCGCTCGGCCGTGCCCCCGGCATAATAGATTTCCGGCATATACAGTTTGTCTTCTTTACCCAGACCCGCGGCAAAAGCGGAAACGAACTCTTCGCGCATCAGCTTCATGGGAGCGAAACCGTGGGGGTGGAAAACCGCCAACAGCCGCCCCCGCCCGTCCTCCGCAGAGCCTTCCAGGTCCAGGGCGCGTCGCACGGTTTCGATGCAGGCGGCCACTTTGGAAGGATTATGGGCGAAGTCATCGACGACGGTGATGCCCCGGCATTTTCCCACCAATTGAAACCGGCGCTCAATCCCGCGATAGTCCGCAATTCCCCGGGCGCATTTTTCCAGTGGAATCCCAAGCTGCAGCCCCACTGCCAGCGCCGCCAGGGCGTTGGCGAGGTTATGCCGGCCCGGTACGGCTACCGTGAACGATACGCCTCCCAGCCGGAACGAGGTGGACCATTGTTCCAGGTGGAGATCCTCCACCCCCAATTCCCCGACTCCCGAACCCGAGAAAACCGCGTCGGTGGGGCCCAGCAGAGACCGGCAATGCGCATCGTCGGAATTGAGCACGGTTCGGCTTCGCACTTGCGATTTGAAGCGCGAGAAAAGCGGCATCAATTCGGCGACGGGTTGGTGGTCTTTTTCGATGTTGAGGATGAGACCGATTTCGGGATGGTACTTGATGAGGCTGCCGTCGGATTCGTCGGCCTCGATGGCCAGCCATTCGCCGTCGCCCGCGGCGGCATTACCCAACATGCCCATGCGCTGCAGCGAAACCAGACCCGCGCCGGTAATCAGCGAGGGTTTGAGGCCGCCGGCCACGAGAATGTGGTAGATGAGGGCCGTCACCGTCGATTTTCCGGAGGTGCCGGCCACCGCGATGGTTTTTTTGGTATCGGCTAGAAAGGCAAGCAGGTCGGAGCGATGCACCACCGGCACGCCGAGCTCGCGGGCCCTTGCGATTTCGGGGCTCGAGTCTTCGATGGCCGTGGAAACCACCAGGCAACTGGTTTCGGCCGTGATGCCTTCGCCGTCCTGCGGGAAAAGCTTTATCCCCAGGCCCCGGAAATAATCCCGCTTGGAGGTTTCGCGGCCTTGGTCGAAGCTGCGATCCGAACCGCTCACCCGGCTGCTTTCTAAAGTCCGGCTGCTTCCGAAGGCGAGATATTGCGCCAGGGCGCTCATGCCCGCCCCGGCTATGCCGGAGAAGAAAGGGCGCGAAACATCGATGGGCTGCGGCAAGGTCGTTGGGGCGGCTTAACGGTTTACCGGTCTTCGCCGTTTTCTTCGTTGGAGTCGACCATTTCCTGGATTTCTTCCATTACCAGACGATCGTCCCAAAGTGGATCCCCCTTGTCCAGCATGAGCCGCTGCTTATAATGGGACTCGCAAACCTCCAGAGCCTCGCTCATCAGCTCGTCGGGATTTTGCGCCCGCATGGATTGCAGAATCAGGGGAATTTCCGTAACGGGGGCGAGTATCCCCAGCGCCACCACGGCCTCATAGCGCACGTCGGGGCTCGGCGAAGAAACCAGTTCCTTGACGCGTCTCAAGGCCGCATTCAATTCGAGATGGGCGGCCGAATGCACGGCTTCCAGCACCACGTCGTCGTGGCGGGAAAAAAGCTCTTCGAGAATCAATTGCTCGAATACCTCGTTGCGGACCAGTCCCATGGCATAAAGAGCGCTGACTTTCACGAAGGCATTGGGCGCTTCATGGTAGAATCGCAGTACGATGGCCGAAACCCGGGGCAAAAAGGCCAGACAACCCAAAGCTTCCAGGGCCCGGCGACGCACTTCCATGCTTTCCATGGGAGCGTCCACCTTGTAAAGAAGGAACTCCTTGACCCTTTCGTAGAATTCCTTCTCCACCAAAGACTCGCCCTCGTCGTCGTGGGCGGGATATTCCTCTTCGAGTATCGAACCTTCCTGGATAATGGCGCCCAGGCAGCTGCAGGCCATGGCACGCAATTCTTCGTCCGCATGCAAGCGGGCCAATTCCAGCACTTCCTGGAACAATTCCTCGTCGCCTACGTAATTGTGGGTGGCTTGCAGGGCGCTCAGTACGATTTCATGGTCACCGTCGCGCAGATATTGCCGCAACAGTTGGGTGACGTCGGTACCGTCAAAGTCCCGGTTACCGATGTCCTCAATTTTCTTTAGGATTTTGAGTTTTTCGTCCGGATGAAAGCTTTTTTCCATGGCCACAATTTAGGAAATAATACCCGGCCTATAAAACCACCCCCTCCAGATACCCTTTTTATGGCAATTTTGTTTATTAAACCCCATGTGCGGGCCTTCCCGACCGCAAAAATGGCCTAAAATGAGCAAAAATCGAGAAAATAAATCATGGTGAAGCTTATTCGTAGGCTGGTTGGGGCACTTCCCGCGGGTCTTTCTCTAATTCCTCTAATAATAATAGGGTCCGGTTGGGCGAAATCCCCTCCGATTCCCGCCTTCGGCTCCGGGTCAGGCTCCGACTCCGCGCAAATTTCCGGTTCACCCGCTCTCTCTCCCGCCGACTCCCTGCTGCAAAAAGCCGTCGCCTATCATAGGGAGGCCCAAGACCTTACTTTGGCCTTCAAGGCCAAAACCTATCAAGCGGCCGTGGATAAAGAGGCCGAATATTCGGGAACCCTGCGCCTCAAGGGCGCGGGGAAATTCCGCCTGGAGATTCCCGGCACCCGCATTGTGTCCGATGGAAAAACCGTGTGGGAACACCATGAGGCCAATAAGCAGGTGCTGATCAAAAGTCTGGACCATTGGGACAGCGGCGCTTTGCCGGCCGAAGCCCTGCTGCGTTTTCTCGACGCCCGCCCCCTCAGCCATGAGGAGGTTCGCGAGGGAAAAACCCGCTTGCACAAATTGCAGCTCGATCCCACCGGTAAAGTCAAGAACCTGCGCTCCCTGACCGTTTACCTCCGGGCCGATACCCACAAGGTCCATAAAATAGAGACCGTCGATCTTTCCGAAAACACGGCTGAATACCGATTGACCCGCGTGGAGGCCGGCACGGGCCTCAAGGACAAGCTCTTCACTTACGCAGTGCCCAAGGGCGTCGAAGCTGTCGACATGCGGGATTGAAGCACAGGCCGAGGGGCGCATTTTCGCCGGGATTGTTAACTTTCCCCCCAGTTTCAAGCAAGGAGAAGCATGGCTACGGAAAGTTCATTCGACATCGTGTGCAAAATCAGTCCCGACGAAATCAAGAATTCGGTGCAGCATACCCAGAAGGAAATCTCCCTGCGCTTCGATTTCAAAGGCAGCAAGGCCTCCATTGAAATGGACAAGAACGACGAAGTGAAATTGATTGCCGACGACGAGTACAAATTGAGCCAGGTGCGCGACGTATTCGAATCAAAAATGATCAAACGGGGTCTCCTTCCCTCCATGGTCACCTACTCGAAACCCGAAGCCGGCGGCAAGATGACCATGCACCAAACCGCCAAATTCCAAAGCGGAATCGAGCAGGAAAGCGCCAAGAAAATCGTGAAGCTCATCAAGGAGCTGAAACTGAAGGTGCAGGTGACCATCCAGGGCGATCAACTGCGCGTATCGGGCAAGGCCAAGGACGATTTGCAGACCGCCATGCATGCCGTAAAACAAGCCGATTTGGATTTCGCCTGTCAATTCGTGAATTACCGGTAACGGAATCGGAAGCATGATACTCCGCGGTCTCTTTCCCGGCCTTATGCTCCTGGCGCTCGGAGTCCCAGGCGGCGCTAAGGCCCAAGGCGACGCCCTGGTATCCAAGGAAATCACCCTGGCGGTTTCCGATGACGAATACGCCTATGTATTCGGCGACAGCGCCCTGCATTACAGCCGAGTCGATTTGTTCCGCGAACCCCTGGAAATCCGCAACGGATCCATCGCCTTGAAAAGTCCTTTGCTGGGAGGTGTGGGGCGTCCGCAATCGGTATTGCTTTACTTCCAGGCCGTGCGCACCGACTCCGTCTATGTAAGCGGGTTGGCGCAATTGCACCGCAACGGCAAGACCGGCTTCGATTCCCTCGTCATCGACAGGCCCGCGGCGACGCGCAACCGTATCAACGACGGGGTGCGCATTTCCGCGTTGGCATTGCAGGGCGACGATTCCCTCATCGTGGCCGCCGGGCGCGCGGGTTTCGCGCGGACGGCCTTGCGGGCAGCCGGAGCGGGCGAAGGTCCGGCGCTGGCATCCGACTCGCTGGTCTTCAATACCCTGCTCGCGGGGCGTGACAGTGCGGTAACGGCCGTGGCATGCGTCTTGAAAATTCCCTGCGACGTCGATACCCTGGCCGGCTTGGCCAATACGGTGGGTGAGCCCGATTCCGTCACGGCCCTGGCTTTGGCGCCTCATCCCGATGACGGTGACTTTCTCCTCATCGGCACACAGCGGGGATTGCGCCGGGGCTTGGCGGGTTCCGGTTTCTATCCGTCGGTTTCGCTGCCGGGCGTGCCCGATTCCCTGGAATTGGCCATTGACGCCGTCCATGCTTCGCCTGACGAACCCATTGTATGGGTATTCTCCCGCTCGCGGTATTATTACAGCGACGATTATGGAGAGAGCTTTCGCGTGCCGCCCGATTTGGATGGGGCTCCGTTCAAGGCGTCCGAGATTACGGGATTCAACCGGCCACCCCAGGCGACATTCCGTGGCGACACTACCTTCATCAATTTCTTCCTCGATGATCCCGGCCTGGTGGCCTTCCATCGCGACTCCATCGTAGCCAATGCGGGTTCCGGCCTCGAAGGCGTTTTGATAGAAGCGGAAGACGGCCTGCCGGTTGATCGTGATGCGAACCGAATATCCTCGCTGACATCGGTCCGGCGCGGCGACGCCTTCGCGCTGGTGGTGGGCACTACGGCCCAAGGCATTTTCTACCGGCGCTCGGGCGGGGGCTTCAACGATGATTGGATGAACGAAAACAAATTACGCGAAGTCAAAGGCTCCCTGCGCGAGGTGATCACCTTTCCCACCCTGTTCACCGGGCGCACGGCTTCGGGAGACGAAGAATTCGTGCATGTGGGTTACAAACTCGAAAAGGACGCGCGGGTGACCATTACCGTCTATAACTATGCGATGGAGAAGGTGAAAACCCTGGTACGCAACGCGCCGCGTCGGGGCGGAGGCAGCCGCAGCGAAAACCAGGCGGAAGACCGGTGGGACGGGCGCGACTCGAGTGGGCGGAAGGTTTCGGTCGGGACTTATTATCTCCTGGTGCAAACCGATCGCGGTGAAAAGGGCTGGGGCAAGGCCATAGTGGTGCGGGGAAAATGAGCAAGTCCGTTTATTTCCGATCCCGCCTGTCGGTGTCGGTAGCCATGTTGATTGTAATGGTATTTGCAACCGTGGAAAGCGCCGCTACCGCCCGCGAAGTGCTGGGAGGCCACGAAGGTTGGCTCGACCGCATGGGCGCGGGCATACGCGAAGCGGGGATGGGAAACGCCGCGGGCGCGGTGGAGGATGCCGTTCCCGCGGCCTATTGGAATCCCGCCCTGTTGCCCTTCGGCGGCAAGCCGGTGGTGGGCTTCGGCGCCGATGTGCGCGCCCTGCAGCGCAACGGCGGCTTCGTGGCCTTGCAGGGCCGCGCCGCCAGCAATATGGGTATGGGCCTGGGCTTGGTCAATCGCGGCGATTATTCCGTGCCGGCTTACAGCGGCGACGAGGAATATCTCGGAACGGCGCGCCCGCAGGCGGTGGCAAGCTTTCTCGGGCTGGGTTTTAAAACTTCGCGGCGGAATTCGGTGGGCGCCGCCGTGCAATGGTATTCGTCCAATCTCGACGTGGACGGCCGCACCGGAAACATCAACCAAATCGGAATTTTCAATCTGGGTTGGTATCGCGCCTGGACCCCCGCTTTGCGCACCGGAGTGGTGGTGCGCAACCTGGGCCTCAACGAAAAGCTCTCAGGCGGATTCAGCCAAATCACCCTTGGCGAAGATGCCGGTGACGGCTTTGAACAATCCTCTCAGGACTTTCTTCCCAAGACCGTCATCGCATCGGTGCATTATCTGCGTGAGCTGAAGGGAAAGCCGTGGAGCTTCGCCCTGGAATTGCTGGACTATCAGCTCAAGGACGCGCTTTTCGTGGTCGATCGCAATTTCCACCATGTCGATGTGCGCGCGGGGGTGGAAAATCAAATCCTGGAGCCGCTTTGGCTGCGAGCCGGTTATGACAAGGGCAATCTATCGCTCGGTTTCACCTATGCCTATATGTGGGGCAAGCGGCCCATTTCCGTAGATTACGCGGTTATCGTGGAAAAGGGCTTTTTGCATGTAAATCCCTTCGCCCTAGGGGTTCGCTTCCCCCTGTGATTCGTTGCAGGCGAATTTGGTAACTTACATTTCCTCTATGCGCGGAATTTCCCTGTTTCGGACCCTGTTTTGGACATTAGTCGCAGGCTTATGCGCTTCCGCATCGGCCTTGGAAATCGATAGGGAATACGGGGCTTCGAGCTATCAATTCCTGAAACTGCCGCTTTCATCCAAAGTCATCGGCATGGGTGGCGCGGGCGTGGCCTATTCCTCCAGCGCCGCCGAAATCGATCTGAACCCGGCCGCGGCGCAAGGCGAAATGGGTTCCCTGTTCCTGGGAAAGGGATTTCCCTTCCGGGAATTCGGGGCCGACGCCAACCATATCACCTGGTCGTTGCCCTATCGAAGCTACCGTATCCTGGTGAATGCGCGCTTTCTCGGCTACGACGATATCGCCGGCTACGACGGCTATTCGCATGCCACCACTCCCTATTCGGCGCATACCTTCAAGGGCCAAATCGGTTTGACCGGCGCTTATCGCAAACTCCACTGGGGACTTACCGTCAATTACGCTTTGAACAATATCGCCTCGGTGAATTATTCGGCGGGCCTGGTTAATGCCGGTTTGCGTTATGAATTGTTTCCCGGTTTCCACCTGGGCGCCGCCGGCGTGAACGGGGATTTCTGGACATCGGAGGCGGAATACGAAGGCAACGAAAATCCCCTTCCGCCCACCGCCGTGCAGGCTGGTGCTTCGTACCGCAAAACGTTGGGTTCGTGGTATGGTGCGCTGGCGGTGGATGCTCGCACACGCAATGACGAAAAGCTGACCTTTCCCGTGGGTCTTGAAGTCGGTTGGCGGGAAACGCTTTTTGCCCGCGTGGGGTATCCGGTGTCCGAGCCCGAGCCCGATTTTTCGGCGGGGCTGGGTTTGCGCTGGAGCCTTTTTCAATTCGACTATGCCATGCAAAGGCATGCCACCTTGAGCCCGGGCCATTATTGGTCTTTGGGTATCCGTTACTGAACTAATTGCCGCCCGCCCTTGCCCTTTAGAAACGCACGGGAATTTCCCCAAAGTATCTATTGGAAAAAAATCCGTATCTTCCCGGTAAATACTCCCTATAATTCCTTTGCGACCAACAATAATTCCTGGGCCAGCTACTGAGTGTACACAAGCTTCTATTCACCCTCACCCTCCACCAAATTCTCAATCAATCGCCGCTCCCGCATAACCTCCGCTGCCAGCATCTCTTCACTAGGCATATATAGCGTATACTTCGAGGCAAAAATCTGTTTCCTATCATTCAGAACGGAATACTTTGCTACCGTTTCATTTTTCTCGCTGCAGAGAATCAGCCCGACGGTCGGATTATCGCCTTCCACGGTATACTGGTCATCAAAGAGACGCACATAGCCGTCCATCTGGCCGACATCGGCATGAGTGAGTTCACTGGTTTTGAGGTCAATCAGCAGATAGCACTTGAGAATGCAGTTATAAAAGACAAGGTCGACATAGAGGTCTTTGTCTTCAAACTGGAGCCGTTTCTGCCGCCCAACGAAGGCGAAACCTTTTCCCAGCTCAAGCAGAAAGGATTGCAGTTGCGTGATGATTGCCGACTCAAGGTGCGATTCATGCAAGACGGGTACAT
The DNA here is from genome assembly GCA_964401245.1 of uncultured Bifidobacteriales bacterium. Lineage (GTDB taxonomy): Bacteria > Fibrobacterota > Fibrobacteria > UBA11236 > UBA11236 > JBGTHM01. Next base: position 4,681 of record CAYNXV010000011.1, on the reverse strand, counting down.
CGGGCAGGTTCAGAAATTCAAGGACGTAGGGGTTCTTCAGGGTGTCGATGAGGGTCCCTGTAGGCTTCAGTTCACGGCGGCCTACCTCTATCATTGCCTGCCGGTTCTGGCTGGAGAGGATTCGGTCGTAGTACTGCGACTGAATCTGGCGTTCCAGGTCGCGCTTGTCCCAGCCGCATTCGGCAGCCTCTTTTTCGTAGAACTCGCGCGCTTGGGAGTCTTTGACCCGCATCAGTGCCCGGTAGTGTGACCATGAGAGGCGTGGGGAAAAGGCGGTTTGGATTTCTCTCGGCGCTGGTGAGAGTATTGTATCCGAAGATTCGCTACCCGCTGGGTAGCTTTTTTGCTCAATTTGGCGTGTATCCGGCAATTCGCTACCCAGCGGGTAGCGAATTGGGTCTATTCGGTCGGGAAAGGTCAGATAGAATTGCCTGAAATTCTTTAGATTGGCCACGGAAAAACCGCTTCCGAAGCACATTTTCAGCTGTGAAGAGAGGTTTTCAAGCAACTGCGTCCCATATTCGGCCCGTTCTTCACCTTTTTGCAGTTCAAGCACAATTTCGCGGCCAATCAGCCAGTTGGCCGAAACGGTATTATGGTTAATGGAATAGACGACATTGGCTTTTGCCTGCTCCAGAATGAGAGAGACCCGCGTAAAGAGCTGATTTGAAGATTCGTCCTTCTTTTTTATCTCAGAGCTCATAACCCAACCCCGCCAGATTCTTCTTCATTTTTTTGTCTTTAGCCGCCGCATCTATTTGTTGACTGGGAAAATACGTGTAAATTTCCGTGCTTTTATTCATGCTATTCCCAAGCATCGCCTCGTTGAATTACATCGAACCATCGGACGAAACCAGAGAGACGACGGCCGGTTGCTTGCCGCTGGGCGTACGCGGAATGTCGGCCACCGCCTCGATGACGATGGCGGCTTCGCCCGCAAGTTCGGCTCTCATGGGTTCAATCACCCGTTCCAACTCCGCCTTCGCTTCGACTTCTCTTGCGGCTACCGGAACATAGGCGATGCGGATGAGATCGCGTTCCGCATGGCAAATCTGGAAACGCGCAATCGCGTCTATGCCGTATACGGGTTTATAGAAATAGCCGCTGAAAAGCCGGCGTCCGCTCGGCAAGGCGAACATGTGATGCGCTTTGCCCACGTCCATGCTCATGCATGCAAAAGGCAGCCCGCACTCGCAGCCGCCGGGAGCAGGCCGGGCCTGGTCACCGATATCGTAGCGGATAAGCGGCATGGCGAAGCCGGTCAGCGAAGTCATCAGCACGCGGCAAGAGTCGGCATCGTCGGTATCTGGCAGGGGATCGAATTCCATCACCGCGCTGTCGGGAGCCAAATGCATGCGCCCCGCCAAACATTCCGAAGCCAGCCGGGGCGCTTCGTGAGCGCCGTACATGTCGATTACCTTGGCGCCGAAAACTGATTCCATGCGCAGGCGCTGTTCCGGATGCAATTTCTCGGCCGTGGTGGCGATAATGGCCAAGCCCGGAATGTCGGCTCCGATGCGCTCGGCATGTTTGGCCAATTCGTGAATGGCCTGCGTGTATCCGTAGATGAGGCGCGGCGGAGTGCGCCGGAGCAACCGCAAATAGCGGTTCAAATCGTTCTCGTCGGTGGCATAGGCGTCAAGATAAACGCGTCCGGTTAAGGGGGCGATAAGATTGCCGAAGCGATTGGGTGAGCGATAGCCCCAGAATTTGGCCATGGCATCTCCGGGACGGATGCCCACCAGCGCCTGGCTGCGCAGCGCGATGCCCATCTGTTCTTCGAACTCTTCGCGCGTCACGTAAAAACGCAGGGGCTCTCCCGTTGAGCCGCCGGTACGGCGCTCGCGCAGGATCCGGCGGGGAAAGACGGAGGACAGCATGCGTTCGCCTTGTTCGCGGATGATAGTCTTGGTCAAAACCGGCAACCGGCTCAACTCCGAAGTATCGCGCAGGGCAGCCGGATCGAAGCGGCAATCCTCGAAGACTTCGCGCCAATAGGGTACGGTGGCCTGCGCATGCACAAGCACCTTCCGGAGTTGTAGGAGCTGGCGTTCCCGCACTTCGTCGGGGCCCAAACGAGTCCATTCCATGGCCCTTTCCAGCGCCGCAAATCTGGCGGAATCGCCGCTGGCCGCGCCGATAAGGCGATTAAGCCCATGGCGAAACTGACGCTTCCATTCCGAAGGTACCCTACTCATATTTTCCCGTCTGCGTTTCCGTCCCCGAATTCATTCGCGTTTTAATTCGACTGTTGCGCCATGGCCGCGCTTCTCTGTCCGGGCTTCACCCGCAACAGCGACCAGGCGGTGCGTAATTCCCGCTTGAGTCCAAACATCCACAGCGTTCCCAGGCAGCCGATAAAGTACACGGCCGCCGCCGCTCCCGCGCCCGTCAATCCGGGCCACAGTTGTTGCAGGGCCAATGCCGGTAGAGCCGCGAGGGCCGCCGCCGCGGTAATACGCGCTATGCGCGCGAAAGGGGGAGTGAGTCCCAATAAATGTTTTACCTCCATCATGCGCACCAGATTGAAAAGCGTCAGGCTTATCGAAGTGGCGGCGGCCGCACCATAGGGGCCCCAGATGGGAATCATCAAGAGATTCAAAAGCACGTTGCCGAAATTGGTGGCGAGGTTGTTGATGAGCTCGAGCCGCGAATACCCACCCATAAGCAGCGCGGTTTGCGTGGGTCCGCCGGCGGCGTTGAGATAGCGGCCCAGCACCAGTATCGGTACAATCATCCAGTGGGCGGAGAATTCGGAACCGGCCAGATGCAAGGCCAGAGGGGCGCCGAGCGAGAGGGCGCCGCCGTAGAGTACGAACAACAAAGCGATCCAATTCGCCGTCTGTCGGTAGACGCGCCACAATTCGTCGGTTTCACCCCGGGCCATCAACCGCGATAGGACAGGGGAGAGGCTGCCGTCGAAAGCCAGGCGGATTTTTTTCACGGTTCCCGCCAGCATCGAGGCCACGGCGTATACCGCCACGAATTCGGGTTTGCCTGGAAAGAAGGCTGCTATCATGATGATGTCGATGCGCCCCAGCATCAAGTTCAGCAGGTCGGTGGCGCCCTGGGGTATGGAAAAGGAGAGCAGGTCCCTGCGCTTCGGACCCCGGAATAGCGACGTGAAGCCGATGTCGGGGAAGTGACGGCGGAAGAGATAGACACTGACGGCCATTACCACATAGGCGCTGGTCAAATAGCCTGTAACCAGCGCCCACCTGCTGCCGCCGAAGGCTACGCCCAGCGCGGCGACGGCTAGCAGCACCGCCGGCGAAACCACGTTCTGCACCACGATAAAGGGAAGCATGCGCGAAGTGCCGCGAATGGCCGTCAGCAATACCATGGAAATCGCCTGGCCCGGCAGGGCGAGAATCATCCAGCTCAGCCACCAGGCTCCGAGCCCGTCCGGGTTCTCGCCCCCCAGATTCACCAGCCATGAGGCGATGAGCAATACCACCGCGGCGCAAAGCACGCTGATGACCAGGGATGCGCGCACCGCCGTGCCGATAACCGCCCGCACTTCGGCGGGACTCGCTTCTTGGGCCATGGGAACGTAACGCAGCAAACCCTTGTCCATGCCGACCATGCCGATGCGCAGCAGCAAAGCCACGTAGGTGGAGGCCAGCACGTAGCTGCCGAGTATCGCCGCGCCCAAGGCATGGCTTACGAAGATGATGAACAGTGGATCGATGAAGCCGGCGACGTTGCCGAGGGCGTTCACGGCTCCTCCGCGCGCCACCAGGGCGTCGTTGGCCGGCGCGGGCCGTGGCGGCCGGGGATTATCGAGCGGTTGTTCGGGACGCATGTTCCTCATATACCGCATCGTAATGTTCTTCGAGCGCGACGGTTCTAACTCCGATATCGAATTCGGCGCGCATTTTTTTCCAGGCCGCCCGGCCCATCTCCAAACGGAGTGGGCGGTTTTCGAGAAGAGAGTCAAGGGCTTGCGCCAGCGCAGGAACGTTCCTTTCGGATACCAGGTAACCGGTGCGTTCCGTATCAATAGCTTCGGGCAGGCCCCCGTGTTGGGTGGCCACGCAGGGCAGTCCGCGCGCGGCGGCTTCCTTTACCACATTGGGCACGCCTTCCAAATCGCCGGACCGGGAAGTTACGCTGGGAGCCATAAGTACGTCGGCTTCTTCCATCGCCTCAAAAACCCGGCTCTGGTTCTGCCGACCGGCGAACTCCACCCTGTCGGAAATGCCTTCGGCTTTTACCAGTGCCTCCAGGGACGCTTGCAAAGGGCCGGTTCCGATTATCCGCAAGGTAGCTCCGGGGGATTTCCGTTGGGAAAGGGCGAAGGCGCGGACCCCGTACTCGAAGCCTTTTTTTTCCACCAACCTTCCCACCATCAGCACGCGAGGAGGTTGTCCTTCGGGTCTATCGTCGCGGTCCGGAATAGCGGCGGGGGTTTCGACTCCCCGGTAATGGACGAATACCTTATCCGACGGAGCGCCCGCTGCCACGAGACGTTTGGCGATATCCTGCGACACGGCGAGAAAACGATCGATGCGGGACAACATTCCTATGGACCGCAAACGGTAATACCAGTAATCCGGACGCTTCCACACCGAACCCGCCAGCATGGCAACGTCGATTCCGCCGAAGGTGCAGATAAGCGGTAGATTCCAGCGGCGGCAATAGGGCAGGGCATACAGGGCCGAGGGACCGAACTGGGCAT
>CAYNXV010000010.1:36262-37535 GCA_964401245.1 uncultured Bifidobacteriales bacterium | reverse complement strand
TCCTGCCCAGCGTGGATGCGCTGCTTTCAACGCCGACGCCCCCTAAACGAGGATTCTGCCATGGATATGAAATCGAACACCATGCCTTTCACCGTAACTTTATTAGTGGGGGGCCTGCTGGCGACTCTGGTCCTATCGGCCTGCGGCAAACAAGGCGGCTCCCAAGAGGATTTCATCCGTATCGGAGAATTCGGTTCCCTGACCGGTCCCACCGCCACCTTCGGCCAATCCACCAAAAATGGCGTGGACATGGCCATCGAAAAGGTCAATCTCGCCGGCGGAGTACTGGGCAAGCAAATCAGGCTTTTCCGCGAAGATGACCAGGGCAAACCCGAAGAGTCCATCACCGCCGTAACCAAGTTGATAAACAAGGACCGCGTTGTGGCCGTGTTGGGGCAGGTCGCCTCGTCGAACTCCATTGCGGCCGCGCCCGTAGCCCAACAGAATCGCATTCCTCTGATAACCCCGGCATCCACCAATCCCAAGGTCACGGAAATCGGCGATTATATCTTCCGTATCTGCTTCATCGACCCGTTTCAAGGCGCGGTGATGGCCAAATTCGCCTATAACAGTCTCGGGCTGCGCAAGGTCGCCATTTTGCGCGACGTCAAAAGCGATTATTCCGTGGGTCTGGCGAATTTCTTCAAACAGAATTTCGAGGCCTTGGGAGGAACCATCGTTTCGGATGAAAGCTTTTCCGCCGGCGACAAGGATTTCGGCGCGCAACTCACCTCCATCAAATCCGCCAAGCCGGAAGGCGTTTTCGTGCCGGGCTATTACACCGAAGTGGGAATCATCGCCCGCCAAACCCGGAAGTTGGGACTCGACGCGGTGCTTTTGGGCGGCGATGGCTGGGACTCCGCCAAGCTTTGGGAAATCGGCGGCGATGCCCTCAACGGCTCCTATTATTCGAACCACTACTCCGCTGAAGATCCCAGTCCCGCCATTCAAAACTTCGTGCAGGAGTTCAAAGCCAAATACAACGAGGAACCCGACGCCATGTCCGCCCTGGGCTACGACGCCGCCATGATCCTGGTGGACGCCATCAATCGCGCCGGCAGCGCCCGCCCCGACAGCATCAAGGCAGCCCTGGCGGTAACGGAAGGGTATCAGGGCATTACCGGGGTCATCACCCTGGATGAAAAACGCAACGCGCTCAAATCGGCGGTGGTTCTCGAGGTCAATGACGGCCGCATCCGTTTCAAGGAAACCGTCAATCCCTGATACCGAGGCCGCTTAACCACGCCGCTCCATGGAAACCTTTCTCCAACAA
>CAYNXV010000010.1:0-36162 GCA_964401245.1 uncultured Bifidobacteriales bacterium | reverse complement strand
GCCGAACCCAAATTCTTTCCCCAAATCATCGAGGAACATCGCATGGTGTTCTGGGGAGTGACCATCACCAATCAGCAGGTCATCGTGCTCGGCGTGGCCTTGGCCCTGATGATCCTCCTCAATCTGTTCATCCATTACACCCGCACGGGCAAAGCCATGCGCGCCGTATCCTTCAACCTGGACGCGGCCAAACTGATGGGCATCAATACCAACGCCATCATCGCCCTCACCTTCGCCATCGGATCCTCCCTGGCGGCAGCGGCCGGAATACTGGTCTCCTTGAACCTTCCGGGCATCGATCCCCTCATGGGCATCATGACGGGCCTCAAGGCTTTCGTGGCCGCGGTATTGGGTGGTATCGGCAATATTACCGGGGCGTTGCTGGGAGGACTCATCCTGGGTATGGCCGAGGTCATGGTATCCGGATACGGCTCCTCCACTTATCGCGACGCTATCGCTTTTCTCATTCTCATCGTAATCCTGCTGTTCAAGCCCGAAGGCATATTGGGCAAGGGCCAAGTGGAGAAGGTCTGAGTGGAAACCGATCTCAGCCCTCCCCTTCCTAAAACCGCTCCGACCGGCGGCGACCCATCGAAGCCGCGCTGGTGGTCTGGGCGCTGGGCCTGGATTCTGAGCACGCTGGGAGGATTACTCCTGCTGCAGGAAGCCGTGCAATACGTCTTTCTCGAAGGGCCCTTCCTGCAAGGCCCCTACTATTATCAGATTCTCATTCTGGCCGGCATTAATATTACGCTGGCGGTGAGCCTCAATCTCATCAACGGTATCACCGGGCAATTCTCCATCGGCCATGCCGGCTTTTTCGCGGTGGGAGCCTATGCCTCGGCCTATGTCACCTATTACGGCGGTCCGTCCCTGCGGGAATCGCTCGCGTTTCTACCCACGGCGGGGCAGGATACCGTGCTGCTTATCATCGCGCTCGCCGTCGCGGCGGCGGTGAGTTCGGCGGCCGGCCTCTTGGTCGGCATTCCCACCTTGCGCCTCCGTGGAGATTACCTGGCCATCGCCACGCTCGGATTCGGCGAAATCATCCGGGTGCTCATCCTCAACATCGAAGCGGTGGGCGGAGCACGGGGATTCGCGGGGATTCCCAAACTCAGTAATTTTTTCTGGGTGTCGTTGATGGTGGTCGTGTCCATCACCGCGGTGCGGCACTTGGTCTCCTCGAGCTATGGCCGCGCATTCGCGGCTATTCGCGAGAATGAAATCGCGGCCCAGGCCATGGGCATCAACGTCACCCGCACCAAGGTGCTGGCCTTCGTGATTTCCTCCGCTTTCGCGGGAATGGCCGGCTGCCTGTTCGCGCATTTCACCATGTATCTTCATACCAATTCCTTCACCTTCATCCGCTCCTTCGAGATCATCATCATGATTTCGCTTGGCGGACTGGGCAGCACCGCCGGAGCGGTGCTCGGGGCCGTCGTGCTGACCCTGTTGCCGGAAGCCTTCCGGGGATTCGCGGAATACCGCATGGTCATCTATTCGCTGGCCCTCATTCTCATCATGATTTACCGCCCGCAGGGAATCCTGGGCGGACGCACGCTTAAGCGGAAAAAACCTGCGCTGCCGGACAAGGGATGACATGGCGATTCTGGAACTGAACGATTGCGAAATACGCTTCGGTGGCTTGGTGGCCGTCAAGGATCTCAACATGTCGGTGCCCAAGGGCGGTTTGTTCGGATTGATAGGACCCAACGGCGCAGGCAAAACCACGATATTCAATCTCGTAACGGGTGTCTATGCTCCCACCTCCGGGGCCATATTGCTTGAAGGCAGCCGTATAGACGGCAAGCCTCCCCATGTCATCGCTGCGCGGGGCATTGCCCGCACCTTTCAGAACATCCGGCTCTTCGATACCATGACCGTGCTCGAAAACGTCAAGGTATCCTGCCATATGCGCAAGCGCCAGGGTTTATGGGCGGCCGTGGGGCGCAGTCCTTCCTTTCACGAGGAGGAAGAGGAAATCGAAGCCTTCGCCTACCGGCTGCTGTCGCTTTTCCAACTCGAAGATGTCGCCGACGACCTATCCATGAACCTGCCCTATGGACACCAGCGCAGGCTCGAAATCGCCCGCGCCCTGGCCACCCGACCGAAGCTCCTGCTCCTGGATGAGCCCGCCGCGGGCATGAATCCCCAGGAAGCCGTGGCTTTGATGGCGCTCATACGCCGTCTCCGCGACGAATTCGAACTGAGCATTCTGCTGGTGGAGCATAATATGAAAGTGGTGATGGGCGTTTGCGAGCGCATCCAGGTCATCGAATATGGACAGACCATTACGGTGGGAACCCCCGAAGAAGTACGATCGCATCCGGGAGTCATCGAAGCCTATCTGGGAAAGGAATAGGCCGCCCTCCATGCTTACCTTGAATCGCATATCCACCCGCTACGGGGCCATCGAAGCCCTGGCCGAGGTCAGCCTGCATGTGGAGCAGGGGGAAATCGTCACGTTGATAGGCGCCAACGGAGCGGGAAAATCAACGACCTTGCGCAGCATCGTGGGTTTGGCCAGACCCTATTCGGGCGACATCGTTTTCGAGGGAAAACGCCTCAACAAGGTGCCGACGCATCTCATCACAGGCATGGGCATATCGCTGGTGCCCGAGGGACGCGCTGTTTTCGCCAATCTATCGGTGCTGGAGAATCTGGAACTGGGCGGTTATCTGCAGCGCGACGGCAAGAAACAACAGGAGGACTTGCGACATATCTTCGGCCTCTTTCCAAGGCTCGAAGAGCGCCAAAAGCAGATGGCCGGAACTTTGAGCGGCGGCGAACAGCAAATGCTGGCGATAGGAAGAGCCCTTATGGCAAGGCCGCGCCTGTTGCTCCTGGACGAGCCGTCCCTGGGAATCGCTCCCCTGCTGGTGAAAAGTATTTACCAAGCCATAGAAGCCATCAGCCGCGAAGGAACCACCATCCTGCTGGTGGAGCAGAACGCCCGCATGGCCCTACACCATTCTCATCGCGCTTATGTATTGGAAACCGGACGCATCATCATCGAAGGCTCTTCCAATGACCTGACGGAGGATCCGCGGGTGCGGGAAGCCTATCTCGGCGAACTCTGAAGGCTTTCACCTTATGCGAAAGACCATGCGAAAACAGGAATCGCTGCGTTCCCGGCTCACCCGCTGGCGCTTCAATCTTTTCCCCTGTTACTGGTCCACCGGCGCGAAGATAACCTTCATCAGCCCGGATTTTCATGAAGTCGACATCAAACTTCCCCTGAGTTGGCGTACCCGCAACATCGTGGGTGTTATATTCGGCGGAAGTATGTTCGGAGCCACCGATCCCATTCTCATGACCATGTTCATGAAAATTCTGGGACGGGATTATATCGTCTGGGACAAATCCGGAAGCATACGCTATCGCAAACCGGGACGCTCCACCTTATATGCCGAATTCCGCATCGACCCCGTTGACGTGGAAACGGTAACACGGGAATTAAAAATCCGGGAAAAGCTGGATTTGACCTTCAAAGTGGACCTCAAAGACGCGGCGGGAACGGTTCACGCAGAAGTGGAAAAGGTGATTCATTTCCGTAAAAAACGGAAATGAATCGTTTTTGGATTCAAGCCTTCCAGCCCAATTCTCGCGCCTTCTGTTTCGCCAAAGCCGGGATGTCGGCTTTTATAAGCTTGCGGTGGAGAATCTGCACTCCCAGCATATGGTTCATGATGGCGTCCAACTGGGTCAAAGTGGGCAGATCCGTATTGGGATCCTCATAGAGAGCCTGCGCCCTGCGTACGCCGTCTTCGTCCAGTAACCCGGCTTCGGCGATGGCGGCGCTGGACAGGTAGTCCGACGAAAGCGCCCGCAAAGCATCCAGCTTATGCTTGTCCGTATGCGCCGGCGGGGCCATGAACGCGAACTTCTCCCGTTCGTACAGTACCTTGGGTAATACCCCCTTCATGGCTTCGCGCAGCACGTATTTTTCGATGCGGCCCTTGATGCGCATGGCGGGAGGCACGCGCGTCGCCGCTTCGGCGAGATGGTGATCCAGAAAGGCGGGACGGGCCTCCATGGAATTGGCCATGTCCACCCGGTCGCCTCCCCAGGTGAGGATTTGCCCCTCCAACATGGTTTTGATCCAGACGTATTGGGCGATGTCGAGAGGATGGCGACCGCGGATTTTATCCGGGTCGAGTTCCGCCGCTATGGCCTTGCCGGGAGAATAGCCTTCCATTTCCTTGCGCCGCTTGGCCGACAACAGGCCCGGAACCCGGGGAGCGCAGGCCAGCCAGGGCTGCAAACAGGAAGGCGTGAAGCCGCATAGGGCATTGAGGGAGGGATCGCTTTGCTCCTCATCGGCAAGCATGGCGCCCCGGAACAGGGCGTTGCTTTGATCCAGCATCTGCTGCCATTCCGCGCGCTCTTCCGACGACAGGCCTTCCATGCCGTGCAGGAACATGTCGCGGCGGAAGCTGGGGTAACCGGCGAACAGTTCGTCGGATCCCTCGCCCGTCACCACCACCTTGTAGCCTGCGTCGTGCACATGACGGCTCATCAACATCTTGGCCACGCCCAGGGTATTGTATATGGTACGCTCGGTGAACCAATGGGTTTCGGCGAAATGATCGTAAAGATGATCGGCCTTGAGGCGCATGATATCATGATCGGCCTGCACCGACTTCGCCATTTCCATGGCGATGGCGCTCTCATCGTATTCGGCGTTGTCGAAACCGATGGTGAAGGCCTTCACGGAATCCTGGCGCACAGCCGAAGCCAGTCCCAGAATGGAGCAGGAATCGATGCCCCCTGAGAGATAACATCCTACCGGCACATCCGCCACCAGGCGCAATTGGATGGCTTCCAGCAATTGCGTTCTGATGATATCAATGTATTCCCCGTCTTTAAGCACCGGACCGCGTTCGTTGGCCAGGGGAAAAGGCATGTCCCAATAGGGCTCGCTGGAAATCCGGAATTTGCCGTCACGCCGTTCCACGGTGACTACATGGCCCGGTTTCACCTGATGCACGCCTTCATAGGGCGTCGAACCGGGAACGATGGTTTGCATCAACTGGTGATACAGGCCTTGCGAAGTGAACCCGCGCTTGACGGAAGGATGGGCGAAAACGGTTTTTACCTCGCTTCCGAATACAAAAGTGTCGCCGGTGTCGGCGTAATACAGCGGCTTGATCCCGAAGCGATCGCGCACCAGCATCAATCGGTCCGCGGCCTTGTCGTATAAGGCGAAGGCGAATTCGCCGCGCAGGTGCGGCAACGTCTTTTCCAGTCCCAATCGGGGATAGAAGTGGAGCAGCAATTCGGAATCGCTCTTGGTTTTAAAGCGCGCCCCGGTAGCCGTCAGTTCTGCCCGCAGACGCGGGAAGTCGTAGAATTCTCCGTTATGCGCCACCATGAGGTTGCCGTCTTCGGATACGAAGGGCTGACGCGCCGTTTCGCGCAAATCGATGATGGACAAGCGCGCATGGCTGAAGCCCACCCCGCGCCCTTCCACCTGCTCCCAACCGAATCCATCGGGACCCCGATGCCATTGGATAGCCGCCATGGCGGTCAATATTTCCGGGTCTACGGGTCTACGAGCGTCGGCATGTAAATATCCGGCGATTCCACACATAATTCATTCTCCTTGGTATCCGGCGCCTTCGCTATTCGTTCATTTCGGGCAAAGGCGCGTCAATCACTTCGTTTATCCGCTGCAATATGCAGGTCAACAGGGCCATGCGCACGTAAACCGCTCCCCGCGCCTGCGCGAAGTACCAGTTATGCGGCGTATCGTCCAGGCTTTCGTCCAGTTCCTCTCCCCGCGCCAACGGATGCAATACGATGGCGCCTTTCTTGAGCGGGGATTCGCGGGTCAATTTGAAATCACCGGTCAGTTTTTCGAAACTCTTACCCACCCATGCGATGGAGTTGATGTATACCACGTCCAGTTCGGGCAGTACGTCTTTGAGCTTGTGTTCAACCCGGATTTTAAGACCGGTGGATTCCAATTCCTCCAATTGGCCGGGGCTGAACATGTCGTCCGTGCGATTGATGACCACCACTTCCTTGAGCCCATGGCGAATCATACTCAACAGCAACAACAGGCTGCGAACGGTGCGCATCCTCCCGGGCGTCCCGATTATCCCCACGCGAATCATCTTTTCGGGAGCGATTTCACGGCTCGCCAATTCCGGCCGCCATTTGAACAAGGTATACAGGTCGGTAAGCGCCTGGGAAGGATGCTCATCCACTCCGTTGCCGGCATTTACGATGGGAATGGTCAGATTGGGAAGCATATCGTAAACGGATTCGTCGCGATTGTCGCGCAGCACCATCACGTCGCCGTAATTGCTGAACATCTGGGCGACATCCTTCAGGCTTTCTCCTTTGGCTATGCCGGTGGTATTGGGATCCGTTATCGAGATGACGTCTCCTCCCAGCTTATGGAACGCGCTTTCGAAAGAAAGTCGCGTCCGCGTACTGGGCTCGTAAAAGGCCGTGATGAGAATTTTCCCCGCCAGAGGTTTGTGGAGCAGGTTGGGACTCACTTCGTAGCTGGCGGAGAGTCGGCACAATTGCACTAGCCTGTCGAAATTGAACTGGCGCGCCGATACGATATGATGATTGGCCATTTCCAACAACGGCCCCGAGTCTTCCGGAATGTTCTTCAATAATGCTATGGGCCGCTCGATGCCGGCTAGGCCGCTGCGCACTTCCACCGGTTTGCGAATCAGAGGATGCATGGAATTCAAGGCGGATTTGGAAATCACCATAGGGTTCCTTTCCTTAAGTCCCGAATGAACAGGATAGCCAATACCACAGGAGCCACCGCCGACAAGGCGAGGGCCGCGGTCACCAGAAATGAAAACCAAAACGGGGAAATGGGCATATCTATTCTCCTCTTTCCGTTGGGCTAATTTCTCGCCGCCGCCGCGCCCGATACTTCGACCGCATGTTCCTCGCGCAACGAACTCCATTCGAACCGGGCCGGCCATAACCAAGTGCTGCCGACGGTGATGACCATGGACGCCGCCGCGCCTACCAATGCCGCCACATAGAAACCGATGGCGAAATAGGCGTACAGTCCCAGGGCGCTTCCCACCAACATGGCCAAACCGGCTCCCAGGGGATTGGTCTTTTTCCAATAAAGCCCGGCCGCTATGGGCCAAATGGTGCTGGCCACGAACGCGCCCGTGAAATAAAGCAGGCTGCCCAGCGTGGTGATTCTGAAAAGGCAGACAATCCAGGTAACCGCTCCCAATGCGACTATGGTGATTGCCGCCGCGCGTTTAAGCCTTGCCTGCGAGGCCTCCGGTTGGAAATGTTTCTTATAGATATCCTGCACGATGAGATCGCTGGTGGCGGCCAATAGCGAATCGAGACTCGAGGCCAGGGCGGAAAAGACGATGATGAAAACCAGGATGGCGCCCGCCGCTCCGAGAAGATTGGCGGCCATGAGCGGACCCACCATATCGGCGCGGGGAACGTTTATCCCCAAGGCCGGCGCTCCCAAGGCGATGAAGCCCGCCGCAATGGGAATGGGGGTCCAGAACAGCCCGGCCAGTAGAAACGCCTTGAAACCCACGCCTTTGTCGAAGGCGAAAGCCCGACTCCACCATACGTTACTGTGGAAAATCTCCCCCATGCCGAACAGGAGGTTGTTGAACAGGAACATCAGCGCGGCGGGCATGAGCAGATTCAGCAGCTCCGGACGCCTTTCCGAAAGCACCGCATGCATTTCGACGGTTCCGATATTTTTAAGGGTCAGCACTCCCAGTATGACTACGCCTACTATGATGATGATGGTCTGGATGAAATCGGTTCCGATTACGGCCCGCAACCCGCCCAACAAGGTGTATACGACGCAGATTCCCAGAATCACCGACATGCCGACATGATAGGGAATGCCGCTGATGGCGTGGATGAGAATACCGCCGGCCATGCCGAGACTGATTAGCCATCCCACGGCATAGAAAAGGGAAATAAGCAAAAAGACGCGCCAGGGGCCGACTCCGTACCGGAGACGGATGAAATCCCCGCTGGTGAAGCCGCCGGGCATCAGCCTGCGGATACGGGCCGCCATCGGCGCGAAAAGGAGCAGGCCTATGGAACCCAGGGAATAACCGACCATGCCCCACACACCCATTTGCAAAGCCAATTGGGGCGCCACCATGGTGGTGTTGCTGGTCACCCAGGTGGCCATGGCCGTGGCCGCTCCCAGCGACAAGCCGACTTTGCGACCGGCCAACATATAGTCGTCGAGATTGCGGTTTTTCCGGCCCAGAAACCAACCCAGAAATATCCACACCATGCTGAAGACCAAGAGCAGCAAGCCCGCGATTTTGGGGTTGAGAATGGCTTCGTTGACCGGATTCATGCGCCGTCCTCCCCTTTGGCTTTGCGATGGCCCGCGAAAATGAGCGTGGTAGTACCGATAAAAACGATGGCCCCCATGCCGAGAAACGAAAATGCCCGCGTGAGGGAATGGTGAGCCACGTCCACCTGCAGCGGCTCACTCCAGGCGCTTTGTCGGCCCGAAACCGGATCGGAGACGCGGGCGCGGTAGAAAAATGTTCCGTTGGGGGCGCCGCTCATCGATTTCGACAAATCCTTTCCGCGATACAGCAGCACCGGCGCGGCAAAATCCGAATCGACGGATTCCTCGATTTCGAAGACCATGGCTTCGGAAAAAGCGGACGGCGACTCTTCGGCCGCCTCCCAGGAAATCAGATAGTATCCCGCATTGGAAGCGAGTCGGCCTTCGCCGCCGTTGAGCACCGGAGGCGCAAGGCTTTCCGCCGCGGCGCACAGGGCGGCGAGGCCCATCAGCCCCGGGAAAAGCATCCCCCATCGGTTTGTGAATCCGTTTTTCATGGCGTTCTCCGGAAAATTTCAGATTGCGGCGCGACCGAGAGTCGGGCGCCGGAAAATAGTCAGTGCTTTTCTTTTTCCTTATTATCGCTGGGATCGACGGGAATCATCTTTTCGATATGCGTAACGCAAATTTCACCATCGCCGGCATGCCCGGTTCGGGCCGCTTCGCGGATGGCAAGAACGGCAGCGTCTTCCTGATCGTCGCGCACGGTCAAAATTACCAGAGTTTTTGGTGAAAAATCCACGGCGAATTCGGCGCCGTGGACGAGCTCCTGCTTTTGATGGCCGGATTCCTGCACTTCCAAAACGCGGATAATGTCCACGCCTGCCTCACCGAGGCGATGCTTGACATCGTTCAATTTGAAGGGTTTTACGTAGGCTTCGATTTTCTTCACGAATCCGCTAATCGACTCGGACCCCAAGGGGGTCGCTTCCCGGCCACGCTTCGAATCCATTATGCAAATTCGAAGCGGGTAAGGCCAGCATTTTCTCGAATTTCCCCGGATTTCGGGGAACCCTGTCCCCAATGTAAAAGGATATCCCGGATTTGCAACCTGTGCGGAATACGGAGTGGAATGTGGTGTGGAATACGCCTTGGAATCAAGGACTTCTTGCGGTATTTTATGGAATGCTAATGAATCTTTTTCCGCATTCCATTGTCGGTTTAGTTGCCGTGACGGCCGCGCTGCATGCAGCGCCGTTGCCGGGTCCGGGAATATCCCCCCTCACCTTTAACGATACCGAGACTTTCACGCCGCTCGCGAATTTCCGTTCCCCGCCGGGAACCAGCTTCGGCAACGGCGCCATGTACCGCGGCTATTTCGCGGTGGGCATCGATGTTGAGGAAGATAGCGCGGGCTTCCAATTCTGGGATATATCCAACCCGCGGCTACCCCGTCTGGCCGCGCAAAAATACGACGCCGAAAGCAGAAGGCTGCGCGAAATCCAGAACTTCTCCTTCGCCCGTATCGAGGGTCGCGATTTGGTGGCCTTTCCTTCGCATGCGGGATTGGAAATTTGGGACTTCACGGATTTCCCCGATATCCGGCGCCATTCCTCGCTCGCCATCGAGGAAGGCGGGGGAAACGGAATCTATAACGGCATCATCTCCACCTATTGGCAGCCACCCTATATCTATTGCGGAGGCATGAACACGGGGATTTACGTGGTCGAAACCCGTGATACCCGTAATCCCCGTCTGGTAAAAAAACTTCCCAGTAGCGCGTTGGGAGGAAGGTTGGCCGGGCCCATGTATCCCGTCGGTAATTTGCTCGTGGCTACCAGCATGCAAGCGGGAGACACTCCCGGGGCTTTTTCCACTTTCGACATCAGCAATCCCGAGAATCCGATATTGCTCAATCTCTACGAAGGTCGGGCCGCCAACTATACCAGTTTCATGAGCGGGAACAAGATTTATGGGCACGGTATAGACGGCCATGTCAGGGTATACGATATCGCCGATCCCACCCGTATCGCGCTCGTTGACTCGGTGGGGATTTTCGGACGCGGCGGTTACGGGATATTCCAGGATGGGTTCATGCATTGCGGCATGTCGGAGCAGTACGTTAAAATCGACGTATCGGGCGCCCGCCCCAAGGAAACGGGCCGCCTTCGGCTCCCCGACGCCGATAACGACTGGGTGATTCCCCTGGGTAATCTCATCTTCATCGGCGACGACGACGGAACCCCCGAAGGTTCCCCCGCCCTTTTGACCGCCCATCAAACCCAGCCGGATACCCAGGGGCCGGAGGTGAATATGATTTACCCCAAACCGGGCGCGGTATCGCAGGCTACGACCAGCCGCGTAGGAATCAACTTCACCGACAATATCGATTTTTCCAGCGTCGATTCCGCCTCCTTCATCGTGCGCAAGGTCGGCGGCGCCGCAGTCAAAGGCTGGTACGGAACCATGATGAGTCTGGTGAATTTTTCCCCCGAAATCCCGCTGGAACCGGAGGTGGAATACGAAATATTCCTGCCCGCGGGAGGCGTCAAGGACTGGGCCGGCAATCCGACGGAGAAGGATTTCGTCAGCCGGTTTTCCACCGGCGGGGCCTTATCCCTGAAAGACAAACCCGGGCAGGGCCGGTCGCTCCGCTTGCCGACTACGCGGGGATTTCTGGATGCGGCAACCCTACGGAATGTGCAGGGCCGGATCGTCCGGGAGGCGAAAACCGACAGCCGGTAACTCGCCTGTAACGGGGTGCTATTTGCGCTCGGTGGTCATTTTTTCGAGGTTGTCCAGGCAGGCATTCCAGAACCGCTCGAATTCTTCGCGCATTTCCTCGTTCGGCAGCAGGCTATGGGTAAGCACCACTTCGCTCCCGCCTTCCTTTTCGGCGAAGGTGATGGTGACTTCGGTGTTCTGCACCGCATCGGAGTTCCAGGTAAAGGTTATCTTGCGACCGGGGAGGATTTCCTTGTAAGCGCCCGTATGCAAGGTAACCTCTTCCCCTTGCCCCGTACTGATGCTGAATTTCCCGCCCATCTTGAATTCATTGGTGACTTCGGCGGAACCGCTTTCGGCGGTGAACATCCATTGCGCCATTAATTTGGAACGCGAAAAGGCGCGGAAAAGCAGGTACCTATCGGCGGCAAGCCACCGTTTGGCCACTACGATGGCTTGTGGTTTTTCCTTCATAGTCAATAATGTACCCCGCTGAGGGAAATCGTCAACCATTTAAGTTGATATAAATGGAATAACCCTGCCCGAAATGTGTTTTGGCCGTTATAAAAAGGATAGCTGCGCGATATTTTGCCCTTCGATGCGGCTGTTCCTGAGCACCCACGCCAACCAGCCACGCACCGTCGATGCGCGCCGGAGGGGAGTCGAGGAGGTAAGACCGATACCATGGCCGATGAGAGCGGCCAACTCGTCCTGACCGATGCGGGCAAGTTCGAAATTCCTGTCCCTCAGGAGCCCTAAAGCCTTGCGCAGCGAAGGGATCGCGGCCATGCGACCCACCAGAAACCGGGTCCTTTCGGCCCGCAATCCCAGACGGCGGAAAGTCTCTCCCGTTTCCGTGATGGTAAAACCGCCTGCGTCGCGCTTCAGCAGCCCCAGGTAGGCCGCGGCATTGGCGTAATAATCCGCCTGCCTGACCTCGAATTCGAAAAGCTCGGCGATTTCCCTTTTGGAAATGTTCCCACCCGCCGTCATCTGCACCAAATCCACCACCTTGTCCAGGTCGTTGGCCTGGGGGAAAGCCACTTCGGGCTCGGACTCAAGCGCCGTATCCGCCAAAACGGAGGGTAAATCCAGATTGAGCCACGGGGTGTCGTTTACCGTATAGCAGGCCTTGCGCACCACCCGCAATTCTCCGAAGCGCTCGGAGAACCCGAATTCGGCCAGATAATACTGGCCGTTGCTGTAGGCGAAGAAAATGGGAATCACTTGCTTGGCGGTTTTCCCTTTCCAATTGAGGTAGGGATAATACAATTGACGAATATGGAAATTATCGCGGCGTCCGCGCTTGGCCTCCACCAGATAAATGGCGTCCCGCCCCTCGTACCCGGCGTCCACTTCGATTTGTACGCCCGAAACGTCCACCCGATGTCCGCAATCCGGCAAGGTGAAATGAAAATTTCCGGAGAACAACCGCCCCCGCAACGTCAAGCGCATGGTATCGTCGCGGCAGAAAGTTCTTAGCAGGGAGGCGAGATAGGCGAAATCGAGCGCCTGGCTCTCGCTGAACTCCTGTTCGCGAGGATAGGTGTCGAAGGCGGTCAGGTCCACTTGGGAGAAATAGGTTTCCGGGAGCAAATCCTCCCATTCGCGCCCCAGGCTGTAATAGCTTTTTTCGTCGCCGTCGCGGAAAAGGATATACTTGCCGTTCTGCACGGGAAAGAGGGCGAGCCGGTGCTCCACGAACAGGGAAGGCCTTTCGGCCAGGGTATCGAGCTTGGCCATGAGGCGCGGCTCCCTCTCCCCGTATCGCTTCAAGTCGTCGGCGGTAAGCAGGGCGAAGCCTTGCGTCTCCAACGCCTCCAAAACGGGCAGGCACTCGAAAACCTTGTTCCACGCCTCGTCCTGTTTTCCCAAGGCTATTCCCTTCTCCGCCGTCCCTGTTACAACCGGAACGTCCGATTCAATAGTTCGTGATCAGGAGTTCGTTGATGCGCCCCCGTTTGGCGGCATCGCTGTTGATCATGCGGGTGGCCGGCACGCGCTTCACCTTGAAGTCGGCATAACCTTTTTCGAAAAAATCATCCTTGGGATCGCTGTTCCTGGGATCGGAATTGCTGAGCATTTGCATCACTCCCTTGCCGTGCATTTCGCGATAGAACACCGCCAGCCGCATCTGCTCGGCGTCGTCGAAATCGATTTTGCTGTAGGCCTTGAAATTGGAAGTGGCGTTGAGCGGCCGATAAGGGGGGTCGTAGTACACGAAATCTCCGGTCTTTGCGCGCGACCGAATGGCGGCGAAATCCCCCCGGCTGATTTCGGCCAAACTCAACGCCTTGGAGGCCTGGCGCAAATTGATTTCGTCCAGGATGGCGGGTTTGATGTAGCGGCCGATGGGGACATTGAACTCGCCGCTGCGATTCACCCGGAACAAACCGTTGAAGCAGGTTTTGTTGAGAAAGATCAACTGCGCGGCGCGGGGAACCCAATTGTCCGCAAGGCGGGCGTAATTGATGTTGAATCTGTCCTGGTTGAAGCGCATCCGCATGTCGCCGAACAACTTCGCGCGCCGTTCCGGCCCGCAACGCAAGTATTTGGCGGAATAATCGAAAAGATATTCGATAAGCTCGTCCACCCGCTCCTGCACGACCCGGTAAGTCAGCACCAGCTCTTCGTTCACGTCGAACAACCGCGCCGAACGGATGGGATAGTTGCGGGCCACGTGGAAGAAAACCGACCCCCCGCCCAGAAACGGCTCGAAATAATGCTTCACCCGTCCCTCTTTGAGGGCCGGGGGGAAATACCGGTCCAGGATTTCCAGCAATTGCGACTTGCCGCCCGCCCACTTGAGAAAGGGACGGGCTTGCGGGAGTTTGGCCCCTTGGGCCGGCGCGATTAAAGCCTTGCGCGCGCTCATACGGGGCCTATTCCCATGGCCTTTTCCTTCAGCTCCCGGTAACGGCGCGAGTAAAAAGGCCTTCCCTGATGCTCGCGGTGATCAAACCCATAGGCGCGCGAGCTGACCGCCATCACCGGCGGCGCCTGGATGCGTTTGGCCACGCCCAGCCCGCAATGGAGGTTCCACCACTTTTCCAGGTCTTCGATGAAAGCCGCCGGACCGGGAAAATAAGCGTAAGCGTCGACCGTGCATCCGAGTTGGGAATTCAAGGTCCCCTCCAGGTACCATTCCAGCACCTCTTCCGGAGTCGCCCGCCGCCAGCGCTGCATGAAAGCCCGGAATAGCCGGTCATGGTAGGGATAGAAAAGCGGATCGCCCTTGCTCTCGTCCACGTTATGCCGGGGCGAAAGTTCCGCGCTGGGAACTACATCGAAAATCCCCTGGGGAATCGCCTCGCTGTTGAAGACGGAATCGTTCAGGTAGCGGCCCAGGGAATAAACGTCCGCCTTCCATAAATCACCAAGCAGGCAGAAAAAACCCGCCAAATCGCCGTATAGCGTAGCGTATCCCACCGTAAGCTCGGCCTTGTTGGCATTGCAGGTGAATACGCCGCCGAAAGCCGCGGCCACTGCCGCCAGAATCCGGCCGGAACGATCACGCGCCTGCACGTTTTCCAGGGCGAGGTCGGAGAGGCGGAGAACGGTTTCGCATTTGCCGTCCAGCGAAGCCGCGCGCAAACCGTCGATTTGGGCGTTGGTCAGCGCCACGCTATCTTCGATAGGCACTTCGGCATAGAGACAGCCGAGATTGCGCGCCAATTGCCGCGACAGCTCGCGCGTGGTGGCGCTGTTGTGGCGGCTGGGCATATTCACCAGCAACAAATTTTCCGGGGGCAGAATGGCGGCATAAAGGGCCGCGCTCACCGCGCTGTCGATGCCGCCCGAAGCGCCGATAACCACCTTGTTCACCCCCAGCTCGGCGAGCAAGCGCGCGGCGCCGAAGCGAAGGGCCGCATAGGTTTCATGCATGCCCTCGGCCTGCCAGGCGGCATCCTCCGTGGCCACCCCGCTTTTCACCACACCGCCCGCATCGGCGGCGGAATCCGCGAATTCCAGGCTTCCGTTCTTCCCCCGTAAAAACCCGACCCGCCCGCACGAAGGCTCGAAGGCCTCCAATGCCAGGCGCACTTTCCCTTTGCCGTCATACGCCGTACCGCAACCGTCGAATGCGAATACCGTCTTGCCGTTGTTCTGCACCCCGATGGCGTTCACATAGAGAAGCGGACAGGCAAGGCTTTTCGCATGGGCGGAAAAGACGCTGTTCCGTTTTCCGTTTTTTCCCTGCGTGAAAGGGGAGCAACTGAGATTGAGCACGAAGTCGCATCCCTTCGCTTTCAATACCTGCAGGGGTTTTTGCGCATAATCCTCGTCCCAGGCGTCTTCGCATAGGACGATGCCGGCGCGGAGGATTCCGTTTCGGCCCGGCAATTCGAAGGGTGCCAGCAGGTCCTGCCAGGGAACGCCCGTTTCCAAGGCCAGCCTCCGGGTATCGTAGAAGTGACGGTGCTCCTCGAATTCCCGGTAATTGGGAAGGAGGGTCTTGATTCCGTAAGGTTTTTTCAGTGCGGGATGCTCCAACGCTTGGCCGTCGCGCGCCGCCACGTAGCCGTTATATTTTCGCGGGCGGCCATCCTCGCCCCGTTCACCCCATTCCGTGATTACCGTGCCGAAAACGACCGTCGCTTCCATTCCGGCCTCGCCCGTTGCCGCTACGATCCTTTCCGACCAGTATTGGCATTCGCGCAGGAACGCTTCCCTCTCCCACATGTCGCCCAGCAAATATCCGGGCACGGCCAATTCGGGGAAGACCAGCACATCGGCGTTTTCCGATTTACTACGCTCCAACTCCCGCAGAATATGGACGGCGTTTTTTTCCGGGTCTCCTGCGAAGACCTCCATTTGGTGGATTACGACGGTGAAAGGCTTCACGCTCCGTTGCCCGTCTGGGGATTCAAGCGTTCATGCAGGCTGAGACGGTGATTCCTACGGATAAGGGCGTGCTCCCAACGCCTTTTTTCCTCCGGAGTTTCGGTAATCACGTCGTTGACTCGGCGCGGCTTGCCGTTTTCATCCAAGGCTACGAAGGTCAAGTAGGCCGAGCAGACGGTTTCGTGCTCCGACGCGCCGGGAGGCAGGGTCAAGGCGATGACTCCCACTTCGAGAGAATGGGTGAAGGCCCGATTGACCGAGGCCTTGAGCGTCACGATGGATCCGCTGGTGACGGGCCGCCGGAATACCAGCGAATCGATGGACAGGGTCACGACATTGCCGCGCGTATGTTTGATGGCGGTGATGGCTGCCACCTTGTCGATCATCGAAACCAGCCTACCGCCGAACAGATTTCCCATGGAGTTGAGATCGGCGGGCAGGATGATTTCCGAGGATTCGGTTTTACCCGCGGAAACGGTCAACTGGTCTGATTTCATCGCATGTCCTCGCTTGACCCCGTTATACGCGGGACTCTTTGTAAATTTAAATCCGTGGGCGCAATTTCCATCCCCGGCCAATCCCTTATCCAAATCCGGATCCGAAACCGCTTTTCGGCGCGTATTTACCGCCTATGCGGATTTATCGGGGCCACATTGCTTATAAGCCAGGCTCCGGCCAAGTCCCCCATTCCCCCGCCCGGATTCTCGGAAGCGAAACCCCTGGCCGCGCAATTGACCGCCTATCCCTTGGAAGCCAACCTAAGCTACACGGTTCGCGACGTGGAAACGGGCGAAATCGTCTTCTCCCATAACGGCCTCAAAGCCGTCGTTCCCGCCTCCACGCAAAAACTTTTCACCACCTTCGCCGCCCTGGAAAAATTCGGCTCCGAACACCGGTTCACCACCCGGCTGCTGACCACCGGAGAAATCGCGGAGGGCCGCCTGAAAGGATACCTCATTATCGAGGGAGGAGGCGATCCCGCTTTCGCAAGTTCCCATTTCGGAGCGGCGTATGCTTCCGACGGCATATTCAAGGCCTGGGCCGACAGTTTGAAAAATCAGGGAGTACGAGAAGTGGCGGGCTGCGTGATCGCCGATGCTACGTATCTCGACCAGCCGGGACCGAGTCCCAGCGCCTTATGGGAAGACATCGGCAACTATTACGGCGGCATCGTAAGCGGCTTGAGCTATCATGATAATTCCTATCATCTCGATTTTTCCGGCGCCGAAAAACCCGGCCTCAAGGTCGGGATAAGAGGCACCCGTCCCCGCCATACCGGCATTACCCATTTCGAAAACCGGATACGCACCTCCTCGCCCCGCAGCGGGGACTCCGCCTATATTTTCGGCTCTTTTTTGGCCCCCTCCCGTCTCTTGCAGGGAACCTATCCCGCGGGACGCAAGCGATTCTCCATCAAAGGCAGCCTTCCCCATCCGGATTGGACGGCCGCCCGCGAATTACAGACTTTTCTCGCCGCTCGCGGCATACGCTTTACTCCTGGCCCCGACGGTGAGACCTTTTGCCCCGAAAACCCCCGTCCCTTTTCGGGGCCGCTTCCCCGGGGGAAAACCCGTGTGGTGGCCGAACATCGCTCTCCTCCCTTCCACGATCTGATTAAACATGTGAACCGCAAAAGCGACAATAATTACGCCGAACAATTGCTGGTATTGATGGGCAAACACGACGGCGGTCGCGGCACCTTCAAGGAAGGATTACATTCCCTGCGGGCCGCGCTTGCGAAGGCGGGCATGTCGATGCAGCGAATGCGGCTCAATGACGGCAGCGGACTGTCGCGGCACAATTGGCTGTCGGCCGACGATTTCACGCTTTTCCTGACCTATGCCGCCAAGCGTCCGTTGTTTCCCGTGTTCCGCGCGTCGATGTTGGACGCCGGGAAGAATTGCCGGCTGGAAGCCTTTTACGGTCCGGGATGGGAAGGCCGCCTCCACGCCAAAACCGGAACCCTGGAAGGCGTGTATGCTTTGGCCGGCTATCTCGAAGCCGGTTCGGGAAGGCAGCTGGCCTTCGCCCTGTTCGTGAATCAATTCGAATCTCCGCGTTCCCATCTCAACGGAATTACCGGAGAACTGCTCCTCCGCACGCGCAACACCTTTTAAGGGACAGGCCGAAGGCATCCGCTTCCACTATGCATCAATTTCCGGTTCTTCTATCCATTCCCCACGGCGGCGTCGAGGTTCCCCACGATATCCGGGAGCATATGCTGCGAACCGGCGAAAGCGAGGATTCGCTGCGCCGTCGCCTGTTGGAGGAATGCGATCCCTTTACGGACACCATTTACGATATCGCCGGCGCCGCCGCCGTTCTCAAGGCTCCAGTGTCGCGTTTCGTCGTGGATTTGAATCGCGCGCGCGATGAGGACGGCGAGAACGGCGTCATCAAAATGACCGACTTCTCGCGCCGGCCCTTTTATCCGGAGGGCTATACCCTTTCGCCGGAGGAAAGGGAAAGTCGGCTTCGTCTTTACTACGACTCGTATCACACCGCCATGGCGGAAATCCTGGCCCGACCGGATATCCAATTCTTCGTCGACTGCCATTCCATGCTGGGCCGAGGGCCCGATATCGGGCCCGACAGCGGAAAAGCTCGTCCCGCCTTTTGCGTGGCCAATATCGGGGACGAAACGGGGGAATTGCATGCGGGACATGACCATACCTCCTGCTCTCCCGGAATCGCGCTGTTCGTCAAGGAGCGGCTGGAAGCGATATTCCGGGATCTACTGTCCTCCGCAAAAGGCCCCAGGGGGGTGAGCCTCAACCATCCCTTCTACGAGGGATTCATCATGGAGCACCATTCCGACCCCCGGCTACCCCACGCCAAACCGGGTTTGATGCTGGAAATCAATCGTGACTTGTATATGGACGAGGCCACCCTGACGCCGCTTCCGGGTCGCCTGGAACACCTGAACCGGGGAATCCTTACGCTACTGAAAGACATCACCGGGACACTTTCGGCCTGAATTTCCCCGATATTTACAGGGTAAGAAAAATTTGCTTTTCCTGGCGCCCAACCCCTTGCACCTTTAGCCAACCCTGCTTAGATTTAGGCGATGCTAAAGTTGAGATTGAGTCTCATTACTTCCAGGTTCGCACCTTTGGCTGCGATTGCCATGATTTCCATCGCCTTAAGCGGATTATCCGGTTGCGCCGATAATCCCATCCTGGATCCCGACTCCAAGGGTACCGGAGGCGGAAGTTACGGCTATATCCCCCTTTCTCCCTCGGAAGGGCACTGGGCGGAAAACCCGACGGACTCAGTGGAAGGCGCGACCAAAGCTTTTTCGCAACCCGCCCGCAACCCGCACTTATTTTAAGGGACGTTTTCCATGCACGCCGTATTCTCCGCCCTATTAATGATACTGAGTCTCATTTTTGATATTGGCCTGGCCCAAGATGCCGCCGCCGATACTACCGAAGATATCGTCGTGGATTCGGCCATGGATACCGCCGACGTTACCGCCACCCAACCGGAGCCACCCAACCCACTCGTCGATGCTTCCAGAAACCCGGGTCCGGCCTCCGACACGGCTGATCTCAACGCCCTGGTGGTTATCGGAAAAGCGCCCGACAAAATCCGCAAACTGCCTGGAACCGCCACTCGCCTCGACACGGAAACACTGGAGTTGTTGAACCCCTTGGGAACGCAGGAAGCTTTACAACGCATCCCCGGCGTTCACGGGTTCTCCGATGACGGCTTTGGGAACTCCCGGCTCAGCATCGGTGTGCGTGGTCTCAATCCCCGCCGCAGTTCGCGCATTCTCATCCTGGAAGACGGAGTGCCCATACAGCCCGCGCTTTACCTCTATCCCAACATGTATTACAACCCTCCCACGGAGCGATTGGACGAAATCGAAATGATCAAAGGAAGCGCAGCCGTGCAATACGGACCGCAAACCATGGGCGGAGTCATCAATTATATAACGCGGCGACCCCGTCCGGATTTCGGCGGTTCCGTGCAACTTATGGGCGGGGAAAACGGATACTTCAGCGCCTTCGGCGAAGTGGGCGGATTCGGCAACGACTATTTTCTACCCGAAGTGCAGATGCTCTATAAACGAGGGGATGGGTTCCGCGAGAACAATTCCCTGGAGCAACTCAACGGTACTTTCAAAGCCACCTACGCTCCTTCGGAGGAGCGGCTTTTCTATTTCAAGGCGAACGGAAATTACGAGAACACCAACGCCACCTATACGGGCCTAACCGAATACTCCTTCGAGAACAATCCGGACTTCAATCCCAAGAAGTATGACAATTTCGAAGTCCATCGTTTCGCCGTGGACCTTTTGCAAATCCATGAAATTTCCTCGTCCCTGTCGGAAAATACCCTGGTCTACGGCAGTTGGTTCAACCGCGACTGGTGGCGTGAAACCGACGTATTCGTGCGCGCCGACGACGCCTATTTCGAGCTGGGTGAAATAAATCCCGTCGCGCCGGCAACGCCGGGAAACCTGCTGCGGGTAGGCAATGGCCGCAACAACCTGGGTATTTTGCGGGAGTTCTACACCGTCGGTCTGGCCCGCAATTACACCTGGAGCCATTCGCTGATGGGGCGCAAAGCCGAACTCAATGCCGGAGCGCGCGTCCATTGGGAGCGTTTCGAGGACGACAAGAAAATGGGGTCCGGTCCCGGGGCCCGCGAAGGCGTGTATTATTTCGGAGACGTCGATAGCCCGCAGCTTTGCGATGACCCCTCCCCCGCCGCCGCCACCCGTTGCGGTCAAAGCCATCACTATGAAACCCTGGCGCTTTCCCTGCACGCCCTCGAGTCCGTCACCCTGGGCGACCTTACCTTAAGCCCCGGCATCCGGTTCGAAATCTTCGAGCAGGAGCGCATCGATAGATTGCGCGGCTCCCGTTATCTGGACAATACCGCCTGGGTGGTCTTACCTGGAATCGGACTCAACTACGCCTTGGGACCCGTCAACCTCTTCGGCGGAGTACACCGGGGATATACGCCCCCTTCCAGCGGAACCTTGAACGTCGTGAAATTCGGGGACACCGACGGCGGTCTCGACGTCAAGCCCGAGCAAAGCTGGAATTACGAAGCGGGCTTGCGCGGCAATGTGCCCTGGATCGGTTTTGAAATCGCCGGATTCTTCCTCGACATTGAAGACGTCGTGGCGGCGGGCCGCGGTACCGCCTTCAATAATTTGGGATCGGCCATCACCTATGGTGCCGAAGTCGCGGCCGACTTCCGTCCCGGACTATGGATTCCCTATTTTCCCTCCTTCCACGCGACTTACACCTATTTGCAAACGGAAATCACGGAAGGTATCATGCCCTCCAATGTACAGCTGGGCACCGTTTCCGTAGCGGGCAATGAACTTCCTTACGCGCCTCAGCACTCCGTGCTGGCGGGCATCTCCGAGAAACTTCCCGGTGGAGTCACCTTAAGATTCGAGAGCCGATATTTGAGCCGGGTTTATACGGATTTCGAGAATATCGAAAAGACATCCAACCGGGGCGATACGGGTCCCATTCCCGCTTACCTTCTATTCGACGCCGCCGCGGAATGGCGGGCGGGCGACAACCTCCGCATTTTCGTCAATGCCAAGAATCTTCTCGACGAGTCCTACATCGGATCGCGCCTCCATTCGAATCCGGGCCAAACCGCGGCCCATGAAAGCTCTGGCATCATGCCGGGAGCCGGAAGACAGATCAACGCCGGCGCCGCCGTCACTTTTTAATCACAACCCAGGAGAACTACAATGCACGCAATTCCCAAACATGGTAGATGGACCCTCAAGAAATGGCTGGCCCCCGCCGTCTGCTCCGCCCTGTTTATCGGCTGCCTGGACGAAAAAACCACGGGTCCGAATGAAGACGGAAAAATCGAAACGCCCGAAGCCTATATTTTCGAAAGCCGTTTCGAATCCGGCAGCAGCGTCGAATACTCGGGCCAAGTGGTACGGAACCTCCTAATCGAAGACCTCGCCGCCCGCATCAAGGCGCTGGCGGCTTCGGGTGCCTCCGCCGGCGTTTCGGTAGACCATTTTATGGAACTGTACGACTACAAGGACGGGTCTGATTTAACCAGCCATACCGCTCAACAACTCACCAGCGGTGGACGCGAAGTGGTGAAAGCCAAGTATACCGACATCTCGACCGGTAAGAACCTGAAAGGCAAAATTGCCGGGGCCAAGCTTACCGGCACCGACAAGACTCCCGACGAAATGATGCAGGAATGGTTTGCGGTCATCGCGGAAAACTCCCAGGTCGCGGACAAGCGGGGAACCGCTGCCGTGTATACCGATGCCGATGGACGGGACCTCTCGCAATTGGTGAACAAGGTGCTCCTGGGATCCGTGGGCTACTATCAAGCCACCGGAGTTTACATGCAGAATATTCTGGACCAGGATAATTCCGCCGCCCAGGAAGGGAAGCTCTACACCAAAATGGAACACCATTGGGATGAGGCCTTCGGCTATTTCGGAGCCGCCGTCGCATACAAGTCCTTCACCGACAACGACCTCGCGGGGAAGTTGGTCGACTATTCCAAGGACGGAAACGGGGACGGTAAAATCGATTTGGCTTCGGAATTCAATTACCCCTTCGCGCGTGCCGCGGGCAAGAGAGACAAAGGCGGCGAGGGAATCGATTTGACCGCCGAGGTGTTCGAAGGTTTCGTGGAAGGCCGCACCCATATCGTCAACCGGGGTTCGCAAGCGGACTTGCAGGCCGCGCGCCAAAAAGCCGCCCAGGGCTGGGAGAAAGTGATCGCCGCCACCGTGGTCCATTACATCAATGACACCAAGGCCGATATGGCCGCGCTGCCCGAAAATCCCGTTTTCGAGGACAAGATCACCCTCAATACCCATTGGGCCGAAATGAAAGGCTATGCCTGGAATCTCCAGTTCAATCCTTTCCGCCTGATATCGGACAGCCAATTGGAGGAATTACACGAAAAGCTGGGTGACGCTCCCGATTACAGCGCCCCCGGCACCGATGGGCATGAAACGGCGCAGGCCCGGCTCGACGAAGCCAAAGCCATCATGAAATCGGTGTATGGATTTTCCGATACCAACCTCGCGAACTGGTGAAATAGACCGCAAACCCCGCCCGAACCGGCTTCCCGCCGATAGTAGGGCCTGGTGCCTGTTGCTGGCCGTCTGTCTGGGAAGTCGGCCGGCCACTTCCATAAGCTATATCGAAGACATCGACAGTCTCCGCTTCGCCTTAAGCGTTCTACGCTACAGCGTGGCGGATTTGCAACCGCATTTTCCCGGTTACCCCGTGTTCTCCTGGCCCGCTGGCCTTCTTTATCGCGTCATCGGCGATTATTCCCTGGCGTTCTCCCTATTGGGCGGCCTTTCGACATTTGTTCTCATCTACTTTCTCCTCAAATTGGCGCGCCTGCGGCCGGCGACTCCTTCAGGTATGTTGCTAGTCGGCCTCGTGTTTTTCAATCCCCAGGTCTGGTTGCTGGGAAACCGCTTCATGCCCGACTTGATGGGCGCGGCCGTGTTGCTGTTCGCATTGGAAAGGCTTCTGGGCGGTGGCGGCGATATCCGCAATACCCAACATACACGCTCCCTTATGCAGGGCTTCTTTCTGGTGGGACTTTTAGGAGGCTTGCGTCTTTCCTATTTGCCTTTCCTGGTTCTCCCCTGCCTTTACCTGATGGTTATACATCGCCGCCGACTCCGACACTTAACTGCCTTCACATTTTCCCTGGCCGCGGGAATCCTGCTTTGGCTACTGCCCCTGATAGCCGTCACCGGATGGCAGGAATTATGGGCCGCCGGTCAGGCGCAAACCCTGGGGCATTTCGCTGATTTTGGCGGGACGGTTTTCACCGAACCCGGCTGGGGTCGCCGCTTTGCGCTCGCCATGGACGCCTTGTTCGCGCATGGCCTCGGCTTCTGGTGGCCGGGGCGCAACATCATTACGGTGGTGGTCACTTTGGGTTTGGGATTGGCGCTGGTGGTTGCCTTCACGAAGGCCTTCACCGGAGCATGGAACAAGCGTATGTTGTGGCGAGACCTGTTGCAGGATCCGCGCGCCTTGCTGATGGTTTCCTGTCTCGTCTACGCCATCTGGGCGTTCTTCTTCCAGAACATGGTGCATAAAAGCCGGCACGTGCTTCCTTTGATTCCCTTTTTTCTCTGGGCGGTGTCTATCGGTTTCGGGGAGCTTCGCGTTCGTCTCGGCTCCAGGCAGGCCTTCACAGTCTTTGCCGCCGTCGCGCTTTCGGCCTATATCGCTGTATGCATGGTATTGGTGGTCCAGCATCGGAAACCTACAGCCTTGGCCCAGGTGTTGGCTTATGTACGGACCTTCGAGAGTTCCCAGTCGGAAGGAAAACCCTTGGTGGTAGCCCATCCCCTGGTCCGGTACTACCTTGCCTCCCAAGGCATCCGGGCCGATTTCATCCATCCCTTCGCGCCCAAAGCCAAGAATGAAATCGAGAAGGCCTCCCAAAGACCTCTCATCGTGGTGGGTTATTATCCGGAAATCACCCGGAACCGGGCCCATGAGAAAAAAATCTTCCATCACAATCCCTATGTGAACCGCATGTGGCCCGAAATCCCGGTATACTGTTTTGAATAACCCCGAAGGAAAGCCAGTGCATATCCTGGGAGGCGGTCCCGCGGGCATGGCTATGGCCTATTACGCACACAGGGCGGGACGGAAATTCGCTTTGTATGAAGCCGGAGATAATCCCGGCGGAAACAGCCGGACCATACGCGAGGGCGATTTCGTTTTCGATACGGGAGCTCATAGGCTCCATGCCGCCGATCCGGATATCTTCGCCGATTTCTCGGCAATTCTCGGAGATGAAATGTTGGAGGCCAAGGCTCCCAGCCGCATTTTCCATCGTGGACGTTTCCTGGCATTTCCCCTGGAGCCCTTGGATTTGCTGCGGAACGGCAGGCTCTTCCCCTGGGCGCGGATAGCCTGGGAGATTTTAACGCGCCCGCCCAGGTTGTTGTCGTCACGGCGCTCGGCACCGCATCATTTCGAGGAATTGGCGGAGAGTCGGTATGGCCGCACCTTGGCCGGCCTCTTCCTGCTCAATTATTCGGAAAAGCTATGGGGCCGTAAAGCTTCCCGGCTTTCGACGCTTATCGCCGGCAAGCGGCTTAACCATTTGGGATTGGCCTCCACCCTGTTCCAGTTCTTGTTTCCCGGCCGTACTCCCGGCCATATGGAAGGCCGCTTCTTCTATCCCCGCCAAGGCATCGGCTCTCTATTCGAATCCCTGCATGCCCGCCTCAATGACGGACATTCCTTCCGATTCCGCAGCCGCATAACCCGTCTCCGGCATGACGGAAGCGCCATACGGCAAATCGAGTGCAACGGAAGCGAAAGTTTTGACGTGCAAAGAGTGATTTCCACCCTCCCCTTGCCCACGCTATTCCAAATCCTGGATCCCTCGCCTCCCGCGTCCCTGCTGGCCTTGGCCCGGGAATTACGTTTCCGGGAATTGGTATTGGGCGTGTTTCTGGTTTCCCGCGAAAGGCTGACCCCCTACGCCTCGTTGTATTTTCCGGATAGCGAACTCCCTTTCACGCGGCTTTACGAAAGCAAAAACCGGAGCCCCTTCCTGGGAGAACCCGGCACCACCTGCATCGTAGTGGAAATCCCTTGCACGAAGGAGGACCCCGTCTGGACGCAACCCGATGCGGGCTTAAAGGAAAATCTGATCGGACATCTGGTGCAGCTCGGATTATTACGGCGGGAAGAGGTGCTTAATTTCAGGACCTTCAAAGTGCCTTCCGCCTATCCCATTCTGGAAACAGGGATTGAGAAACGAGTCGATTCGTTGCTGCAATACCTCCGGAAATTCGAGAACCTGCACCTGTTGGGCCGCAACTCATTGTTTCAATACACCCATTTGCATGATATTTTCAGCCATGCCAAGGGTATGATGGGGAAATTAAGGGTATAACAGGTCGGTGGAGGGCCAGGGCCTCCAATTGCTATTATTAATAGCACTGCCAATGAAGAAAAACCATTCATCCCACTCTCACGGCCATGATTCCACGCATGGTCATGACCATGCCCATTCCCACGGGCACTCCCACGATCATGAAATCCTCCACGTTCCGCATGCCTCCTTCAACAAACTCAGGCTTTCCTTTTTCATCATCGCCCTGTTCATGGTGGTGGAAGTGGTATCGGGCTGGCTGTTCAACTCCTTGGCCCTCATCAGCGACGGGCTGCACATGCTCACCGACGCCGTGGCGCTGGGGATAGCCGCCCTCGCCGTATCGCTGGGCACCCGGCGTGCCACCCAGGAAAAAACCTTCGGCTTCAAACGCTTCGAAATCCTGGCGGCCTTCGCCAACGGCCTTTCCTTATGCCTCATGGCGGGCTTCATCGTCTTTCACGGAGTCCAAAGGCTTGCCGTTCCCGAGGCCGTAAACGCTTGGCCCATGCTGTGGGTAGCCTCGGCGGGATTGTTCGTCAATATTTTCGTGGCTTGGTGGCTACATCGCGGCGAAGAGGAAAAGTCGCTCAACCTGCAAGGCGCTTTATGGCATGTCATGGGCGATCTCGCGGCTTCGGTGGCTGCGGTCATTGCCGCCGTTTCCATCATCACCCTCGGTTGGTTGTGGGTTGATCCGTTGCTGAGCCTGCTTATCGCCGTGGTCATCGCGCTCGGTGGTTATCGCATCATGCGGAAAAGCGCGCATATCCTGGTGGAAGGCACTCCCGAAGGCGTCGATTTGGAAGACGTGCGCAAGACCATGCTGGAAACGCGTCAAGTGGACAGCGTCCACGATTTACACCTATGGACGATGAACGGAAGGGATCTCTATCTTAGCGCCCACGTGCAATGCACCGCCGGCACCACTTCGCAGAAAGAAG
Organism: uncultured Bifidobacteriales bacterium; assembly: GCA_964401245.1. Taxonomy (GTDB): domain Bacteria; phylum Fibrobacterota; class Fibrobacteria; order UBA11236; family UBA11236; genus JBGTHM01. Next base: position 9,483 of record CAYNXV010000010.1, on the reverse strand, counting down.
TGATGGAATCACTCACCAGGCGCCTGAGCGATGGTTATGCCGTCGATCATATCACCTTGCAGGTGGATGGATGCGTCGGCGGCGATTGCCTCACGGATTGCGAAACGGTTCGTCATTGACCGGCCGGTTTCTCTTTCTCCGGTAGCCGCAGCCGGTATACGATGCCGTCGTCGAATCCCAGAGCGTATATTTGGCCCGCCTCGTCTACCCCGAACGAGGAAATCATCCCCGGCGACCGCCCCAATTTCCTTAGCTCAGGAGCCTTTCCCTCCACCCGTTTGAGGGCCCAAACATTGCGGGTTTGATAATCGCCGAACACATAATAGCCGTAATAGGCCGAAGCGGTATCGCCACGGTAAACATATCCCCCGGTGATGGAGGCCGCCTCATCGTGTCGCAAATCCACGATGGGTGGCGTCAATCCCTCTTCCCGGCAACCGGAGGAGGGACGATGGCAGATAGTGCCTTCGCGTATGGCCCATCCCATATTGGCTCCGGAGGTAACGATGCTGATTTCCTCCCGCTTGACCTGGCCGACGTCGCCTGCCCATAGGTCACCCGTGAGGGCGTCGAAACTGAACTTCCAGGGATTACGCAAACCATAGGCCCAAATCTCCGGCCGCGCATCGCGGCGCCCCACGAAGGGATTGTCGGGAGGAATGGCATAGCCGGCGGCGCCGACCGAAGCATCCACGTCGATGCGCAGCATGGCCCCCAAAAGCGTGCGGAGGTTTTGTCCATGTCCCTGCGGGTCGCCCCCGCTGCCCCCATCGCCCATGCCGATGTAGAGAAAGCCGTCGGGACCGAAGGCGAGCGTTCCCCCGTTATGATTCCAATAGGGCTGCTCCACCGCCAGGATGCGCTTGGGCGGCCGGCCGGAATCGCTGCGGTAGTCGGCACTAGCAAGCCTTTCCTCGATGTAGGTCGAATCCTTGTCCGAGCCGCGAGAAGGCGCGGGAACGCGATTGATGAAATAGCGCCGGTTGTCCGCGAAGTCGGGATGGAAGACGAAGCCCAGCAGTCCCCTCTCTTCCGATTGCCTCCGTGAGGATTCCACCGGCACGGAAAGAAACAGGGATTTGCTCCAGCCGTCCCCCTTTTTTTCCAACAGCCAGATACGGCCCTCACGCGCGCCGGTACCGCGCTCCGCTACGGCATAAACGCCCGCGATGCCCGGCAGGGCCGCGAACTCCAGGGGATATTGGAATTGGTTTTTATCCTGGGTTTCGAAGGCGGGTTCGAAGCGCAGGGAGTTGGGAGGGATATCGACCTTGGTGGCTAAGGCGTAGGTGGGAGGAAAGAAGCAAACGCCGGCGAGTGAAATGATACTGAATGCCCTCCTTGCGAAGGGCATAAATGGGGCAGATGTAGGGAGTTTCATAGAGGGAATATAGATTTTCCCCCGCAGCAAATCAGCGTACTGAAAGCAGATGAACCTGTCCGACTTGGTCGGCACTACGCAGAAAATATAATCCCGGCTGTAAATCGGCTCCGGAAATAATCCCATCCCGGATGATGGATTTTTGCATAATCCTGCCTGAAACACTTACCAGTTCCACTTGTTTTGCAAAGCCCAGCCCACTCAAATTGAGCAAGTTTCCTCTTTCCAGCCGGTGAATCTTGCGCATTTCCGTATTTTTGCGCGAGAGTTCAGTGTGAAGAGATGTCGGAATCATTGCTGGGCTCTCCAGACGATAGATGACGCCATCTACACGGCCCACAGCATATAGGTTTCCCCGTGAATCAGTTCCAAAGGAAGATAGGCTTGACGTAAAAGGTAGTGCAGCGATTTCCCGTTTCTCGGTCATTACACCGTTTTTGCGTTCCGATACCCAGATTTTCTTAGACCCGTGATCACCGAAAATGTAGTCTCCGTAAAATTCCGAGGACGGGTCCCCGCGAAAGACAAATCCTCCGATTATGCAATTTCCATCCGTAGAACCGGTTTCGTAATCCAGCACGGGTTGCACAAGGCCGCCTTTATTGCAATTTGTTGAAGACGGGTAGCAAATGCTGCCTTCCATTGTCTTCCAGCCCAGGTTGTCTCCTTTTTTCACGATGGAGATCTCTTCCCGTTTACCCTGTCCAACATCGCCCACCCACAAATCACCGGTTTTACGGTCGAAGGAATACTTCCAGGGATTACGCAAACCATAAGCCCAAATCTCCGGCTTGGTATTGCTCACACCTACAAAGGGATTGTCGGTAGGAACAGCGTATTCCTTGCCTGTATCCTTTTTATCCACGTCTATGCGAAGCATCTTTCCTAAAAAAGTATTTAGGTTTTGGGCATAGCCATGCGGGTCTCCTCCCATGCCGCCGTCACCCGTTCCGATATAAAGGTATCCATCAAGTCCGAATTCCAAGGTGCCACCGTTGTGGTTATCATAGTCTTGCTTGAAGCGCATTATGACGCGAGCCGGCGTTCCGGAGTCTTTCAAAAAGGTTTCATCAAAAACGCGTTCCTCAATGACTGTTTCCAGCTTCCCCTCAGGATTGTAATTTACGTAATACTTACGATTTTGCTTAAAATTCGGGTGGAAAGTAAATCCGAGTAAACCCAATTCGCCCTTGCCACTGACAGCGATATTCAAAAATTCTTTTTTTACCCAAAGGTTTTTTTCCCGATGCGCCAATGCGATTCGACCTGCATGCTGTTCAAGCACGATGTAATGCTCAGGTTTACCTGGAACCTCATTGAAATATACGGGCTTACTGAAGGCGATTTGCCCCTCGAAAACTGGCTTCAATTCAACCGACGCGGGAGTCTGCGCCTGGGATGGAATCACGGCGGCGCACATCGACAATACCATGGCCGAAGCTAAAAGTCCTTTTTTCATATATCCCCGTTTTTTTGGAAGGTGGCCTGCTGCAATCATACCGTAACCCTCATCGGTATTCCTACAAAATATAACACTTAAATATAACGCTTTTTCTCCCTATCCGCTTTCAAAGCGGGCCTAAAAAGTCCCTTTCGGCAGCCGGATCCGGCCATAGCGGGCGCCGATAGCCCAAATCCCGCCTTTTCAGGGTTCTCCGTAATTTTTACACTGTATACCGATGTTTTATCCCCGGGCGGCCAAATGCCGCCTTAGCGGCGGGCATGTCACCATGTCGGGCCGTCCCCTGTCTATTTAGGAGTCACGCATGGGTTTTACCGATTTTTTCAAACCGCATTGGAAGCACAGCAACCCGGCCGTTCGCGCCGCCGCCATTCACGCCATGGATTCGGAGCAGCAAGGGCTGCTTTTGACCGTCGCGCTCGAAGCGGCGGAACCGGCCAACCGATTGGCAGCGGCGCGCAAGCTCACGGATAAAGCCAAGCTGGCGACCCTATTGGAAAAAAGTCCGGAAAAAGCCATACAAGACCTCGCCAGAAAAAGACTCACCGCCATTCGCACCGAAGAGGCCAAAACCGAAGCGAATACTCCCGACGAATTGCAAAAGCGCTTCGCCGTACTCGCGCAGGTGACCGATCCCAAATCCGTGGAGGATATCGCCCTCCATGCCTTATCGCTGGAAGTGCGTCGCGAGGCGTTCGCCAGAGTAACCCGCGCCACCGCCATCTACAACATCGCCCTGGAAGAATCGAACGAAGACCTCGCCATGCAGGCGCTGGAAAAAGTCGGCCAGTCGGGCCAATTGGAAAATCTGGGTCGCAGCGCCAAATTGAAAAGCGTGCGGGCAGCGGCCAAAGCCAAACTCAAGGTCCGTGAAAAAGAAGCGGAAAAAATGAACCAGGGTAATGTAGACAAGGCCAAATTGGAATTGGCTTTGCAAGTTATCGAAAAGGCCGCCGAGCAAGCGGCCAAAGCCGCGGAATATTCCGACAGCCTGTTGACCTTGCCTTGGGATTCCTTGGCCGAGCAGGTGGAAGAGGCGGTCGAAGCCATTGAACAATTGCAAACCGGAGGAGTCGTTCTTACCGACTACAAGCGCCAACGGTTTCAGGAAAGGCGCCAGGCCTTCGAAGCCGCGCATTTCCAGTATAAAAAGGAAAGTATTCTCCAGCAGGAAAAAGCGGCGCGCGAAAAACAGGAGGCCGAAGCCAAGACCCGCATTTGCGAGGAACTCGAGGCCCTGGAACGCGAGGGCGACGACGAAGAAAAGCTGCAGGACCGTCTGGAGGGTATACGCAAACAATGGAACGCGGCCGAGGCATCCTCGCAAGGAGGAAACGAAGCGCTGCGAAGAAGGTTTTCGCAAGCCTATACCACCCTCGAAAACCGACTCCGACAAAAAGCCCGCGCAGCGCGCGACAGCGAAACCGTCAAGGAAGTCCAGGAACTCAGGGAAGCCCTGTGCATAGCCTCGGAAACCCTAAGTCAATCCTTACGAAGGGCATTGGATGGCGGCGATTCCGAAAGGCACGCGAACGTAGGCGAAACCCTGGAGCATTTGCGGCAGGAATGGTCCCGCCTGGATTCCCTCTCGGTATCGCCCGCTTCGGAAGCCACGGTTCAACGCTTTGAGGCCGCCCTTGTGGAAGCGGAGGGAATGCTCGGTGAATATTTCCGCGCCAACCGCGCGCGTCGTGAAGCCATTTTGCCCGAAATGGAAAACCTGCTCGACAGCCACGACGTGCTGGCAGCCGAAAAGGAATTCAAGGAACTCAACGCCGCATGGAAGGCTGCCGGTCCCGTGGCGCAGGAGGATTACGAAGCGCTGCAAACCCGTTATCGCTCGATAGTGGATAGACTGCGCGAGGCGCAGGACTGGCTGCGCTGGTCGAACCTGCAGGGCAAGCAGCAGATTTGCTCCGCTTTGGAAGAGTTGCAGCAAACGGAGGACAAGCGGGAATTGGTGGCCCGTTTCCGCGAATTGACTGGAGAGTGGAAATCGCTGGGGCACGTACCCTGGGAAAGCTCCGAAGCCTTGTGGGAGCGCTACCACCAGGTGTGCGACACCATTTACGAACGTTGCAAAGAATACTTCGCCGAATTGGACGAAGAAAGGGAAAGCAACTTCAAAGCCAAAGAGGAATTGTGCGCGAGAATCGAGGCGCAGGCGACTGCCGAGGATTGGCGCGAAGCCATGGAGACGGTGCGCGAGGCGCAAAGCGCGTGGAAAGCTCTCGGAGCCGTGCCCAAGGAACGGACCGAGGCGCTATGGGAGCGCTACCGCAGCGCCTGCAAGGCCTTTTACGATTCGAGGGACGCTTTCCAAAACGTTAACTTGAATCGCAAACTGGAATTGTGCGCACTCGTCGAATCTTTGCAGGACTCTACCGATTGGCGTGAAACCGCGCCCAAAATCAAAGAAGCCCAGGAACAATGGAAATCCGTGGGGCCCGTGCCCCGCGACCAAATCGACGTCATTTGGGAACGCTTCCACGGCGCCTGCGAAAAATTCTTTACCGCCCGCAAAGAACACCTCGAAAAACTGGATGCCGAAAGACCGGCGAACCAGGCCAAGAAGGAGGAGTTCTGCCGGCTCGTGGAATCGTTGGACGAATTGGAAACCGAAAAGGAGAAATTCCTACGCGTTCGCGAAACCCAGACCGCCTGGAAGGAAACCGGCCCCGCTCCACGCGAAGCCGAAGAGGAATTATGGCAGCGTTTCCGTAAGGCTTGCGACGCCTATTATGACCAGCGCAAATCGGGCATGGCGGAAAACAGAAGCCTTAAAGAAGAGCTATGCGCGGAAGCCGAAGCCATGGCTGATTCCAATAATTGGAAGGAAACCTCCGAGCGCTTCAAAAGTCTGCAGGAGAGGTGGCGCGAAGTGGGCCCAGCGCCTCGTGAAGTCGATCGCCAATTGTGGCAACGTTTTCGGGGAGCCTGCGACGCTTTTTTCGGAAACTTGAAGACGAATGCGGCGCAGCGGGATCAGGAGAGGGAATCCAACCTGAAGAAAAAAGAGGATCTCTGCTTCGAGATTGAAATGCTGAGCGGTCGGGAGCTTTCCGAAGAAGAAACCAAGGAGCGCATGGCTTGGCAGCTTACCAAGCTTTCGGAGAATTTCGGCGCGAACCGTCACAATCCGGAAATGAATTGGGACGAAGCCGCCGACAGGGTCAAGGCCTGCCAACGCGAGTGGCGTTCCATCGGCCCCGTCTCCCGTGAAAAAAGCGACGCCATCTGGAATCGCTTCCGTTCCGCCTGCGACGATTTCTTCGCAGCCCGCCGCCAGGCTCTGGGATTGGAGGAAGAAAACCCCACGGAGAACCTGGAGCGAAAGCTGGAACTTATCGGCGAGGCCGAAAGTCTGGCCGGTAAGTCGTTGTCACCAGAGCATTTGCAAGAAGCCGTACGCGATCTTCATCGCAAGTGGAGACGCATAGGTCCGGTACCCCGTGCGCAAGCCGACTATGTATGGGAGCGCTTCAATCAGGCCTGCAATGTGGGGAAAGAACTCTCCCCGGATTCCAATACATCCGTTACATAACAGAGTATTTTGTTGAAATTCTCCGCATGGGCATTTGATATAAGTTATTTTTCTAAAACTCTGATAAAAAAAGGATACTCTCTTGCGTCCCGATATTGTCTGCTTGCCTGGGTGGCTTGCGGGCAGGCGAAAAAATTCTGGAAGGAACCGGGAACCATATGAATTTGATGCCGGAAGGATTTTCAATCATAACGGACAAAAAACAAGCGTTCATCCGTGTGCTTATTATAGATGACAATACCGATGACCACCTGCGCATAATCCGCGAGCTAGACAAAGAATTCGGTAGAGTCCAAATCGAACCGGTTCGCAGCGAAGAGGAGTTGGAGCGCGCGATGGACGAATTCCCTTTCGACGTGGCGGTAACCGATTTCCAATTGCAATGGGGTGACGGCATCCACATCACCCGGCGCCTCAAAAGCCGGTTTCCCTGGCGGCCCGTGGTAATGTTCACGGCCACCGGCAGCGAAGAAATCGCCGTGCATGCCATGAAGGAAGGCCTTTCGGACTACGTGCTGAAGTCGCCGCAGAATTATTCCAAACTGAGGGCCGCGGTGGCCGCCGCCTCCGGTCATAACCGCATGCGCAGCCGCGCCCGCGAAGTGGAATCCCGGCTTCAGGATTTACTCAACCGCCTCCAAGTGGGAGTGTTCCGGGCCGATCTGGACGGATGTCTTTCCGAAGCCAACCCCGGTTTCCTGGAGTTGATGGAAATTCCTTCCGGCGAACAAGTGGAATCGCTGAATCTGCGCAATCTGCTGCCTTCCGAAGGCGAATTCCTAATCCTATCCCAAACCCTGGACAGTACCGGCCATGCGCAATGGCCCGAGATACCGCTCCGGCGCCGCGGCGGCAAGGTTTTGTGGGCTTCGCTTTCCATAGCCCTCAACCGCTACCCCGACGGCAGGCTTTTCATGGACGGATTGATCGAGAATGTTTCCGACCGCAAGATGGCGGAAGAGGCCCTCAAACAATCGGAAGACAATCTCAGGCAGGCGCAGAAAATGGAAGCCATCGGCCGGCTCGCGGGTGGAATCGCCCACGACTTCAATAATATCCTCACGGCCATCAATGGATACAGCGATCTCCTTATGCAAACCCTCGACAGCCCAGAAATTTTGAAATCCGGTCTGGAGGAAATCAAGCGGGCGGGAACGCGGGCCGCCTCCCTGACCCGGCAACTGCTCATGTTCAGCCGCAAGCAAATCTTGCAGCCCGATATTCTGGACATCAATCAAGTGTTGGTCGACCAGAATAAAATGCTCCGCCGCCTCATCGGCGAGCATATCGAACTGGTCACCCTGCTCGGCGCCGACCTGCCCTGCATCAAACTCGACCCCGTTCAGCTCGAGCAAATCATTCTGAACCTGGCCATAAACGCCCGCGATGCCATGGAGGGCGGAGGCATACTTACCATCGAAACCGCCTGCGGCACGCCGCCGGACAGCCATCAACCCCGGGATTCGGGTCGGAGTTCCCAATGGGTGCGCCTTAGCGTCAAGGATAACGGCTCCGGCATAGACAAGGCCACGCTGGCCCAGATATTCGAGCCGTTTTTCACCACCAAACCCGGCAAGCTGGGAACCGGAATGGGATTGGCCTCGGTATACGGCATCGTGAAGCAGAACGACGGCTGCATACAAGTGAGCAGCGAACCCGGCGAGGGGACGGTTTTCCATATCTACCTCCCCACCTCGGAAGAGTCTCTTGACCCGAGCGACAATATTCCGACACAGGTAGTTGAGCAGGTGGCGGGAGGAACCGAAACGGTTTTGCTCGCCGAAGACGAGGAGGCTGTGCGCAACCTGGTATTGCGGTTGCTCACGGAAAGCGGGTATCGGGTGCTCGAAGCGCATGGCGGCGACGAGGCCCTGAACCTGTGCCGCAGCCACGAAGGCGCCATCGATTTACTGATCACCGACCTGGTAATGCCCCGCATGAGCGGACGGGAGCTGGCGCAAGCCGCGCATGTCATGCGCCCCGAAATGCCCATACTTTATATCTCAGGCTATACGGAAGACCTCACCATCCGGCAGGGTATTTCATCCGCCGAGGTGCATTTTCTGGCCAAGCCCTTCACGGCGAGCATGTTGCGTCAAAAAGTGAGGGGTATTCTCGATCTCCACCGAAAAGAAACGAATCACGCCTGACGAGGCGGGTTCGGTCTCAACGGGAATCCTGCGATTTCCTTTCGAGGTAAAGCCGCATCAAGGCCGACGTGGAGCCGTCGTGATCGAGTTCCAATGAAGGATTCTTTTCCCCGTTTTCCAGCTCGACCTGGATTTTCTTCGCCAGCACCTTGCCCAGCTCCACTCCCATCTGGTCGAAGCTGTTCACGTTCCAAATCACTCCCTGCACGAAAATCTTGTGCTCATATAGCGCTATCAGGCTTCCGAGCGTATAGGGAGTGAGCTTGTCGAACAAAATGGTATTCGAGGGCCGGTTGCCTTCGAATACCTTGTGGGGGGCCAGACGCGCAATTTCCTCTTCGTCCATATTGGAAGCGCGCAAGTCCGCCTCAACTTCGTCGCGCGACCGGCCGAGCATAAGGGCCTCAGCCTGAGCGAAGCAATTGGACAGCAGAATGCGGTGGTGATCCGCGATGGGATTATGCGATAGCAGGGGGGCGAGAAAATCGCAGGGGATGAGCTTCGTCCCCTGATGCACCAATTGGTAAAAGCTGTGCTGTCCGTTGGTTCCCGGTTCACCCCAGATTACCGGCCCGGTCTGATAGTCGACTCGGCGGCCCTCCTTATCCACCGACTTGCCGTTCGACTCCATGTCGGCCTGCTGCAAATACGCGGGAAACCGATGCAGGTATTGGTCGTAGGGCAGCACCGCGTGGGTTTGAGCATCGAAAAAATTGTTGTACCAGATTCCCAATAAAGCCAGAACGGCGGGAAGGTTCTTTTCCAGCGACGCCTCGCGGAAATGCTTGTCCATGGCATGGGCCCCGGACAGGAATTCCTGGAAGTTGTCAAAACCGATGGACAAGGCGATGGGCAATCCGATGGCGGACCAGCAGGAGTAGCGGCCTCCCACCCAGTCCCAGAATTCGAAAATATTCTCCGGGTCGATGCCGAAGGCGGTAACGGC
>CAYNXV010000009.1:0-38670 GCA_964401245.1 uncultured Bifidobacteriales bacterium | reverse complement strand
ATTTCGCCTGAGACCGTTCCGGACTTAACTTCCATGTTCCTCTTTCCCAATCGACTGCTTTAGTTCGTTGATTGATAAGGGGTTGAAGCATTCACCCCGAAATGGCCGGACCTTTCCCGCAGGATTTGACCCAATAAAAAGAGGGGTAAAATGGGTTACCCGAAAGAATCATACTGCAATCCGGGTGATTTTTTCTTAGAATCCAATTTACCGATTAATTATCTTTTTTTCATCACCTCTCTGAAAGGATCTTTATGGCAGAAAAAGCGTTGACCCAAGCACAAGTCGTCGACCAGTTATCCAAGGTCACGGGCCTCACCAAAGTACAGGTGCGCGGCTTCCTGGATGAGCAGGCGAGCCTGGCTTATAAAAATGCGAAGAATGGCTTCACCATTCCGGGCCTGGGCAAATTGGTGCTCGTGCAGCGCAAAGCCCGCATCGGCCGCAATCCCGCCACCGGCGAAAGCATCAAGATTCCGGCGAAGAAGGTCGTGAAATTCCGCGTGGCCAAAGCCGCCAAGGACGCCATCTCCCCCAGCGGAGCCTCCGCCAAGAAGCCCGCTAAGAAGGCCGTCAAAAAAGCTAAGAAGAAATAGATTCCTGATAATCTAATCTTCTTCTCTCTATGTGAGGGAGGTCACTCTATCCGGGTGGCCTCCCTTTTATTTTTCCGCAAGTACTTCCGCTTTTCAGAAAGCAGGCGTCATGCGGAAACATCCCGTCCTTTCCGTCTTCTTCCGGGAATGGGTTTTCCTGAGGGATTGGCAAAGGAATATTGAAGCGCGCTTCCGACGGCATTGGGGCCTGCACCTGGGCATACCCGTCCTCTGGGGGACCTTGGCCGCGCAGGCATCCCTGACGGCGGGATTGACCGGCCACATCCTGGTTTTAACCTTGCTCACCTTGCGTCAAAAGCGCGTCGTTTTCCTCTCTTCCGCGGTTTTCCTGGCGGCATTTCTCCAGGTCTGGTTACAGTATCCGCATTTGCGCGCCTTCGCGGTCGAACCCTACTTTCAAGAGCCGTCTCCAGCGGGCAGGGAGTTTCGGGCCGAGGTAGTGAATTTCCGCCGCGCACAATCTCCCGGTCGCGTGGAAGTGGAGGTTCACGGCCACCGTTATCTGGCCCGCATGCCCGCTACCCCCTTCGCTCTCCACCCCGGAAAGCCCCTGTGGCTAAGCGCCGTGTTCGAAATCCCCGCGGCCCCCACCAATCCCGGGCAATTCGATATGGCCGCCTACCTGAAATCACGAAACCTGCGTGGAGTCCTCCAAGTGGAGTCGGCTCGCATTTCCCACGCGGATGCCCGCCCGCCCCCTATCCTGGCGCGCATGCGGTTTTCCCTGGAGCGGAAGCTCGATGCCGTTATTCCTCCCGATAAAAGAGCTCTGACGCAAGCCCTGCTCCTGGGCGATGCCGGCGGCGTAGAGTCTTCGCAGTTCGAAGACTTCCGGGATACGGGATTGTTGCATCTTCTCGCCATCAGCGGTCAGCATATCGGTGTGCTTTCCCTGGTTTTTTTGCTCAGCCTGGGATCATTCCGGATTCCCCGCAAAGCCGCGCTGGCCACCGTATCCCTGCTCTTAATCGCCTACATTCCCATTGCCGGCGGTTCCATCAGCATCGTCCGCAGCAGTATCATGTTCGCCTGCCTGCTTCCGGCGCAATTATGGGAGCGACCCACCTCTTCGCTCAATAATCTTTTTCTGGCTATGGGCATTTGCCTGACCGCCATGCCCTACCAGTTGCATTCGCTGGGCTTCCAACTCTCCTTTACCGCCACCTTCTTCCTGATTTTCTACGTCCGGCCGGCCGCCGCCCTTTTCGCCCGCGCCGGTTTCCGTCCCTTTTGGCAGGTGGTGGGAACCGCGGTGGGGCTGAGCGCCGTCGCCTTTTTAGCCACGGCACCCATTGTAGCCCTTCGCCTTCACCTGCTCGCTCCGCTTTCCATACCCGCCAGCGTGGTCACCAGTCCCCTGCTCGGCGCCTCGCTTACCGCTTCCACCCTGGCGGTTTTTACCGGATACCTGGGAACTATCCCGGGCGAGTTGTTCGGTTACGCTGCCGGAGTCTGGATGGGATTGCTGACCGGGACGGTGAATATCTTCGCCTCGGTTTTCGGTCCCGGTCGTAATATGGCGGCGTTTCCACCGTTGGTTTCCACCTTTCTCTACCTGCTCATGCTGGGCCTTCCCAAAGCCGTAAACAGCGGAAGGCTGAAGCCTTTGCTCCTTGCGCTGTCGTTAGCGACTTCCTTTCTCTATGCGGGCGGGGGTATCCACAGTCTTTGGGAACAGAAATGCCGGGTCACCTTTCTCGATGTGGGGCAGGGCGACGGGGTATTGTTGGAATTGCCGCATGCCGCCATCCTTATCGATGCCGGTCCCGGAAGGAAAAATACCGGCGCGGGAAAAAACGTAATTCTTCCCTTCCTTCGCCATAGAGGCATCAACAAGCTGGATCGCGTAATCCTCACCCACGAACATTCGGACCATATCGGCGGCTTGCTTCATCTCGTCCCGAATGTGCCGATAGGTCAAGTCCTATACTCGGGCCATAGGGGATCCACTGCGACCTGGAAGGAATTGGAGCATGTCTTGGAGTCCCACGGAATCCCCTTGATACCGGTGGAATGCGGCCAGGGCGTCTATGCAGCCCCAACCGTTTCGTTGGATATTTTGGCTCCCTGTCCCGAAGATACCTTCGCTTCCCCCAATGATAGGTCGGTAGTAGGCATGTTGCGCATGCACGGCTTGGGTGTACTGTTCACCGGAGACGCGGAAAAAGCGGCGGAAGCGTCATTGGTGGTGCGCCTGGGAAACCGCCTTAAGGCGGATATACTCAAAGCGGGTCACCACGGCAGTTCCACCTCCAGCACCCCGGCCTTTCTGGAGGCCTCGGCTCCCTCCCTGGCGATTGTTTCGGCGGGCCGTAAGAACCGCTATGGACACCCGTCTCCGGAGGTAAAGAAGCGGTTTCAGGGACTGGGTATTCGCATGTTGTCGACAGCTGAGTCCGGTGCCGTTTCGATAAGGGCGACCCGTTCAAGCGTAGCCTGGGGCGCTTTCACCCCCGCATCCTGGCAGGTTTGGCGATAAATTTATATTATCGCCTAGACCCCCTATGCAGCCCGATCCCCAGCGACTGAAAGAAATTTTCGATCAAACCGATATCCGCAAGGTTCCCTTGACGGGTATCGTCGCGGGTTACCATTCCTTACCGTTTACCCTGGTGGGTCCCAACGATGATTCCGAATCCGGCGAAGGCACCGGCGGGTCGTTGAAGCTGACCGGAAAAATCACCGTGAGTCCCAAGCTTATCGTCTCGGTATCTCGGGAGGACGAGCGATTCGCGGACATGTTCCGCGAAGACGAACCCTTCATGGACAAAAGTATTACGGGCCGGATATTTTCCTTCAGCACCGCTTTCCGCAATAAAAATCTCAAGGTCCGCAATGAATACCTGTCGGTGGAAGAATCGCCGGATTCGGCCGCGGAACTCATCGAAAAGGTGCTCAACGATTTGGCGCGCGCCGAAATCATCAATATGGGGGTAATCTGGTGCCCGGTGCCGCGATTCTATCCCATCAGCTTGGAACGGTTCATATTCTCGGTGCTGGACCGGGAATTACGCTAGGCCTAATCCAGGCCAGAAGCCCTAAATGTTGATGGAGAATACGCGGGAATTCCGGCTGCGATTGTAGCTGTTTTGCCGCTCCGGCGGCAGCACCGATATCGGGGCTTCGCGGAAACCGTTGCGCATGAAAAAATCGCTGCTTTGGGTGGTTAGGAGGAAGACGCTTTTCAACCCCATTTTACGGGCTTTATCGAGAATGAAGGAAACCAGCTTACGCCCCGTGCCGTGCCCGGAATGATTCTGGTCCACCACGAGGGCTTCCAGTTCGGCGGAATGGTTGGAGTAAACCGATAAGGCTCCGCAACCGTGCAGGGAGTCGTCCACCTTGTACACGTAATACTTTTCGATGTCCTCACCCAACGATTCGGCGGTTCGCTGCACAAGAACGCCGCGATCGACATAAGGCTGCATGATGCGCAGGATTTCCGGGATGTCCTGCACGGAAGCCGGATGGATTTTATCGTAATGGTTGGCGTAGAACATGGTTCCATGCCCGGAACTGGAAAAAATCTCCTTCAGGAGAATTCCATCCTGGGCGCCGTTGATGATGTGGACCCTATCCACCCCATAGCGGGTGGCGTTGACCGCCAGGGAGGTAAGTTCGCGATGTTCGGAACTCAGATACTTGCCGTAATCGCGCAACAGCAGCGAAGCCTCTTCCAAATCGAGATTCGAAAAATAACCGGTGCCGATTTCGCCTGCCTCGACGAACCCGCAATCGGGAACGATGGAAATCCCGGGGTTCAGTCCTATGAAAAAAAGCTTGCTTGCGCCGAGGGCCTTGGCCGTCTCGACGGCCAGTTCGTTGCTGGAAAGGTTGTAGTCCTTGCCCACGGCGTTCCACCCGATATTGGGCACGATGGGAATCAGGCCGTCGTTGAGCATGTTATCGACGAGCTGGACGTTCACCTTTTCGACGCGGCCGGTATTCTGGTAGTCGACTCCGTCCAAAACGCCGATGGCGCGGGCTCGCACCCAGTTGCCCACCACGCCGTGCGCGCCGTTTTCGGATAGCAGCGATATCAGGGCGTTGACCACGTTCGAAGCGCCCAACTTTACCAGGGGCATGGCCTCGTCCGAGGTGATGCGCACTTCGTCCTTGGATTTGGAAGCCACCTTGTAGGTTTTGAGAACCTTGTTGATGGAATGCTTGGCGCCCGGCACCAATACCACTTTGATGCCGACCTTCTGGATGAGCACGATGTCTTTCACCAGCAGTGAAAACAGAGGCTTGTCCATCAGGTTATCTTCGAGTTTGAGCACGAATACCTGGCCCTTATGCCGGGTCAGGTATCCGAATACCTCGCGGATATCCTGGACGGGTTGGACGGGTGGCTGGGGTTGGGAATCGGACATGGGGATCATTTCGCCGGTAACACGTCCTGAAAAATAACTAAATGCCGCGTTGAATTACAATCCGACGGCATTTATGAGGAAATTATATATTTCTCGCATGAACGAAACCACCGGGAATCCCCCACCCAACACCACCTTTCAAAAAGCCTCCTTCCTCATATACCTTTTCGTGGTTACGGCCGGGTTTCTGGTTCTGCTCCGCCATTTTCTCCTGACCATTTTCATGGCCGCCATTTTCGTGGCCCTTACCTACCGCATCTACTCCTGGGTTTCCGCCAAAACCCGCACACGCTACCTCGCTTCGCTGCTCACCCTGTTGGGGTTGGTTCTGATGCTGATTTTTCCGCTGGTGGCGGTCGGAGTGGTCGCCTACCAGGAAGCCGTGGAATTGCTCCATGGCTTCAACCTGAACCAGCTTCGCGGCTCCCTGGAAGGCGTCATCCAGACTATTCAGGAGCGTTATCCTAATCTGGTGCAACGGTTCGCTACCGAGGACATCGCCCGCACAGCCATCGGTTGGGCCCAGAACATTTCCCAATTCCTTTTGAAAATAGGAGCCGCACTGGGCATTTCGGCGGTCAACCAGCTCTTCAATTTCTTCCTGATGCTGTTCATGATGTTCTATTTCTATGTGGACGGCCCCCGTATCATGGAACGCGTCATCCGCTGGTCGCCGCTGAAAGACGAATACGAGCATGTCCTCATCAACCGCTTCCTCTCCGTCAGCCGGGGCACGCTCAAGGGAGTATTGGTAATCGGAGTGATTCAGGGCTTTATAGGGGCCGTACTTTTCTTTGCGGTCGGAGTGGGTTCCCCCATTCTGCTGGGCGTGCTCATCTTTTTCTTCAGTGTGCTGCCCGCCGTGGGGGGAGGCCTGGTCTGGCTCCCGGTGGCGGTGATTTTGATGCTGCAAGGACAGGTGGTATCCGGCATCATCGTCATCGTGGTGGGGGCCGTAATCATTTCCAGCGTGGACAATGTGCTCCGGCCGGTAATGGTGGGCAAAGACATCAAAATGCACGATTTGCTGGTACTTCTCAGCACCATCGGTGGTCTCATGCTATTCGGGCTGGCGGGATTCGTAATTGGTCCCGTCATCGCCGCGCTTTTCGTCAGTATCTGGCAAATGTTCGAAGAAGTATTCGCCCATGAATTGGCCCAGAACCGGAATCCTGTGGTCCACCCCACCGGCGTCAACTCCTTGTCAAGCGATACCGCCGACTCCTGACTATGACACCCTGGCCACCCGGCAACCATTGAGGATATAATTTTCCTGTGAAGGAAAAACGGGAATCCATCATCCCCTTACCCCCGAACTGGGACCCGGAAAAAACAGCCGAGATCGTTCAGGCCGAGGTGGAAAAATGGTGGAATGAGGGTTGGGTGCTGTTGACGGCCGAGCCCGACCGCCTGTTCGAATCGGTGTGCCTGTATTTCGAACGTACTCTCGACTAGCTCAGCCCTTGTTTCCCTTGGTCAACGCCTGGGTGTAAATCTTGGGGTCGAGAAGATACCGTTTGGCCGCCTGTACCTGCTCGTCGTTTTTAAGCTCGAATTCGGTGCGCGCCTCCTCGCCCAGCGCAGCGCCGATTATTTCGGCTTTCAACTGGTACTTGATGAAATCCAGGTTCTTCTCGAATTCCTTCGCGGCTTCGATCTTGAGTTGTTTTTCCAAGCCGCCCATGGCCGCCAAAACTTCATCATCCAGTTTCACCCGCAGGGTATCCTCGGGCGTTTTCGCCTTATCCCGCTTGAGCACCGAATGGAAGTTTTCCAGAGCAACCAAGGGTCCGGATTTATACTGAGCGAAGGAACTGTCGGAGAATACGAATTTGCGGAAATTTTCGAGCATGGCGGGAGTGATTTCCAGGTCGGAAGTCACCCTTTTTCCCTGGGTCAGGTCCTTGCGGTTCTTGACTACATAGTTGAAAAACAAGGTGTGCCGCAGTAATTCCTGGGAGAACCGGTTGTACTCGCGTCCCTTCACCTTGATATCCGGAGTGATACCGCCATTGGCCAGCACCTTGCGTCCGGCCTTGGTAAAGAAAAATGAGGTGTCGGCATTTTTTACGCTATCCTCGCCGTTGTGCAGACGCACTCCGTTTTCGGGCTTGTTGATGTTACGGCCGGCGGGAGTGTAGTAATAGGCCGTGGTAAGCTTCAGGGTATTCTGCTGACCGTCCAGAGGGAGAATCGTCTGCACCGAACCCTTCCCGTAGGTGGTTTCGCCCAGGATGAGGCCGCGATCCCAATCCTGGATGGCGCCGGCAACGATTTCGGATGCCGAAGCGGAGTTTCCATTGACCAGCACCACTACTTTTTCCGTCCAGATGGGTTTGCGTTTGCTGACGTATTCCTGGTTCTGGGATTTGACCCGGCCCTGGGTATAGACGACTTTCTGGCCCTTTTGCAGGAAGAGTTCGGAAACCGAAATCGCCTGATTCAACAGGCCCCCGGGGTTCACGCGTAAGTCGAGAATCAAGGCCTTGGGAGCATGCTTCTTTTTCAATTCCAATATATGTGCCTCCAAATCTTCCGAGGTTGATTTGGCGAATTGGGTAATCTTGACATAGGCCACCGTATCGTTGAGCATACCGGCATAGGGTACGCTTTCGATTTTGATGACTTCGCGAACGATGGTGAATTCCATGGGTTCAATCTGGCCTTGGCGGCTCACCTGTATCCGAACGGAAGTGCCCGGCTTGCCGCGCAATTTCCCTACGGCTTCGTCGATGGTGATGTCCTGGGTGCTCGCGGTATCGATGCGGGTTATTTTATCGCCCGATTGCAGGCCCATGCGATGGGCGGGCGTACCCTGCAGCGGCGAAATCACCGTCAACATCCGGTCGCGAATGCCGATTTGGATTCCGAGTCCGCCGAACTCCCCTTCGGTGTTGACTTTCAAGTCTTCATAGTCTTCCGGCGTGAAATAAGCCGTATGCGGATCGAGTATACCCCGGATGCCGTCGATGGCGGCATCCACCAATTCCGCGGAGGTCACATTCTCGACATAATGCTCGTTTATTTTCGTAACGACCTTGTCAAGGCGGATGAGATCCGAATAAAACCTTTCGCCTCCCGCTTGAACCCGGGTGCCCAGGATGCCGAATCCGACTATCAGCGCGAAGACGCTGAGATAGAAGACTTTTCCCTTGCTCTGTTCCATAGATGCACCCCGTTGCCGATCCGATTACCCCAGCCTGACGGAAGGACGGCTATACGTCCGTCCGGCATCCTGGGCGATGAAAAGCGTCAAGCATTTCACCGATAGTTGTATTTTAAGAAATTATCCTTTAATTTTCCTTTTTAAGGGCCTCAAGGCAATTTCCAATGCCGTTCAATATGGATTCTTGCAGAACTTCGCGGTCAAGGGCGGCATCCAACACCGTGAAAGACGCCGGATTTTCACGCGCCAATGCCAGATACCCTTCGCGTACCTTCATATAAAACCCCTGATTTTCACTTTCCATCCTATCAGGGCTGCGCCCTTCCAGCTCCATGCGTTCCCGCATGGCCGATGGGGAAATATCCAGCAAGAAGCTGTGCAAGGGCCAAATCCCCCCGCAGGCAGCATGGAGCATCGAATCGATTACGGATCGATCCATGCCTCTGCCATAACCCTGATAAGCCAGGGTGGACCAGCCGAAACGATCGGCGAGCACCACTTTGCCCTCCTCCAGGGCCGGACCGATGATTTGATGTACGAGTTGGGCTCGAGCCGCGGAATACAGGAAAAGTTCGGTCATGGGAGCCATTTCGCCATGCTCGGGTGACAGGAGGATTTCCCGGATACGCGAAGATACCGTAGTCCCGCCCGGCTCCCTGACGCTCAAGGTCCGGTATCCCCGGCCCCGAAGGGACGCTTCGAGCAGGGCCAATTGGGTGCTTTTTCCGCTACCGTCCAAACCTTCCAAGGAAAAGAACGGTTGGAGACGGGGGGAAGGAACGGGCATTCAAGCGCCTACGCCATGGCATTTTTTGAATTTCTTGCCGCTTCCGCAAGGACAGGGATCGTTTCGCCCCACGATTTTGGCGACGGAAGGATTGGCGGTTCGGACCTGGGTGCGTCCACCCGACGCTCCGGGACCACCGGAGGGAAGGGAACCGCCGGGAGAGACCGGGCGGCCGCTGACGGCTCCACCGCCCTGATTCTCCATGGAAGGGCCCGAAAGCTGAGCCTGACGCCTGCGCATCAATTCGATTTCCCGCGCGCGGACCATGGCCTCCTGTTGCCGGCGGAGGAATCCGGGATCGATGTGCAATATGCGCTGGGTCACCTCGAGAGCGATGCGATCGAGAGTGGTTCCGAACAGCGCGAAGCCTTCCTTCTTGTATTCCTGCAGGGGATCGCGTTGCGCATAGCCGCGAAAGCGGGTGGCGTCGCGCAGGTGATCCATGGCGTACAGGTGCTCGCGCCAGATATGGTCGATAACCGAAAGCAGCACCTGCCTTTCGATTTCGCGCATCTGCTCCGAACCGAGGTCGGCTTCGATGCGCTCATAGTTCTGACGGGCCAGCGCCGAAACCTCTTCCACGGTGGCTTCCGCGGTCTGCGAAGACAAGCCTTCGTCGGGTATCCGGTAATCGACGTCGAAGGCGCGCTTGATTTCGGCGTAAAGGTTTTCGAGTTCCCAGTTTTCGGGATAATTCCCCGCCAGGGCATATTGGGAAACGACGAGATCGACAGCGTCTTCCATGCGCGCCAGGATTTCATCCTTGATTTCCTCGCCCTTGAGGATGCGACGGCGCAAACCGTAAATCACGGTGCGCTGCCGGTTCATCACGTCGTCGTATTCGAGCAAATGCTTGCGGATTTCGTAGTTCTGCCCTTCCACCCGCTTCTGCGCCGTTTCTATGGCGCGGTTCACCAGCGGGTGGCTGATGACTTCGCCTTCCTCCACTCCCAGCCTGTCCATGATGCGCGATATGCGGTCCGAGCCGAAAATCCGCATCAGGTCGTCTTCGAGAGAGAGATAGAATTGCGACGCCCCGGGATCGCCCTGGCGGCCCGAACGGCCCCGCAGCTGGTTGTCGATGCGGCGGCTTTCGTGACGCTCGGTACCCAGCACGTAAAGTCCGCCGACTTCCAACACTCCCGGCCCCAATTGGATGTCGGTCCCGCGGCCGGCCATATTGGTAGCCAGGGAAACCTTCCCGAATTTGCCGGCGTGTTCGATGATATGCGCTTCGCGCTCATGCTGCTTGGCGTTCAATACTTCGTGTTCGATGCCCTCGCGGCGCAATTTGAGGCTGAGCTCTTCGGACTTTTCGATGGAAACCGTGCCTACCAGCACCGGCTGGCCCTTGGCGTTCCGCTCCTTGATATCGGCCACGATGGCATCGACCTTTTCCCGGCGCGTCTTATAGACCACGTCATGCTGGTCGAGGCGTATCATGTTTTTATTGGTGGGGATAGCCACCACTTTGAGTTTGTATATCTGGCCGAACTCCGTGGCCTCCGTATCCGCCGTGCCCGTCATGCCCGCCAGCTTGGAATAGAGGCGGAAATAATTCTGGAAGGTGATGGTGGCCAGGGTCTGGTTTTCGCGCGCGATAGGCACGCCTTCCTTGGCTTCGATGGCCTGATGCAGCCCTTCGGAATACCGTCTGCCCTCCATGAGGCGGCCCGTGAATTCGTCCACGATGACCACCTGTTGGTTTTTCACCACATAGTCGACGTCTTTCTTGAACATCACGTTCGCTTTGAGGGCCTGGCTGATATGGTGCACCCATTCGGTATTGAGATCCCCGTACAGGTTTTCGAGGCCCAGCTGCGCTTCGCAGGTGTTCACGCCTTCTTCGGTCAACGACACGTGTTTCTCTTTTTCGTCGAGCGTGTAATGGGTCTCCTTTTTCAGGACCTTCACCACGTTGTTGGCTTGCATGTATTTGTCGGTCGATTCGGCCGCCGGGCCCGAAATGATGAGCGGGGTGCGCGCCTCGTCGATGAGAATGCTGTCGACTTCGTCCACGATGGCGAAATTGAGTTCGCGCTGCACGCAGTCGTCGAAATGATGGGCCATGTTGTCGCGCAGATAATCGAAGCCGAACTCGTTGTTGGTCCCGTAGGTTACGTCGGCGGAGTAATTCTCCCGTCGCTCCTTTTCGTTGAGCCCGTGCACGATGATACCCACCGTAAGGCCGAGAAACCGGTATACCTTGGACATGGTCTTGGCGTCGCGGCTGGCCAGGTAATCGTTCACGGTAACCAGATGCACGCCCTTGCCCGCGAGCGCGTTCAAATAGACCGGCAGGGTGGCCACCACGGTTTTGCCTTCTCCGGTTTTCATTTCGGCGATTTTTCCGTGGTGCAATACCATGCCGCCCAAAAGCTGAACGTCGAAAGGACGATAGCGGAAGGGAAAGCGGCTTTCGGGAATCAGGGTGCGGATTTCACTGTAGAAAGAGGCCGGAAAATGCAGGGAATGTACCGGGGTTTCTTCGGCCAATTTGGTACGGGCATCCTTGACCAGCAATTGGGAGGCTTCGCTCAACTGCGACAAATCGAAACCATGGGCTTCATCCAGGACGTTGAGCATGCCCAGACGGCGGTCATTGGCCTCGCGGCAGACGGCGAAGGCTTCGTGCAGCAAATCGTCGAGGGTTTGCCCCTCTTTCAGCCTGGCCCGGAATTCCTGGGTTTTGGCAGCCAAATCGGCGTCGTCCAAGACTTCCATTTGGGAAGACAAGGCGTTGATGGCCTCCACCTCGGGCAATAGCCGTTTGACCTCGCGTTCATGGGCCGTGCCGAAAAGTTTGGTCAGAATCGCATTTAAAATCATATGGAATGAACCCTTTGGTGCGGGTTGAGCATGGGTTGAGCCGCAATTACCGCCGGCAATAAAGTATTAATTTGGGTGGTAAAGATAACTCAATTCCGGTATCCAGGGCCGTTATGCCGCATCCCAACCGGTAATTTCACCGTTTTAACGGATAAGCGCCACCTTTCCCTTACGCAGGAGGCGATCTTCGCCCAGCGTGAGGGTATAGAGATAAACTCCGGTCGCCATTGCATGTCCGTGGGTGTTCTTCAAATCCCAATCGAGTTGGGTAATGCCTTTGGCGCTGGCGGAGGTTCCGGCGCGGCCCGCTCCTCTTCCTCCGGAGGAATAGAGCAAGTCGGCCGTCATCGAGTAAATGCGGAGGATCACGGGTTTATCCCGGGTATACCCGCGCAATTGGTGGATGTTTTTGAAGGTGATGCCGCCTTTTTCCAGATGCCGCGAGTCCGAGTATCGATAGGGATTGGGAAACAGGTAAAAATCCTGCTTTCCGGTTATGAAGGTGAAAGCGAAATAGTCTGCGGTGTCATCCGGATTATAGAGATATCCGGAAAGTCCGTCTCCATTGCCGTCCAGACTGCGCCCACTCGCATCCAGAATCGAAGAGGCCAACCTCACGGTAACCGTGTCCTGGCCTCCGAGCGAGGGAAAGGTTTGCAGGGTAAGCACCGAATCGCCCGGCTCGAGTCGCAACAAGCGGAAGTTGTGGCCTTTCCCTCCAATCGCCGTCGAGGTGACGCGTACGGAAAAATTGGAATCGGCCCGACGGGTTTGGATGTCGATGGGCGGGGTGTTCCTTCCATCGGCATCGGCCAGGCGCGCGAGCGGCGCGTTGAATTTGATTCTTATGGGAGCGAAGGAGTCCCAATCCGTATGGCCGTGGGCCGGAAAGGTTTCCGACACGCGAAACACCGAAGTATCCACTTGCAACGTGAACAGGGTATCGAAGGATCCCGGCGCGAGCAATTCGCGGTCAAGGCGCATGTCGAGGGAATTGCCGGCCGCATCGGTAAACGCATTGGAAACCCGCACCCGCAGCAAATCCCCCTGGATAAAATATCCCGGCGGCGGCATGACGCGCAGGGAGTCGGAGGGCGCATCATAGCGCGGGGTGAACAGGATTTGATCGGCCAGGCTATCGCCGGGAGCGAAAACCGCTGCACCAGCTTCCCGTCGGGACATCTTGGCAAGCGACGCCGGATGGCGGATAAGCGAAAATTCACCCGGAATGAAACGGAACCCGGAGGGATTGGCTAGCGAGTCGAGCACGGAATAGATGCGAATGCGTTTATCCGCTTCATTCGCGACCACAGGTTCCGTGAAATTGAAAGCCAGACGGGTCCTGGTGGGAATGAAGGCGGGAAGGCCCTTTTCATTGAATCCGGACGTGGGCCTGGTAAAGTCCGGGGTTTCCGCTCCGCCCCCAATGAGGCCCATGCTGAACAGGGGGAGATCGCGATGCACCAATCGGAAGGGAATGGCGACAACGGGTTGCGAAGGATCGTTGGTTTCCAGAAATAGCGTATCGGTAAGCACCGAATCGCCCCGCAGAGAGTTGACGAAGAATTCAAAGGATAGATTGAACACACCTCCCGGATCGATGTTCAAATATGTTCCCGTTGGAACAGCGTTTTCCTCCGTAGACTTGTCGATGAGAAGACTTCGCTCAACACCGTCTTCGGGCCACTCCAATTGAAGTCTCATCCATTTTTCGACATTGTTGCCGGTTTTCACCGAAAGGATGGTTAGCGGAACATTTCCCACATTGCTGATCCCGGCTGTTATCGTCTTCGACTGCACTTTGGAATCGAGCACGAAATCGAGTTCCTCCTGCAACCTGCCGATGGAGGCGGTGAATCCCGTAGACGCGGAAGTATCCAATTTGGGGTATTCAAGTCGGTACCGATAAGCCGCATATGCTCCCAGCGAATCGGTTACGGTGAACTCCACATAGGCTTCGCGCTGCTCGAAGCGATGGTTGATAAGGTCTCCTCCGCCCTGTATCGAAATCGAATGGCAGGACAAATCCCCGGCGGCGCATCCGCTATCCGGAGCCAGAACCCGCCACTGCGTTTGCAGGGAAGCAGCCGATGGCTCGTCCGGATCGGATACGGAAACCCGCAGCGTAGCGTCGAATCCCGCCGGCACCCACAATCCCGTATCGCCGGCCACCGCCTTGGCGAATCCCGGGCTGACGGGACCCTGCGGAGTTTGGTACTCGACCACCACCACCGAGTCGAGCCGGGGAAGGTGATTGGTGCGCAGTTTAAAGGAGTATTCGGCCGTGTCGTTATTATCCGCGGCCCGGAAAACCAGGGTATCGACCACACCCGGCTCCAGGTCTCCCGCGAGCAGGTATTCCAGGAATTGATTGGAGGGAATCTTTCCCGAGCCCACCGGAGAACCGTTGCGGAGACGAAGCAAATCCAAGCTGTCGTCGTTGTCGTCGGCGAAGAAAATCCGTAACCTAGCGGTGTCGCCCCGGAAAAGCGTAAGGGAGGAGCCGCTCGCAAGCGACAGGGTATCAGGGGGGGCGGGAAGCAATCCATAGCCGCCAACGGTTTGTCCATGCCTACGCCGGAGAATATAGACGCTGTCGGAAGGGGGCGGATTGAAAATATCGACGGGAATCACGGTGGCGGAACTCCACCAACCGGCGGCATCCATGGTCCTGACGCGGATGGGAATCGCAGTGCCTACCGTATCGGGGGGAAGAAAGGCCAAATCATACCGATATCGGCCGGGTGCAAATTTCGCCTTCACGGTTTTCCGGGCGACTTCGATGCCCGCCATTTCGACCACGAAAACCAGACTGTCCCCATCGTCGAGATCCAGGCCCGAAAGCGATAGCCGCAGGGAATCGCGTCTCGTTTCAAGACGGGGAGTATCAGAGGGATTATAGGATGTCAGGGCGTTCTCTCCCACCGCCAGTGAATCGAAGGTCGGAGCGCGGGGTTTTACATTGTAACGCAATTCCAATCCCCGCAATCGCGAGGTGAGATTCTTTCCCGGCAATTGGGGTCGCAATACCACGCGATACTTGAAATGGCTTCCATTGGAACGGAAGGGGGTATCAAGAGCGCGAAAGGTTTCGGTGCCGGAGAAAACCGGAGAAGCCGCCGTCGCCAAGGAGATTCCGATATTGGCAAGGTGGGCGCCGTCGGGTATCGCTGCGGTGTACTCGACCGAATCGAGAGTCGGGTCAAAGG
Source organism: uncultured Bifidobacteriales bacterium (assembly GCA_964401245.1). Lineage (GTDB taxonomy): Bacteria > Fibrobacterota > Fibrobacteria > UBA11236 > UBA11236 > JBGTHM01. Next base: position 23,689 of record CAYNXV010000009.1, on the reverse strand, counting down.
CGATTCCCACGGCGGGATTCTCCACCGCGATCGCCTTTCCGACAAATAGGCCCGAATCGTGATAAACCGGTTGATGCCACACAACCGCAACCTTGGCGGAAAATCCATCGTCATAGGCCGCGGCTATATTGCCATTATCATCGATGGCCACCGAAGCGGATTTGAAATAATGCCACGGATACCACGAATCCCCGACTTCGGTGAATCCGATTTCATCCTCCGCCAAATCGAAATCCTGCCGCGATGCGGCAGCGACGCCGCCTCCCGCAAGGTCGAAAAGGGCTCCTTCCATCCGGTGATTGGCCGCCGTTATCCGGCGGTACCAAGCGAAGACTATTTTGGTGCGGTTGACGGCGAGATCCGGGAAGAATGCCGTATGCGCCACATTGGTCAGTGCTTGCGGAGCGCCGAGTGAAAAAGGCGCTCCACCATGGGGAACTCCCAGCAGGCGATAATAGACGCGGTTATTCTTCGCGAATACCAACACGAAGCGACCGTTCACCGTGGCCTTGACGCCGTAGGGCCGGTAAATATGGGTGGTAACACCGTCCCCGTAGGTGATGCCGGTATCCAATGGCACGGGCGCCTGCGTCTGCACCCGGTTTTCGTCATAGGTTACGGCCCAAAGCGTATCCTTCTGCCGCCAAAGCGCCAGCGCATTGCCCGCCGAATCCACCGCCACGGCAAAATCCTCGGGAATGTTGGGTCTCCCGAAGCGCACCGTGTCGCTGGTGATGCCGTCCAGATTTTCCCACCTTATTTCGACCGTCGGAGGGGAATAACTGGTCTCATAAGCCAGCACAGTGCGGAAGTTTCCCCCGCCCGGTCGCAAAGCGGCCGAAATCTGGCCATAGCCCCGGGTGATTACGGGGTCATGAGGAGGAATATATCTGGCCCAACGGGCCGGGCTGGGGCCAACCCTATCGGCGAAGGAGGCGCGCCGGTAGGGCCCGAAGATTTCCCGCGTACCCCAATAGGCGGCGTATTTGTCACCGCGGGCCGAAAAGTTGAAATAATGGGGCGTGGGCTGCGGATTGAAGCCGGCGTAGAAGATTCCCAAGGTGGTGTCGCGGGTTTCGGCCATGGCCACCACCTCTCCCACCTTGTTGACGATAACCGCTTCTTCGCCCATCGAAAACGACTGGATGACGACGTCGGGGCGCGTCGGTTTGATGCTCGCGCCGCTTTGAAACAGATGCATGTTCTTCCATGCCAGATAAGCCGCCCGGAACACGCCGTCGCCGGCATAGGAGATGGCCGGGGATGAGCCGGCTTCGCCATTCGAATTGGAGCTGTCGTTCAGGGTGCGCGTCAAAACATGCCGGAGATTATGGCTATCCGGAGCCAGGAAAAGCGAATCGCCCCAACCGGCATTGAGGTTGAGGGTATCTCCCGCGCCTCCGGCGAAGTCCGAGGTAAAATCCGTGACGGTATATTCAAGCGCCTGGACGGAAAAGGCGCATGCCAGGCCCAGGGCCGGAAGCAGGCGCCATGCCGCCGGGATAAACGGGCGCGGCGAAGCCGGTTGGACAATCGAAGTCATTCGGAATCATCGAGGGATTCGCCGCCTCGCCGGAAGAAATTGGCGGAGACCTCGTCCAGTAGAAAAGCGGTGCGGCGACCCCGCTCCTTCAGGTAGCGTTGGTATTGGCGTTCGCGCAATTTTTCCAGGGCTTTCCGGTTCTGCGCCGCGTTGATAAGTACCCGCGACGCTTCGTTCACCTTCGTCGCCTGTTCATCCATGTCCTTCTTGCGATGCTCGATGACGAATCCCAAGTGGCGGGAATATTCGAGCCTTTGCATGCGATTGGCACAATCCAAAACGGAGGCATTGGGAGTTCCGCCCCATAACTCGTGGAATCCGTCCTCCAAAATCCGGATTTCGTTTTGGATTTCCACCCATAATCCCTGCTCAATCGCCAATTTTTTTTTGGCCTCCTCCTCAAGCCACTCGCGGTGCCTGAGAACCTGGGCCAGCGTGAATCGGAAGGCCTTCATTTGACGCGCCCTACGCCTATGGTTCCCAGCGCCTGCAAGGTTTCGGTAAGGGAACTGAATTCTTCCGAAGGCTGGACGAGAAATCGTTCGAGGTCCCCATGCACCGCCACGGCTTGGTCCAGCAACGGGCTGGTTCCGCGCACATAGGCTCCCAGATTGATCATATCCTCCGATTCCGCGTAGGCCGCCATCAGCTTGAGGAACTTGCCGGAGAGTTCCCTGTGGGCGTCTTCCGTCACGTCTTTCATGCAACGGCTGACGCTTTTGAGAACGTCCACGGCGGGATAGTGATTCCGGTGAGCCAAATCGCGCGACAATACGATATGCCCGTCCAATATGGATCGCACCGCGTCCGCCACCGGTTCGTCCATGTCGTCGCCTTCCACCAGCACGGTATAGAGTCCGGTGATGGAGCCCCTTGCGCCCATTCCCGCGCGCTCGAACAAACGGGGAAGAAAGGCGAACACCGAAGGCGTGTAACCCCGCGTGGCGGGAGGTTCTCCTATGGCCAGCCCTATCTCCCGTTGGGCCATGGCCAGGCGGGTGGAGGAGTCCATCATCAGCATGACATCCGCTCCCTCGTCGCGGAAATACTCGGCCAGGGTGGTTGCGACCAGGGCGGCTTTGATGCGTACCACGGCGGGCTGATCGGAGGTGGCCACCACCACCACGGAACGCTTCAATCCTTCGGGACCCAAATCCTTTTCCAGGAATTCCTTCACTTCGCGGCCACGCTCTCCTATAAGCGCGATTACGTTGATGTCCGCCGTGCAATTGCGGGCTATCATGCCCATCAATACCGATTTCCCCACGCCCGAGCCGGCGAATATGCCCATGCGCTGGCCTTTGCCGATGGTACGGAATCCGTCGATGCTGCGTATGCCGGTGGTCATGGGACTTTCAATCCGGCGGCGTTGCAGGGGATCGGGAGGCGCGTTGTGAATACGTCTGGATGATTCCGAAACCAGCGGACCTTTGCCGTCGATGGGCTCTCCCAAGCCGTTCAGGATGCGGCCCAGCATGCTTTTTCCCACGGAAATCTGAAAAGGCATTCCCGTGGCGACTATTTCCATCCCGGGTCTTACGCCTTCAAGATGGTCGAGCGGCATGAGCAAGGTCGCCTTGCGGCGAAAGCCGACCACTTCGGCCATGCCCACGCATTCGAGTCCGTCGTAGATACGACAACATTCCCCCAATCCGGCTTGAAGTCCGGAGCATTCCACCACCAGTCCTATGACCTGTACGATTTTCGCCCGCACGGGCGCTGTGGTCAAGGCGTCGATGCAGTCGGCGTAACGCGCCAGTCCGGTCGGCGGTTCCGCCGGCGGAGCAATGTGCGAAGCGGATTGCGAGGCGATGTGGGGTGGAGAATCATGCGCCGACATGGTGGGGGGACTCATCCTCTCCGTCCGGGTCCATGTCCAGGTGCGCTTTCCGCAGGGCCGCTTCCATCGCATCCGCCACCGCATGGTGGTCCAAGCCCGTGGACGCGCCTTCCGATTCGACCAGGCAACCGGCGCGCTTTATCCGGGGATCGGCCACGAGCCTCACGCCTTCGGCATCGGCCTGCATGGGAAGCCAATCGGTGATTCCCGCCTCCACCAGCGGCAAATCCTCGGGATTTACTTTCACGACGAGCGCGTGTGCCTTTCCCAGCGAGGCCACGGCTTCGCGGACCACGGGCATCACGGCTTCCTCATGCTCGTCGGCGATATGCCGGAAAAGCTTGCGCACGCAGGTCATGACAAGCCGCAAAGCGTCTTCCTCGAAGGTTTTGAACAGACGCTGCTTTTGCTCCATCAAATCGTCCACGATTCGCTGATAGGCTTGTCGCAGCTTTTCCAATTCGGCGCGGTGCAGCGTTCCCGCCTTCTTCTCGCCTTCGGCCAATCCCCTGGCGAAACCGGCGCGCTCGGCCGCGGCCTTGTCGATACCGGCCTGGACCGTTAAGGCCTGCGCCTTCGCTTTCTCCTCAGCCAGCTTCTGTTCCAACTCCCGCAGGCGCAATTCCTCCCGGCTGAGACCGGGAGGCAGGCGACCAGGAACATGGAACGGGGTGAGCTTGAAATTGTTGAGGGTGTGGCCCGGAGCCGGTTCATAGGCTGCGGACTTGACTACGCGCGCGATATACGGGGATCCCGCCTCGCCCTCTTCGGGTTCCATTGCTCTGTCGGGTTTCAATGCCGGGTTAGCCATATTCCTTACACCACGATTTCATCGTCGCCGCCACGGCCCGAAATCACCACTTCGCCTTCGTCTTCGAGTCTGCGGACCACGTCTACGATTCTCTGCTGCGCGCCTTCCACGTCCTTGAGGCGCACGGGGCCCATGTATTGCATATCTTCGCGCATCATGTCGGCCGCGCGCGTCGACATGTTCTTGTAGAATTTTTCGGAAACGCTTTCGCTGCCGCCCTTGAGAGCCAGCGCCAATTCCTTGGTGTCGATTTCCTTGAGCAGGCGTTGGATGCCGCGATCGTCGAGTAACATGATATCTTCGAAAATGAACATGAGATTCTTGATTTCCGTCGCCAATTCGGGGTTTTCCCTTTCGAGGTTCCCGAGAATATTCTTTTCCGCGCCGCGGTCGACGTTGTTGAGCATTTCGGCCACGAACTTGACGCCGCCCACTTCCGAAACGTTGCCGCCGAACAGCGATTTCATCTGCTGGGCCAAAACCTCCTCCACCTGCTCCAATACGTCCGGCGTCACGCTTTGCATGGTGGCCAGCCGCGTGGTGACATCCACCTGGAGGTCTTGCGGCAGCGAGGAAAGGATGGGAGACGCCAGGGCGGTATCCATGTGGGCCAGCAACAAGGCGATGGTTTGCGGGTGCTCCTTCTGGATGAAGTTGACGAGCTGGGAGGGATCGGCATCCATCAACATGCGGAAGCCGGTGGTGCGGATGGTGCTTTGCACGCGTTCCAGGATTTCCTTGGCGCGCCGAGGTCCCATGGCCGCTTCCAACACCTGGCGGGCGTAATCGACGCCGCCCTGCAGAACGTATTTCTGGGCCACGGCCATCTGGTGGAATTCTTCCAGTACCTGCTGGCGCGTTTCGGGGGTAACACCTTGGAGACGGGCGATTTCCGCGGTCAGGATTTCGACGTCGTCGTCGTCGAGCCCTTTGAAGATTTGGGCGCAGGCATCGGCGCCCAAGGTCACCATCATGATGGCGGCTTTGGTAGGACCTCTCAGGCCGCCGGGTTTTCCTCCAGCCTCGCCGGCTTCTATCAGATTGTCATTCTCGGTTGCCACGCATCATCCCTTGGTTTTCGAGGCCGATTTACGGGAGCCTCCGCCGCCATTTTCCATCATACCACCTTCGTGGATCCAAGATTTTATCAGATTGGCGATATTGATGGGTTCGGTTTGGGTCATAACCTCAACTCTTTCCAGGATTTCCTTTTGCTTTTGGACTTCTTCGGGGATTTTTGGCTCTTTCGGCGAGAGATCCAGGGAGGCGTATTTGGGAGCAGGCGGATTCATGGCGGTTATCAAGGTATTGGTCAATCCTCGCAGGAATATGAGGGCGAAAACGACAATGGCTGCGATGATGCCTATCTTGCCCCAGAACTGATAGGTTTCCTGTTTTTGCAGACGCAACATCTCTTCCTGCTCCTCGAACAGGTATTCCTTGTCGAATTGGACGCTGGTGACGAATACCTCGTCTTGGGTGCCCGGCGAATAACCCACCGTGTTTTTCACCAAGGCGTTGAACTTTTCCAATTCTTCCTGGGAGCGAGGCACAAACGCGCGGGTTCCATCGGCCTGCTTTTCGTAAGAACCGTCCACCACCACCGATACGGTGACCCGCTTACGAGCGCCGGGCGAACCGACTATTTGCGCCACGGTTTTGTCGAACTCGTAATTGGTGATGGAACCTTCCTTCTGTTCCAGATCCGCCATGGGGCCTCCGCGCACCATACCGTCGTCGCGTTGCTGCGACCGCACCACCCGGGTGTTGGGATCGTAGCTTTCGACGTTCTTTCTCACCTGATCGAAATCCAGTTCCGCCGCCACCTTCACCTTGGCCTTGCCCGGACCCAACAGTCCATGGAAAATATCGATGATTTTCCGCTCCAGGTGCGATTCGACTTCGCGTTGGATGGTCAGATTGTGATCGGTTTGCTCCGCCAAATCATTGTCGGCGAAACCCTTCGTCAAGAGATTACCGTGTACGTCCAGTACCGCGACCTGACGGCTTTTCAGGCCTTCGACCGAACTGGCCACCAGATGGGTTATGCCTTTCACCTGCTTGCCCGTCATTTCGGCTCCCGGACGCAACATCAAAATCACCGAAGCGGTGGCCTCCTCCTTTTCTTCCGTGAAAAGCGAAGGTTTGGGAATGGAGACGTGCACACGCGCCTTGTCGACTTCCGCCAGACTCTCGATGGTCCGGCTCAATTCACCCTCGAGAGCCCGGCGGTAATTCAGATTCTGCACGAACTCCGTCATGCCCAGTTTCACCTTGTCGAAAAGCTCGTATCCCTGTCCGCCTTTTTGCGGAAGGCCCAGACGGGCCATTTGCATGCGCACTTCATAAAGATCCTTCTTGGGCACCAACAGCGTCCGACCGTCGTTTTCCAGTTTGTAGGCGGTGCCCGTTTCCTTCAGCGCCTCGGTCACCTTGGCCGCATCGGCGCCTTCCAGGTTTACGAACAGGGTGGTATAGCCGGATTGCGTTCCGTTCATCGAAGTCCATGTCATTACGGCCACGAATCCCATCATCGACACGACCAGCGTCGAGACCAGGATGATTTTCTGGGTGCCGTTCAAATGGTCCCAGATACTCTTGAACTGCACGGCCAATTGTTTGAGAAAATCCATGACTTCTCCCAACCCCATTCGGGGTTTTTGCATTTATGAATCGATGAAGCGGGTGGCGTCGGAATCCCTTTCCGGCGCTTAGGCGAGGGGCGCGGCGCTATCCCCTCATCTTGATGACTTCCTGATAAGCGTCCATTACCTTGTTGCGGATTTCCAGCAATAGGTTGAAGGCCACCTTGGCCTCCCCCACCGCCAGCATCACCTGATGCACATCCTTGATTTCACCGGATACCATTTTCTGAATGGATTGATCCGCCTGAACCTGCATGCCGTTCACATCGGTGAGGAACTTGGTGAACATATCCTCGAAACCCGGGCCTTTGGCGCCGCCGACGGGAGCCTTGCCGGTCGGGTTGATTTCGATTTCGGGTTTGGGCCCCGCCTGAAATATGGGATCGATGTCAGCCATGTCCATTCCCCTTTTCCTCTACGCCACCAGATCGACGAAGCGACCTCGTTGCGCGCCTTTGGTTTCGACGGAATCCGTCGCTTTCGACGCCGTGTATCCCGCGCCCTGAGGAGCCGGAGCCGGGCTCCCCTTATGCAATTCTTCGCGCTTGAGCCGCACCAATTCTTCGAGCGTCTGCTTGGGCTTGGCGTCGGCCAAACGCTTGGAAGCCTGGCTCCTGAAGGCTTCGAAGCGTTGCAGATCCAATTGTCCGGTGCCGATTTCCATGCGTCGATTCCTTACAGTTCCAGCGCCTTGAGCAACATGGCCTTGGTCGAGTTCATCGCGGTCACGCTCGCCTCATAGGAGCGCGTGGCCGTTATCATATCCGTCATTTCCTGCACCACGTTGACGTTGGGCATGGCCACGTAACCCTGCTCATCGGCGTCGGGGTGCTCGGGATTGTAAACCAGCCGCGGAGGCGTATTGTCCTGCTCGATGGCCACCACTTCCACTCCGCTACCGATATTGTCCCGCGACTCGGGAAATCCCGGCTTGGGGATGGCGATATGGTTCTCATGCGTCGTGAATCCCTGCATTTTCGGTTTTTCGAATAAGAACTTTCTTTCGGGCTCGACCGGGTTTTCGCGCAGCACCACGGTTTGCCTTTTATAAGGCCCTCCGTCCGGCGTCCGCGTCGTCTCCACGTTGGCCAGGTTGGATGCGATCACGTTCTGCCGGATGCGCTGGGCCCGCAGCCCCGTGGCGCTTATTCCCAGTCCCGAAAACATGCCTATCATTCCCATTATACCCTCCTTCTCAGGCTACGTCCCCAAGCAAGTGATCAAGTTCCCGAACCTTTGATGGCTGAATCCATATCCCCTTTGCGATCCTGGAAGACTTTGACTCCATAGAGGAAGGCCAATTGGTTTTCCGCCAATTTCGCGGCTTCTTCGTCTATGTCGACATTGTTGATTTCACCCGGATTCGCCTCCTCCCTGATGACACGGATTTCCGGCCTTATCTGCTCGGGATAGGGCCCGGCCGTCGCAATATGACCGGGGTTTTTCTCCCGATCCCAATCCTTCCGTGCCAAAGCCGTTTTCAGCCGGTCCTCAAAGGACACCTCCATCCGCTCATAACCCGGAGTCGTCACATTCGCCAGATTGTTGGCTATAGCCTTCGATCGCAACGCCGAAGCGTCCAGACTGCGTCCCACCAGGGGTAGCGCCGTGTGCGAATAAAGTGCGTTTTTGACCAGCATTTTTTTCCCGTTTGGGGGTTCTCCCGATAGGTAACGCAATGAGCGTGCCAATCGGCCCGACGGAAAGCGGAAAGGCAGGCGCCTCGTCAATATGCCCATGCTGGCCTGCAATAGCCCGGATAAAGGGCGGATTAAAAGACTTAAGATTTTTTGGAATTGTGCCGATAAGAGGATTTGGGGCAGAAATTACCTGGAAATTGAAGTGCGCGGAAAAATTTGCCCGCGCCCGAAATCAGATCGGGCCAACCTTAGGTATCAGATTCGATTGGTGCGAAGGAGGGGAACCGCATAGCCGGTTTGCCGCTTCAGAACGACTTGCAGGTGCAGAGGAGAACAATCATAACCGTAAGGCACCGAGTCCCGGTGGAAGACGATGGCCGGTTTGTCCAGATAAAGGCAAAGATGCGCCATGAAGCTGTTGAAGCAAAGCAACGTTCCTTGAAAATCCCGGATTCGGCATATGAATGCAGACATAGGCAATTTGTCGAGGCGCAAACCGGGATGTCGTTCCCTCAGCATCGAAGCCAATTCTTCTTCGCCGGGACCATGATAGATTTCCATTTCTCCAGGTTGGAATTGAGACAGGACGTCTTCGATGACTCTGATATACTCTCTTCTCCCGAAGTCTTTTTGCAGCCCGGCGCTGCCGATATGAAAAAGCACCGGCGCACGGAAATCAATGTAGGCATCATGCGACCCCTTCGCGATGGAATCGGAAGAGTCGCCGGCCTTTTCCTGAGTAGCAGCATCACCGAAACGGAGCAGACGGAGGTTCTCATTCCCGAAGTTGGCCGGAGGCGATGGAAGGCCAAGGGTGAAGGAATAGGTCGGTCGCGGGCTTTCTCCCGGGTAGCGGAAACCCAGGGAGACCCGGGCGCCATAGCGGGCCATGACTTCGAACCGGACGCGGTAAACGCCTACGGCGTTGGTGACCAGCAAATCGACGGGCGACAGCAAGCGCAGCGAGAATCCCACCCCCGACACCCATGTGATACCGGACGGCAGTTCGGATGCGAAGTCACGGAACAGACCAAAGGGAGCGACCAGCCACAGCCGCGCGCCGGGAAACCGCCGGGCCAGGTCGTGAAGGGCCGGGAGCGCCTGCACGAAGTCCCCGTAGGTGCCCGCGAAAAGATAGGCGATGCTTCCCGGATGGGGAGGAAAACCCGTAACCGAAGGTTTGGCGGGCAAGAGCCGAAGGAGCTTTCTCAAGGTCCAGCGCAAGGCGTTCACAAATCCTCTCATGGACTTTCCGCGCGGAAAGCTCGCAATTGCATTCCCCAGTCTTACCATTGATACGATGCCAAGGTCAACTTGACTTCGCACCGGGTAATTTTAAACTATATGCGGAACAGAGGCATCCACTGAACCGGCAAGTGCCGGGGGTAAAATGAATACCAGCACAAAGCAATTCGCATATCTCAACACCGAGTTCCTCCGCAGCAAGGACGGGCGTGCCCTCAGGGTCCTTTCCGAATTCCTGGAACCGGAGTTTCGCTTCCGGCACTATGGGGTGCGCGATACCATCGTGTTTTTCGGATCCGCGCGCATACTCCCCGCCAAAGTCGCGCGTAAGTTGCTGCGCGAGGCTAAAAAGAAACCCGCGCCCGATCCCCTCGAAATAAAAAGAGCCGAGCACATGCTCTCCATGTCGCGGTATTACGAGGAGTCCGTCGAGTTGTCGCAGAAACTCTCCCAGTGGAACAAGGAACTGGGCAAAGGCTTCGCCATCTGCTCGGGAGGCGGACCGGGCATCATGGAAGCGGCCAATCTGGGAGCGCATAAAGCCCATGCGCCCTCCATCGGCCTCAATATACACCTGCCCTTCGAACAACACCCCAACCCTTATATCTCCTCCCATTTGAACTTCGATTTCCATTATTTCTTCGTGCGTAAATTCTGGTTCGTCTATCTGGCCAAAGCCATCGTGATGTTTCCCGGCGGCTTCGGCACCTTGGATGAAATGATGGAGGTTTTGACCCTGGTGCAAACCGAAAGAGTGACCAAGAAAATGACGGTGGTGCTTTATGGCCGCGAATTCTGGAACAAGGTCCTTAATTTCGAGTACCTGGTGGATACGGGAATGATCAGTCCCGAAGACCTCGGCCTCTTCAAGTTCTGCGACTCGGTAGACGAAGCCTATCAATGCGTCACCGATGGTCTCCACAACATCACCGAGGGCGCCCCTTCGGCCAAGATATGACCTTTTACCAAGCGGAGAAGGCCCAGCCGCGCGATCCGCACACTCATATCATCCGGGGTGCCGAACCTTTCTCAATGGGCGAGGGCCGTCACGGAATCCTTTTCCTGCATGGGTGGACGTCGACTCCGAGAGAGCTGCGCTTTCTGGCCGGCAGGCTGGCGGAAAAAGGTTTTCATTGCCGCGGCATTCTGCTGCCCGGGCACGGAACCACCTTGCGCGATTTGCAAAGGACGGACTGGAGCGCATACCTTCGCGCCGCCTCCGACGCCTTTACGGAAATGACCGCGACCTGCGACCGGGTTTCGATTTGCGGATTCAGCATGGGCGGCCTTTTGGCCCTGCATCTGGCGGCGCGGCGCAAAGTCGCCAACCTCATCCTGTTGGCGCCCTTCATCTATCCTTCCGGCCGCACCTTGAGCCTCATTCCCAACAAATGGATGGTTCGCCATATTCCCTGGTGGATGGAGAATCTGGGAAAATCCATCGAAGGCCCCATCAGGTTCAAGTCCTCCCTGCCCGATCACATCGCCTACCACGCCATGCCGGCCCGTATCCTGGCGGGCATCGTCCAGGCTTCGCGCCAGCTACGGGAGCATTGGGGAAATATCGGCGCGCCGACCCTTGCGCTCCACAGTACCCTCGACCGGACCAGCGACTTCGAGGGCAGCCTCGAATTGATGCGCCACCTGGGAAGCGAGGATAAAAGCCTGGTGGCGCTCAACCGGAGCAACCACATCATCACCCTGGATTACGATCGCGAAAGGGTGGAGTCGTCCGTGACCGCCTGGATGGAATTCCGCCGCTGAAAAAACCCGCCGGCTACGGCCGGAAAATCACAGGATTCCCTCTCCGCTCTCTCCCGTCCTGATGCGTACGGCCCGCTCCACGGAAGAAATGAAAATCTTGCCGTCTCCCATTTTCCCGGTGCGTCCGTGCTCCCTGAGGCGATCGACGATTACCTCGACATCGTTGTCTTCGCAGAATATTTCCAGACTGATTTTGGGAACGAAATCGACTTTATACTCCGACCCGCGGTAGATTTCGGTATGGCCCTTCTGGCGCCCGAATCCACGCGACTCGCACATGCTCACTCCGGGCACGACCTCCCTGATGGCGTCACGCACGTCGTCGAGCTTATACGGCTTGATGATGGCTTCGATTCTCTTCATTTCCCTACCTCACTCCGGTTTCCGTGAAATGTTCCCGCTGAGATAGAAAATCGACCTCCAATTGCCATGCCCCTAATCCGACGTACATTGACCTGGACCTTGCGGGCGATTTGTTTGCTTAAAGTGGAAGCGCGAAGAGAATGGGCGGCACTCCGGTGGTTTCTATCGGCATTCCTCACCGGAAGCGGACTTTCCTTGGCCCAATCGCCCCAGGACACCCTGCCCCAGCGCGATCCGATTTGGCAAAGCGAGGAAATTTTTTCTCCGGAATATTTCGGGTCGGCACCCGAACCCATATCGTCTCAACGGCTGTCCCCAGAGGATTCCGACTGGGATTATCCCGACCCTCCGCCTGCAAATCCGGTTTCGTGGTTCAATCCGGGATATTCACGAACGGCTGTTGGATTCGGCCCAGCCGGACTCCCGCATAATTCCGAACCGTTGGCCTATCATCTTTTCGTCGGGCAGTACTGGGGATTTCCCCCTTGGAACGCCTTCAAGGTTTGGGGAGAGGCGATATCCGACTTGAATGGCGGTAATCTGTACAGCTTCAATATCGGAGGCAATCTGTACACCCATCGGTTCCATACCTCTCCCTATCTCGGATTGGGAAGCGGGTTTGGCTTCGCCGAAAGCGCGGGAAAAAGCGCGGCCGGCTTCAATGTCGGAGCAGCGGTGGGAATCGCCCTTTTCCGGGATTGGGAGTGGCAGATGGAAGTGGAGCTGGAATACAAATGGCTGTTTCGAAGGCTTGGCCGGGGATTTCCATCGGCAGCCGTGGCCCGGGTGGGATTCCTTTTCTAACCCAGCATCACTTGCATTGACTTTGACCCGGCGCTACTATTATGCGACAATTCCGGGAACCCATGGAAATTCCTCCTCCGGCCTTTATCCTTTTTTCGGCCTTTCTGTTCGGCTCCTTGATAGGATCCTTTTTCAATGTGGTGATTTACCGGATGCCGCGCGGCCAATCGGTGGCATGGCCGCCTTCGCATTGCGTCAAATGCGACTACCGCATCCGCTTCTACGACAATATCCCCGTGATTTCCTGGCTGCTTTTGCGCGGCAAATGCCGTTCGTGCCGCACCCCCATCGGTTGGATTTACCCTCTGGTGGAACTGTTTACCGCAGCCACTGCCGTGGCTGTAGCGGCATGGGTGCTTTCCCATGACTACCCCCCGGACTTCGTGGTTGCGCTGTTTTTCTTCACTTTGGTCAGTGTTCCCATTCTGGTCATCGACCTCCGTCACTTTCTCATCCCCGATCTTTTCACCTTTCCCGGAATGGCCTTGGGATTGGGGCTCAGCCTATACCCGGGCGGCATCTCCTTCGCGGAGTCCCTCATGGGGGGCGCGGGAGCGGGAGGTCTGCTGTGGTTGGTCGGCTTCGCGGCCGAAAAGGCCTTACGCAAGGAAGCCATGGGGCTTGGCGATGTAAAGCTGTTGGCCATGGCCGGCACTTTGTTCGGCCTGAAAGCGGCATTGCTCGGTTTGGTATTCGCTTCTTTTCTGGGTTGCCTGCTGGGAATCCCCTTCCTGCTGATTCGCGGACGCACCGCCTCCAATCACATTCCCTTCGGACCTTTTATCTGCGCCGGGGTGCTTATCGCCGTTCTCGCGGGTGATAAAATCTGGGCATGGTATTTCTCGTTGATGCCGATGTCCACCCTTTGAAAAAAGGGAAATTCCAGCTTTTTGACCCCATTCCCGCTACTTTTAACTATTTTTAGGCCCCCAAAAGGGGAGTCAAAGTCATTTTCCCGGTCGCCTCGACGGCCCCAAAGGACGATTCATGGGTAATTCTTTCAAGCTGGAAGAAAATTGGGAATTCACCTTCGATTCCATCGACGAAGGATTGATTGAGGAGTGGTTCTCCAAAAAACCGTCCAAGGCTTCCAAGGTGAGCCTCCCCCATGATTGGTCTGGGATCAAGGGTGGTGAAAATGCCCACATCGGATTTTACTTCCAAAGTTTTACTCCGGAAAAGCGTACCGGGCCCACCAAGTGGATACTTCGGTTCGACGCTATCCAGCATTTTGCCACCGTCTGGCTTAACGGCGAAGAAATCGGCAGCCATTACGGAAGCCATCTTCCCTTCGACTTCGATGTTTCCCGCTACCTCAAGGCCGGGGAAAGCAATTTTCTCGCAATCCGCGTGCAGGAACCTGATAACTCCAACCGGATTTTCGACCAGCACGCCTCCGAATTGGCATTGGGCGGCCCATACCACCGCTCCCCCTTCGCCGGATTTCTGGGCGGAGCGGAGCTGATTTGCATCGGGAGAGCGGGTATCCGGTCCCTGAGCTGCCTCCCGGATTATGAAGCCGATCGCGTCACCTTTCTGACCCGATTCTGGAACCCCAAAAATTTTCAGGCCAATCTCGAATTCGAAGTCACCAATCCCAAAGGCGAAACCGGCGTCTTCACCAAAGACGTCAAAATCGACAAGGAAAACGGCACCCTCGAAATCTCCTTGCAGCTTGAAGACGTAAAGCTCTGGAGTCTTGATGACACCGCCCTGTACAAGTTGAAGGTCAACATCCCCAATTCGCCCTCCGTGGAAACCCGCTTCGGCATGCGGGGCGCCGACATCGAAAAGGGATATTTCAAGCTCAACCATCAAACCGTAAAAATACGCGGCGTCGGATTTCCCTGGGTTTTCGCCTTTCAGCCCGGAGTTCCCCCGCGTGATCTGGACTTACGCAAAGAGCTGACGGGCCTCAAGGAGGCGGGATTCAATCTCTTGCGATCGAATGGCGCGCCGCTTCCGCCTCAAGTCCTGGACTTATGCGATGAATTAGGCATGCTGGTGATTCAGGAAACCACCTGTTATACCCAGAAATCCAGTAAATTGGGATTGGACAATCTCAAGGATCAAATCCGCGCGCTAATCGAGCGCGACGCTTCCCATCCTTGCATTTTCGCGTGGGCCATCGGCGCTGAGAACGGCTCCATGGTATTGGAAAACGGCAATAAGCTGCTGCGATATACCGCGGAACTCGACAATAGCCGACCCATTTTCTCCAATTTGAACTCGGTTATACTCGACGCCAACGGGGGCGGAAAAATCGATATCGGCAAGGTATACGAACCTTCGCTCCAGCAAATCGGGCCCAGCGAATGGCATAAACTGAAAATCACCTTTCCACTGGCCCAGAAAACCTTCGGAATGATCGCTTCGTATTGCTCCTCGAAAGACGGCAAAAGCGTGGCGGACGGCATTCACGGAAACAAATCGTTCTGGGAGCGTTATAATTACCTCAAGGACGGATTGCAGGGCAAAGTGCTGGTAGACGGTCTAGGCGTCGCCATGTTGGAAAACCCCGAAGAAATGGCCGCCGCCGCCGCCAAGCATCCCCGCAGCCGGGAAAATCTGCTGCTTACCCGCCTTAACAAGGAAATCGAAGCCGGCTTGAAGCAAAAGGGAATTTCCATTTGGAAAAGCGTGGAAGATTTCTGGAAAGACGCTTCGAATTCCGCCCGGCAGGCGATGGTCGGTCAAGTGGAGGCCTTGTTCATCAATCCCAATGTCGCGGGTTATCTGGTGGATGCCTATTCCGATAACGGACTGAACTTTTCGGGATTGACCAATTGGCTTCGGCAGCCCAAGCCCATTTACGAATCATTCCGCAAACTGAATCGGCCGGTGTACGTGATAGCCGAGGCCGAAGAGAGAACGCCTTATATCGGCACCTCGGCGGCCATCAAGATCCACATGGTCAATGATGGAAACCTGGGCGATTACGGTCTGCTGCTGCGGGTCAAAGGCCCCAATGGCCGCATTTGGCATCAGGAATCGCTGCCGGGCCGCGCCAAGCCCGGCGTCAATCTGGTCGGACGCTTCAAATTTCCCGTCGGCTTCGAAAAAGGGCGCTTCACCTTCGACTTGAACCTGTCCAAGAACAACAAGGAAGTCATCCGCACCGAAGAAATCTTCTTCGTACCGCCGGAAGTGAAACTGGAACAACTGCTCAAGAACGTAAAAGTCACCGGCCCCATGTCCGACACGATTACCGCGTTCACCTCCGATACCGGAAGCGTCACCTTGGCGCCCAAAGTATCGGAAATTTCGGATGCGGAACTGGGTAAACTTTTTACCGAAGCCAAGAACGGAAAGGTTTTGCTGCTGGGGCCCATCACCGACGAAGAGGCGCAACGCATCAATCAATTGGGCGTTCTCCCCGGACCGATATCCTGTCAGCGGTCCAATGGAACGGCTTTCGGCTGCTATCACTTCGCTATGCAATCCCCGGTGTTCAAGGATTTACCCAACCAATGCCTGCTGGATCAAGCCTATGCTGACATCCTTCCCACTTGGAGCCTGGACTACAACGACTCCCTGACCATGGCAGCCGGTTGCCTGTGCATCATTCCCCCGGAAGCCAATAGCCGCGCCGTGGACACGAAAAGTCCGTTGGTGGAATGGCGGATGGATTTGGCCCATATAGCCCTGGGTAAAGGCAACGTGGTTTTCTGCCAATTCGAAATGTTCGACAGACTGGGCCGCAACGCCCTGGCGGACGCGCTATTCTCCAATATTCTCGCCTATTTCGCCAAGGCGAAATAGGGAGTCCGCCGAAGCCGAAGAGTCCGCCAAGGCGGGCGGAAGCCCGGTAGAGCTGGGGGCAGGCTTTGCGGATAAGGGTTTCGAAATTGCAGGCTGGGATACCGGCACCAGTTCATTGCGGTCGGAGTCTCCCTCCAAGGGGGCTTCTCCAGCTAATTCCACTCCCCCGTTCAGAAATTTCAACCATTCGATTAGCCAGGTTTTCCGGCTTTCGCGTGAACTCCACCATACCTCGGGCTCGAACAGGGGATACGGCGCCGCGTGGACCAGAACCACCGGGTCGCCTCCCGCCAAACGCTCGAAGACGAAGCGGGTCCGGCGAGTGTGGTAATTGGAGGTAACGACGAGGACGGTATCCAAACCCAATGCCCGGAATTGCCGGATCAATCCCTTGGCTTCTTCGATAGTGGAATAGGCGTCATGGCGATACTCGAAGACCCGTTCCGGAGCCACTCCCATGTCGCTCAACGCCTTTCCCGCGAATTCGCTGGTATAGCGATTGCGAAAGACCCGGTTTCCGGAGAGAATCAGGGAGTCGACGCGCTCTCCCAGCAATAGGGAAGCAGCCTCTTCGGTACGCTCCATGTCGCGCGATTCTCCCGCCATCACCGCCGCCCATTCCACTTTTTCGAATGGATCGGAACGCACCAGCCAGAGGCCGGATTTCCATAATGCCAAGGTAGCCGAGGCTGCGGCCAATAACAGCAGAAAATAGGCCCAAGGCAGAACGCTTCGTTTACGCCGGGAAGGGCGGGTCGGTGAAGCGGAGGTAGTCGGCCGGATGGGCATGGATGCTATTTTCGCTAGGCGCCCCGCAGGATTGCGTTAGGCTTCTTGGGTTTCTTCCACCAGGACAACGGTCATGGCCACCGGCTCGACGGGATTATCCCGGAAGTCCGTTTCTTCTTCCGCGATTTTATCCACTACGTCCATGCCGTCTATTACCTGTCCGAAAACGGTGTATTGTCCGTTCAAATGGGATTGGTCTTCCAATACGATGAAAAACTGGGAAGATGCGGAATCCGGATGCTGGGAACGCGCCATCGATAAAGTGCCGCGGGTGTGATTGCGTTTGGAAAATTCCGCCTTGAGATTTTTCCCCGAACCGCCGGTGCCGTGCAATTGCCGGTCCGGTAATTTGCTGTTGGGATCGCCACCCTGGATCATGAATCCCGGAATCACCCGATGGAAAAGGCAGCCATCGTAAAAGCCCTGCTTCGCGAGTTCGATAAAATTTTCCACATGTCCGGGAGCGGTATCGGGGAAGAATTCGACTTCCATGTTTCCGAATCGCGTTTGAATTAGCGCTTTTTGCATGAGCTCCTCTCAAATGGCCTGGGGTGCTGAAACGATCGGGTAAGATAATAAAATGCGTCCATCCCGTTATGGCATCGGCAAATCATATAGCACCGCGTCCTCGCCGGTATCCGCATAATAACGGGGACGACTGCCGGTGGCGCGAAATCCCATCGCCTCATATAGGGCGCGGGCGGCCTGGTTTCCCGCGCGCACTTCCAGCCGCATGACGACTGCGCGCCTATTCCGCGAAAATTCGACGACGGTTTGCATCAGACTTCTGCCAATGCCCCGGCGACGACAGGCCTCCCGGACCGCCAGATTTTCTATTTCCACTATGTCGTCCGCTACGGTGGCGCAAATGAACCCGCTCAATCCCTCCGCATTCACCTCCACCCAGCCTCGACGAAACCAGGAGTTTTCCGGGGGCGGCGCTTCCTTTTCTTCGGTAGTTGGGGAGGCGAGAAACCCTTCGAAATGACTTCGGGACCAGGGATTCCCGCCGAGACTACGTTCCAGGTCCATCATCGCATCCAGATCCGCGGGAGCCATGAGTCGCAGCATGCCCTACCCTATGATTCGATGCCGCCGGCCCGTTCGGAATCGAGCCTTTTGGTTTCGGCCGCCGAAGGCAGGCGGTAATTGGGCTTGATTACGCCATCCCGCACCGGAGCTTTCGCCATGGCCATATGTCGTACGGCCGCAAAAGGATATCCTTCGGTCAAAGTATGCACCACTCCAGACCAAGGCTCTTCCCGAGATGACGGAAGCACCACATGCGCATGCGCAGAGGCGCGATTGCGCGCCGCCTCCAAGGACTCCGCCGCTTCGAGGCCATCAATATTGCTGCGGGTATAGCCCAATCCTCCATGCGCCGGGAGCACGGCCAATCCGGTTTCTCCCTTCGGCACTTTGCAAAGCATGGCTTCCAACGACGAGAACGGATATATCGGAAGCCTGTCGGCGAAGGCCAACCCTTGGGCCAAGGCCACGCCAACGCGCACGCCCGTGAAGCTACCGGGACCTATGCCTACGCTTAGGGAAGAGATATCGCGCGCCTCGGCTCCCACTTTGAGCAATTGTTCCCGAAGCAAATCCTCCGCCTGCTCGCCTTTCGCTCCCTGGGGATTTTCTCCCGCGGTAAGCAACCCTCCCTCAGAATCGAACAAAGCCACGTACCCCGAGGCCGAAAGGTCGATGAGGAGGTGGAGAGAGGCCATCAGCGGTTCAGACTCTCCTCGATGATGTGAGTCAGCAACTGGGAGTAATCAAGGCCGGCGACGGCCCCTTGTTGGGGGAGAAAAGAGGTAGGCGTGAATCCCGGAAGGTTATTGGTTTCCAGCACGAACGCTTCTTCGCCGACCACCATGAAATCGGTGCGACTGTATACCGACAGTTGCAGGGCCTCGTGGCAACGGGCGGCGAGATCCTGCAGATTAGTATTCACGGCGGGCGCAAAGGTCGCCGGTGTGATTTCCTCGGTGCGCCCCGAAATGTATTTGGCTTCGAAGTTGAAAAAAGCGTCTTCCTTGGGGCGGATTTCGGTAGGAGGCAAACGTGGCCCCTTCTCCAATACGCCACAGGTAGCTTCGTTGCCTTTGATGAATTTTTCCGCCAGAAGACGATCGGCGGCAGCGCCCAACCTGGCGATAAGGGAATCGAGCTCTTCCCGATTGTGGGCCATGCCCATGCCCAGGCTGGAACCTCCCATGGGATCCTTGATGACCATAGGATAGCCCAAGGCTTTTTCAATCCCGTCGAGGGCGGACCGCGAACCGTAATCACCGCGCGATAGAATTTCGAAGGGGGCGGTAGGAATGCCGTGGGCGCGATAGGTTTGTTTGGCCAGAATCTTATCCATGGCAAGTACGCATCCCCGACTATCGCTTCCGGTATAGGCCTGCCCGGCCAATTCGAAAAAGCCCTGCAGGCGACCGTCCTCGCCTCCCACGCCATGCAATCCCAACAACATGATATCGCAGCGCGGAAAACGGGTGAAGCAGGGGAAGTCCGCCTGCTCCCAATCCGGGGGAGGATCCTGCATATAGGCTGCGGCCAGCGCGGGTGTCCAATGCTCATTCGCATACCCCTCTTTATCCGCCGGCCATAGCCATCGATTTTGAGGAGTGATGAGTATGGGAAAGGGCAGGAAAAGCGAGCGATCCAAATGGGAGTACATGCCGCTACCCGAAACCAGCGAAACAGGATGCTCGGGAGAAATCCCGCCCATGACCACGCCCACCGTCGTTTTTTTATTCTGCATGGTTATACGAAAAGAAGTTTGCACCGGAGACCGGGGTCCCCTTGACCTCTTCAGATTTCCAGGACGCTACCCATGGAACATTCGGGATCGAAAAAATCTTCCATGAAATAATTGAAGCCTTCCGCATCTTGCGTATAGCCTTGCGTAACGAATTGCTGGAAAAAAAACTTAAGCGCCGATTCCCGCGAATCCATTTCCACGATACGGTGCACAATGGACGAATCCGGACTTACAAAGGCGATGGCGTACTTCGGCATGGGGTGAAAAATAACCTGTCGGTCCGGTTCTTTCCATGGAAACTTGCCTTTTTCCGAAATTAAATAGGATCCTCTCACCATGGATAAAGCCGAAATGAGCCGCCAAGCCGAAGCCATATCCGAAAAACGGAAGCGGGAAGAGGTTTTGACCCACCAAGAGAAAATCCTGCTGCTGGCGCACCTCCTGTTGGCAAAAAAAACCCGGCGCGAGCAGGGGTATGCCGGCCCGTGAAACGCCTGCTTATCATCCTTCCCTACAATCCCGGAGACGTGGTGATGGGGCTAATTACCGCGGAGCGCCTGAAGTCGGTTTTTCCCGCATGGGAAATTGATTTTTTGGCCTCGGACGAAACGCGGGAATTGGCCGAAGCGCACCCGCTTTTGCACAAAGTGCATGTGCTGCCGCGGAACGCCCTGAAACAGGCCCGGAAGCGGGGTGACTACGAGGGATTATTGCGCGAATTGGGTTTGTGGGTGGAAGGCTTGCAAGCGCATTGTTACGATTTGTCAGCCAACCTGTTTCAAGAACCCTTCGGTGGGGTGTTGCAATCCCTGGTCAATGCCCGCGAAAAAATCGGCCTGCAATTGGAGGAGCGGGGCCGGATGCGCGTCCACTCCCGAATTCTCGAGCACCTCTTTGCGATTCCCGCTGCCCGTCACCAGAATCCCTGGCATGTCATCGACCTTTATGTAAAAGCCTGTATCCATGCCATGCAAGGTAACGGACTGTCCTCTGCGGAGGCGGCGCCGCTTGCGAAGCTTACGGCCTATACTCCCATGTCATGGCCGGGAGAAGAGGGGCAACCGGAGCAGGCCAACCGTATTTTGATCCATCCCGGATCGGCATGGGCGGGTAAACGCTGGCCCGCGGCCCGATGGGCTCGCTTGGCGCAGTTGCTTACCGAGGCGGGGCACCACCTGCTTCTCTCCGGGGCTCCGGAAGAAAAGCGGCTTGTCGACGACATCATGGCCGCTCTTCCGAAAGCGTCAAGGCCTCTGGTGCAAAACCGGGCGGGATTGACCTCCTTAGGCGACATGCCTGCGTTGGTACGTCAATGTAGCCTGATCGTATGCGGCGATACCCTCACCATGCATTTGGCCGCCTTGACCGGCAGACGTTGCATAGCTCTATTCGGCGCGTCGAACCCCGTCGAAACCGGGCCCTATGGACCGGGACATCTGCTGCTGCAAACGGAACCACCGCAAGGCATGGCACTGGCCTTGGCAAGCCCGCATTCAGGGCTGACCGGCATTACGGCCGAATCTGTAGCCGACCTTATTCTACAGGGTCGCATGCCCGGAAAAATTCCGGTTTGGGAAACGGTATGGGATGAAAAATTGCAAGCCCAATGCTTGGTAGACTCCCGGCAAAATCGGCATCCCTTTCAAAAGAACTTCGAAAGCAAATCGCGACTCTTCGAGCCCTCCCCAAAGGGAAGGGTCGCGGATTTTCCCGCCTCCCTGGGCGCGGAAAATCTTGTGGCGGCTCCATTTGCGGCTCTTTTGGCGGCTTTGGAAAAGGCCCGGCAAAATCCCGATGCCCGGCATTTGCAAAAACTCGAGGAGATGGAAGTCGAATTCTCCCGTCAAACCTCCGACAATACCATTTGGGAAGCTTATCGCATTGCCCTGAATGGACTTCCTTCCCGTCCCCTGAATGAATTTCTCAGGTTACGGCAGGAGCGCCTCA
Organism: uncultured Bifidobacteriales bacterium; assembly: GCA_964401245.1. Classification (GTDB taxonomy): domain Bacteria; phylum Fibrobacterota; class Fibrobacteria; order UBA11236; family UBA11236; genus JBGTHM01. The sequence goes on along the minus strand of CAYNXV010000009.1, from coordinate 1,766 downwards.
TGCAGGCGATTTCGGAATCAGGAACTTATTTTAGGCAAAAAACGCCCTGATCATTGCTTGAACTGGAGAAATTGGATAAAATCCTCAAAAAGGTATACCGCTTATAATGCAAACAGGTAGTTGGGTCGCTGTCGGCCATTTTGTCCTCCTCGGGGGGATGTCGGGACTTTTTGCATTCGGCGTAAAAACTGATCAATGGCCAGGATATGGTTTGGCCTTGGTTCTTTCCCTGGCCGCAGTCTGGTTGCACCGCTTGGTCCGAGCCAAAATCGAAATCCTGAAAATCCTGGAGCTCAAGCAAAGGCGGCTAGAAACCAAAGCCTGGTATTTCGAAGCCGTTATCACCAACTCGGGCAACATCATCTTCACTACTGATACGGATCACCGGATATTGAAATTCAATCGGGGTTCGGAACATACCTTCGGGTGCTCGCAGGCCGAAGTGGTGGGCACCGAAGTCCAATCTCTTTTCGAACATCCGGAGGAGGTGAATGAATTGTTGCGGCGGGTCGAAGCCACGGGATCCGCCGAGGCCGCCGAACTGAAGGTGAAATCGACGGGAGATGAAAACGAAGTCTGGCTGTCGGTAAGCGTCAAGCGCATGCTCAAGCGGGAGGAAGAGGTTATCGGAGAGGTTTTCAATTGCAGTAACGTGACGAAAAGGCGGCAACTGGAACGTCAATTGCAGGAGAAGAACGAGCAATTACTGCGAATATCCATTACCGACGCTCTCACGGGACTATACAATGTCCGGCATTTGAACGCGGAATTGGGGCGCTTGATGAAGGCGCAGAAACGCTTTCCGGACAGGCCGCTCACCATCGTGCTGATAGACATCGACCATTTCAAGGAATACAACGACACTAAGGGCCATCAAGCCGGCGACCAGCTGCTGGTCACCCTGAGCCACATTTTCAATGCCGAATTACGATCCGACATGGACACCGCCTACCGCTACGGCGGAGACGAATTCGTGCTGGTGCTCCCCGATACCAAGGCGGGAGGGGGCCATGCCATTTGCGAGCGTATTTTGAATCTCTATCGCAAACACGCTCTGGAGCCTACCTCCCTTTCCATCGGCATCTCCCAGTACGCGTCGAATATCGAGGTGTACGACAATCCTTTGAAGGAATTCATCCGGCAGGCGGATGAAGCCATGTACTCCGTCAAGGAAAGCGGCGGCGACGACATCCTCACTTACAGCCCCAAGGTTCCCGCCAAGTAAACGTCAGGTAATTGCCCTTTCAGGCCGGGTCGTTTCCCGCCAACTCCCGCAAAGCGGACTCCAATTCCTCTCGCACCGCCTCATCTGTCTCGTCCGCCAATGCGTCACGCAACGGCGCCTCCATTTCCGTATCCTTCAAGTTACGGGCGGCGATGGCAAGGTTGCGCAGCAGGGCCTTGCGGCCCGCGCGCATGAGCGGGCTGCGCTTGAAGCGCGATTGGAAGCCGCCCCCCTTTCGGAGTAGGCGCGCCCACTCCAGGCCGCTCAAGTCGTAGGCGTCCTCCTTGTCGCGCGGGGCGCGGTGCTTATGGTTCCAGGGACATACGCTTTGGCACTCGTCGCAGCCGAACAGCCGGTCTCCGAATCGCGACGACAACTCCGGGGGTATGGCTCCCTTATGCTCGATGGTCCAATAGGAAATGCACTTGGCGGTATCCAGCCTTCCCGGAGCGACGAAGGCGTCGGTGGGGCAACTGTCGATGCAGCGCGTGCATCCGCCGCAGAATTCCTGCGGGGGCGGCTCCGGTGGCAAGGAATGATT
>CAYNXV010000008.1:9588-39772 GCA_964401245.1 uncultured Bifidobacteriales bacterium | reverse complement strand
AAGCGCGTGCTCACATTTGAAATATTAGACCCCCCATAAGGCGGACTCGTGACAAACATATTTCAGCACCGTTTCGAGGCTACTTTCCCACGTTTTATGAACATCGGCGTAGTTATACTAATGGCCAAATGACGGGTAACCCGCGCTGATGTTGGATAAGCTTTTCGTTCGCTACCTCAGGTTGACCGGGAAGGACTATCTCATCCCCTTTATGCAAGGCCTTTCGCATCTGGGCCGGCCGGCATCCGTACTCTTCCCTTACGAGCTTTTGGAACAGGGATTGGCCATCATCCTTTCAGGGCTCAACAATACCATGGCCATCCAAAGCAGCCCGGATTGGGTTTGGCCCTATTGGGTGGAAAGACAAATCAACCCCGAAGGACCCGAATTCATTCCCACTGCCATCAATCTCATCAAGACGAATTTGACCAGCCGCAATTGGACATCCATCGGTCTTCCCGACAGTTCCCGCGAAAGCATGGTGGACCCGATGGGAATGCTTACCCTGCGGCCGTATGGATGGTCGGTCTTTCCCTATACCCGTATCGACGGGATCAACCATTTTCCGCCACGCATGCCTGACGACTCTCACCAATCTCTGTTGGAAGGGATTTATCCTTGCGTGATTACCACCTATACTACGCATCCTGCCCTCCAATGGAAATCCGAAGCTCGGGCGCTTTCTCTCGCGGGCGAAGAGCTCATCGTATATACCCATTCGCTGCGCAACCGTTCCCGTAAGCCGCTTTCCTTCCGCTTTGGGCTCGCCATTCGCCCCTATAATCCTCTGATGGTGGGACATATCAATAAAATCCAATACAAGAACCGCTTGTGGCGGGTCAACGGACGACCAGGTCTTCTATTGACGGATGACCCGTCGCGCATCGTGCTGTCGGATAGGCATCACGGCGACCCCCTGCTTTCCCCTTTGCGAGGAACCTCCCAGCCTTTTTTACGTTCCGGTTCAGGCATAGCCTGCGGCACGGCCGAATACGACATCGAACTGGCTCCCCATGAATCGCGTCGCATCGAATCGCTGGGTATCATTGGGCATATCGGCTCCGGCCCCGTCCCCAAATCCAAATTCAAATCGATCACCTCCCAAGTGATAGAGGAAGCCCAATCCGAGCAGCTCAAGGTCTGGAAGGCTTCCAAGAAAAAAGGCTTGTCGCTGTCGCTGCCGGACAAGAGCATTGAGCGGGCTTTTTATGCAGTCAAAAACCATGTTCACGTTTTCGACGACGGGGACCACTTTTCTCCGGGAACATTTCTCTACCATAATCACTGGTTCCGCGACAGCGCCTATATCGCCCTGGCATTTGAAAATATCGGGTGGCCCGAAAAGGTGGCTCCCAAATTGCATCGCTACTTTGATTCCCAAACATCTGAGGGTTTTTTCAAAAGTCAGCGCGGTGAATGGGATTCCAACGGCCAGGCCCTGGTCACTCTGGTCAACCATGTAAGACGGGGCGGAGATCCCGATTTGTTGGACAAGTGGTATCCCCGTTTGATCAAGGGTGTCAAGTGGATGGAAACCATGCGCGGCAAAACCCGGAATTCACGTAGTCCCCACTACGGTCTGCTGCCGGCGGGTTTTTCGGCCGAACATTTCGGACCCAACGATCATTATTACTGGGACAATTTCTGGAGCCTCGCCGGCATTTTGGCCGTGCAGTGGGCCGCAGATAGGCTTGCAAAAAAGGCCGATTCGGAATGGCTAACGGATGTTTACCAGGACTATTCGAACGACATGGCCGCTTCGATGACCTGGGCCTTCGAGCGCATGGGAGACCAATTGCTCCCCAGTTCGCCTTATCGCTGGATGGATTCTTCCGCCGTCGGAAACCTGGTAGCCGTATCGCCCTTGGGACTGGCTTCCGTCCGCGAGCCTTGGGTCAGGAAAACCGTGGATTTTTTGCTGGAGCACAATTTACGCGATGGATTGTTTTTCCAAAAAATCGTGCACACCGGCCTCAACCCCTACCTTTCCGTGCAACTGGCCCGGGCGCTTCTATTGCTGGAAGATGACAGGTGGCGGGACATTCTCGACGCGCTGATGGCCAAAGCGACCTCTACCTATACCTGGCCCGAAGCCTTGCATCCCCGCGTTTTCGGAGGCTGCATGGGTGACGGAGATCACGGATGGTCAGCCGCAGAATTTTTGAACCTTATCCGCGACATGGTCGTGCTGGAGTCAGCGGACGAGCTTTGGCTGGCCTCCGGTTTATACCCGGCCTGGTTTTGCATCGGATTGCGAGTAAAGGTGAACGGAGCACGCACCCTGTTCGGCACCGTGAGCTATACCGTGGAACAATCCGACCTTGGTCTTCAGCTTGATTGGGTAATCAAGCGCAAGCCGCATCAAGACAGGGCCAAGGCTTATTTTTTCCTTCCCGCAACCTGCGGACTCAATTTCGGATCTTCCGCATCGCTCGTAAACGGTAGGTATCGCATTCTCCTGCAGAGTGAATCCGGCACCATGACATTTTATTCCGAAAAAACCGAGCCTACCCCCGCCGCAACGAGCCGGGGCTTATCGAATATCGAATTGGAAAGGATTTAAACCATGAGCGCCACACCCTTCCGCCTGGAAATGAAAAGCGAGCTGGACAATCTCGTCTTGCGCCGGCAATCCGCCCTCGGAGCTTCTCCGGAGGATCGCCTCATTAAAATCGATTTGCATTGCCACGACAAGAACAGTGACGTGCCGGATGAAACTCTGGGCCGGATCCTGCGGGTATCCGAAACCTGGCTGGAAACCGATAAGTTATTGGAAACCTTACAGGAAAACGGCGCGAACGCCTTCACCGTCACTAACCACAACAACGCCCGGAGCTGCTTCGAATCGCAGGACAAAGGCCATGACGTGCTGGTGGGAGCCGAGTTTAGTTGCACGCTTCCCGATTTCAAAGTGGGTGTGCACGTGCTGACTTACGGATTCACGCCTTCGCAGGAGATCAGACTATCCCGGCTGCGCAAGAACATTTACCGGTTTTTGGAATACACCACCTCGGAAAACCTCGTGACCATTCTCTCGCATCCTCTGCATTTCTACAGCCCGGAAGGAACGCCGGACCCGTCGTTGATGGATAGATTGGGTATCCTTTTCGAACGCTTCGAGGGCTTGAACGGACAGCGCGACACCTGGCAGAACCTCCTTACGTCAACCTGGGTCGAAGGCATGGACGAGGAATATATCGAAGCCATGGCCAAAAGAACCGGACTGGCTCCCGACGCTTTTACTGTGAATCCTTACCGCAAGCGGATTTCGGGCGGCTCGGATTGCCACTTCGGAATCTTCGCGGGCCAGACGGGAACCCTGCTCCGTATTCCTGCGGGCTCACGGGGATGTATGTCCGAGCTCGCCCTGGAAGCACTTCGCCGGGGCGATATGGCGCCTTACGGCAGTTGCGGCGAAGAAGAGAAGCTCATGGTGGCTTTTCTCGATTATTTCTGCCAAGTGGCATTGAACATGGAAGACCCGGGACTCATGCGCATGCTCCTCCACCGGGGTACCGCCCGGGAGAAAATGCTGGCCTTCGCCATTTCCAATGCCATGTTCGAAATGCGCCGGCATAAATACACCACCCGCTTCTTGAGCATCTTCCATGAATCGCTACAAGGCAAAAAGCCCGGATGGCTCAACTCCCTGATGACGAGTTCCGCGTTCAAACCCATTATGCAGGACGTGGAGAAAATCGCCCTGGTCCGCCGTAAAAATCCCGCTCACCTGGGCCCGGTGCTCGTCGAAGCGATTCCCGGCATCTTCCGCAAGCTGAATCTCATCCTGGCTGAACGCATCGGGGAAAAAGGCCGAAAGCTTGAGCAGGACGGAGCCTTCGCCCAGGAGAGCTTGGAGCGGTTCATACACCGCCTCGAAGTTCCCAGCCACTTGCGCACCCTTTTCGGCGACGTCCCGAAGGGCTCGCGCGCTAAGAACCTGACGCCCATCGACCTGGGAAAGCTGAGCGACGGGTTGCCGTTTCCCGCCCTGGCCGCCGGAGTCATTGGAGGAGCGGCCTTCGCTGGGGTGAAGGTCCTTTACTCGCAGCGGGGATTCGTAAACGCATTCGCGCATTCGCTGGGAAAATTCACCCATCCACGACGAGCCCTTTGGCTCACCGATACGTTAACCGACAAAAACGGAGTTTCCCACGCTCTTTCCACCATGTTGGAGGAAATCCGGCGTCGGGACTTACCCATTGACGTATTCACTTGTCATTCCGAAATGCAGGACGAAGATCACCTGCGCGTGCTCAAACCCGTGGCCGAGTTCCGCTTGCCCTTCTACCCCGAGCAAAGCTTCCGCATGCCGGATTTGCTGGAATTACAGAAACTCTTTTTGGACGGCGGATACGACCGCATCATCTGCTCTACCGAATTGTTGATGGGCCCCCTGGCCATCTATCTCAAACAGGCCTTCAACGTGCCCGCCTTCGCCTATATGCATACCGATTGGCTCGACTTCGCCAAGCGCACATTGAAATTCGACCGGCCCATGGTCGACAGGGTGCGACGCATGCTGAGATCCTATTACCACGCCTTCGACGGGGTATTCGTCCTCAACAACGAACACCGCGACTGGTTGACGGGAGAAGACATGAATCTGGCGCCGGAAAAGGTGTTTTCCACCGCCCATTGGGTTTCGGATCGTTTCACACCCACGCAAGCATCCCCGGCATCGATTTTCCAGGGAGCCCTCCCGGAAGGGAAAACGGTGCTCTTCGCCGGTCGCCTCAGTAAGGAGAAAGGCGTATTGGAGATTCCGCGTATTTTCCGACTCCTCAAGGAGAAGATGCCCGACGTCAGCATGGTATTCGCGGGTACGGGGCCTGCGGAGGATGCCCTCAGGTCCCAGCTTCCCGACGCGGTTTTCCTGGGCTGGGTGAATTCCGCCGCGCTACCGGATATCTACTCGGCCGCGGACGTACTGTTGTTGCCGTCCCGATTCGATACTTTCGGTTGCGTGGTGCTTGAGGCCATGAGTTGCGGAACCCCGGTTGTGGCATACGACACCAAGGGGCCGCGAGACATCATCATCCACGGCGTGAATGGATTTCTGGGGAGCACGGAAGCGGAGTTGGCCGAAGGGTGCCGGCGATTGCTGGTGGACGGGGGATTTTTACGGAGAGTCGGCCTTGAGGCGCGCCGTCGGAGAAAAAATTACCAAGCCGTCGATATCATGGACAAGATGCTGGTGGACATGAACCTGGCCGGATCCGGAGCCGTCGCCCGGCCGCCTTTAACTAAAGCGGTTCTTCTGCCTTAGCTTCCATTTCTCCAGGGCGTATTTCTGCATATCCATGACCGTATCCTTCTCGTCGAGAATTTCGAATCCGAGAAGCGTCTCCACGATGTCTTCCATCGTCACGATGCCGTCCATGCCGCCGTATTCGTCCACCACCAGAGCGATTTGCTCCTTTTTCTCCAATAATTCCGCCCAAGTTCCCAGCAGGGAGGCCGTATCGTGGATGACGTAGATGTCCCGTTTGATGTCCTTCAACTTCAATCCGGATTCGCCTTCCGCAAGCTTTTCGAATACCGCTTCACGGAAAACATAGCCGGTGACTTGTTCCACCGTTCCCGCGTAAATGGGAATGCGCGAATGCCTCAAATCTTCCCTTTTTTCCAGGAATTCCGTCAAAGTCATCTCTTCATCGGCGGTCGTCACCACTACCCGCGGCGTCTTGATTTCGGAAACCCGGATGGTCCGGAGACGGATAAGGTTCTGGATGATCTGATTTTCCATATCGACGAATACGCCTTCTTCGGCGCCGATATTCGCCAAGGCCGAAATCTCCTCCCGGCTCGTAATCTTCTCCTTCTCGTTTTTCGAAATCATCCGGGTAACATAAGCCGAAAGCTTTACCAGGGGGAAGGTAATGAAAATCATGGCCTTGATGGTGTATGCCGCCAGGGGAACCAGTTCCCGGCAATAGCCCGCGCCGATGGTTTTGGGAATGATTTCGGTGAAAACAAGAATGAGCAGGGTTAACACGGCCGATACTACCCCGAAATAAGCTTCCCCGAATACCACCGTCGCCTGAGCACCCACGCCGGCGGCGCCGACCGTGTGCGCTACCGTATTCAAAGACAATATCGCCGACAACGGCCGGTCGATATCCCGTTTCTGGGCGATAAACAATTTCGCGGACGCCATGCCGGAACTTTCCCTCGCCCGCAAGTACGAAATCGGCGTGGAAAGCAGCACCGCTTCCATGATGGAACAGATGAAAGAAACGGATAATGCCAGAAAAAGGTAAGAGAGTAGAAGCGTCACGACGCTTCCGATTCACGGACGGAGAGAGGTTTCAACAGCATCAGGCAAAAGGTAATTAAACCGGCCCTCGCACGGTAAATGCCCCCCGATTGCTCGAAACCGTAGGGCAAGTTTGTTACTTTGCCTGCTTCACTTTCCGCCCTTTTGGGCAGGAGCCGGGCATGCTGAAAATCCTGTTGGCCTTCATCACTTTTATCGTGGCTCTGACAACCTATTGGTTGACCCTCGCGCCTACGGTTTCCTTCTGGGATCCGGGCGAATATATCGCTACGGCCCATATTCTCGGCATTCCCCATCCTCCCGGCGCTCCCTTTTTCATGCTGATGGGAAGGTTTTTCATACTCCTGCTGCCTTTCGAGGAAGTGGCCTTGCGCATGAACTTTCTCTCCGCTTTTTTCAGCGCCCTGGGAGTTGCCCTGGTGTTTCTTTTCACGGAAAAACTGCTTAAGCTCCTTTTGGGAGACGGCTTGAGCCGCTTCTCAAGATATTCCGCCTCGCTGGTGGCCGCCTTTTTGGTGACTTTTTCCCAGACTTATTGGTTCAACGCGGTTGAGGCCGAAAAAGACGGCTTTTCCATGTTTTTCCTCATGGCCGTTTCCTGGCTGTCGCTGCTTTGGGTAGAGAACCGCGATAAGGCGAAAGGCGTGCGCTATTTCATCCTCCTTTTCTACCTGGCCTTTCTCGGATTCGGCGTGCAGAACTTCACCGTGATGACCCTTCCCGCCATTTTGATTCTCATGATATTGATGGACAGGGATATCCGCTTCAATGTCCCGCTGCTCATGCTGTTCGTAGGCGCTCTCGTGCTCATCGCCGACACCGGACGCTTCGTGCCCGAAAACCTGCATCCAATCCTGCAATTGGGGCTGCTGGGCGGAGCCATTGCCGGCGCCGTCGCGTTTTTCAAAGCCGTGGATCCCGACAGAAAAACCCATTGGCTGATGGTATCCTGGTTTTTCGTCGCAGCGCTTTTCGGATTTTCCTCCGAAGTCTCCGTGTCCGAATCCGGCCTGGCCTTGTATCTGCTTTTGGTGGCCTCCGTGCCCGCATGGCTTTTTATTCGTCATGTCTGGAACGGTTCCGGACGCCTGCATTTCCCGGTGCTGCTCACCGGATTCCTGTTGCTGTCCGTAATATATGACGTGGGAAACTTTCTCTGGTATGCCGGCGCCGCCTTGGCATTGACCATAGCCGGAAGAATGTTCAGTTCCGAGGCGGCGTGGAAGGCGAAATGGTCGCTATCCATGTGGCTGTGCATCGTTTCGGTTCTGGGCGCATCCACCTTCGCCTATATCCCCATCCGTTCCAGCCTGAATCCCAATATCGACGAGAACAATCCGGAAACCTACGCCGCCTTCAAGCAATTCGTGGAGCGCAAGCAATACGGTTCCGAATCCATGCTGCGACGCGCCTTCCACAGACGCGCCACCCTCGACAACCAATTCCTCACCCACCCTCACATGGGCTACGGCGGTTTCATGCTATCGCAATATCTGCCCTGGAAGGTGGGCGACTCCCACGCCGAAAACCGACGGGCGGTAACCCGGGGCGATCTCAAATTCCAACCGCAAATGAATTGGATGGGTGGCAACCGGGGAATGCAGTTGGCCCTTTTCCTGCTTTTCCAGGTACCCATCTTCATGGCGTTGACCCGGGCCTATCGCAGGAATAAACCGCTGGGCACCTATGCCTTCCTCCTTTACTTCATGACCAGCTTCGGGCTCATCTTCTACATGAACTTTTCGGACGGCACCCAGATGGAGCTGCGCGATTACCAATATTGGCTGGAGACGGGCAAAAATGCCCAGGGAGCGCCCCCTCCGGTACACCTGGAAGTGCGTGAGCGAGATTATTTTTTCAGTCCCGCCTTCATTTTCCTGAGCGTTTTGTTTGCCATGGCCGCGGCTTTTTCGCTCCGCTACCTCGAGGCGCTGTCCTCGCGCTTCCGTCCCGCGCAATTCTCCCGGGTGGCGGCAGTATCTTTTATCGCCCTCTCGGTAGCCGTTCCCGCCTTTTCCAATTACAAGGAACAGAACCGTTCGGGCATGTACGTGCCTTTCGACTACGCCTACAATCTGCTCATGTCTTGCCGCCCCAACAGCGTCCTGTTCACCAATGGCGACAACGACACCTTCCCCCTATGGTTCATGCAGGAAGTGGAAAACATCCGCCGCGACGTACGCGTGGTCAACCTCTCGCTGGTAAATACCGATTGGTATATCCATCAACTTCGCGACAACGAACCCAAGCTCGTGCTGGGATTCACGCGCGACGAAATCACCGGCATCGGACCGCAGCCCTGGCCCTCCCAAGGCACCATCTCCTGGTCCGCTCCTGCGGCGGGCATCACCGTGGAATTGGAGCCTCGCTCCTATTTGAAAGTGCAGGACATCATGGTCCTGCATATAGTCCAGAATAATTTTCCCCAAAGGCCCGTGCATTTCGCTATTTCCGTATCGGACGGCAACATGATGGGACTGGACGATTATCTGGTAATGGAGGGCATGGTCTATACCCTCACCAGCGAGAAACGCAATAAGGCCCTCAATCCCGAAAGAACCCGTCAACTCGTGGATTCGGTTTACCAATTCCGCGGACTGGGAGACGGCACCACCTATATAGACGCCAATACCGAAGGCCTGCTCTCCAATTATTCCGCCGTGAATTTTCGTCTGTCGATGTGGGCGCAGGACAGCCTCGCGCGCCTGGACCAGCAAATCCAAAGCCTGCGGAATACCGGGAGCGGCGAAGGAGATTCGGCGGAAGCACTTCGCCGGATGGAAGCCGAGCGCGAAGATTTGATCGAGCTGGGAACGAAATACCTTTCCCTGAACGCGCGTATATTGCCCAACGAATGGAGAACCTATTATTACTCCGGTCAATTCCTGGCGCAAATCGGGAATTTCGCGGCGGCCGAGAAACAATTCGCCGAAGGTATCGAGCGCGCCCCCGACCCCCGGATTTTCCATACGCAGAGAATCAGGGTATTGTTGGAAAGCGGGGACTCCGCGCGCGCCGAATCCCTGATGCAATCGTCCCTGGAGAAAAATCCCGATGATTTCGAAATGATGTACGCCCTCAGCGAGCTTTACCAAAGCCGGAACAAACTTTCGGAAGCCAGGGAAATATTGGCGCGCTGGCTGGAAAACAATCCGCAACACCAATATGCCGGCCCCATCGGCCAGCAGATAAGAATGCTCGACGAAAGGCTGCGCGCGCCGGTTCAGGATACGGGTTCCGGAACCTGAACTCATTGCAAGGTCTTTTTGGAGGGATGGATTCATGATGGATTATTTCTTTTCGATGTTGATGGGACTTCTACAGGGGTTTACGGAGTTTCTACCCGTATCCTCTTCGGGCCATCTGGTGCTTTCCCAGCATTTGCTCGGCATCAAGCAGGAGAGCCTGGTATTGGAAGTGGTGCTGCATTTGGGCACGGCCTTCGCCATCCTTTTCGTTTATCGGGAAGATATAGTCGCCTTGATTACGGGAGGGTTTTCCAAGGATGTCGAAAAAAAATGGGTCAGTTGGAATCTGCTCGGACTCCTGGTAGTCGCCTCCATACCCGCCGGCATCGTGGGGGTTTTCTTCAAGGATTTTTTCGAAGAGGTTTTCATGAAGCCCGAAATTTCGGGCTTCATGCTGATGGTAACGGCGGGGTTTCTCTTCCTGTCCAAGTGGCATACCGAAAAGGGCCGCATCATCACCTATGGCAGCGCCCTGTTTATAGGATTGGCGCAGGCCTTCGCCATTTTCCCCGGCATATCGCGTAGCGGTTCGACCATAGTAATGGCCTTGATGCTCGGTTTGTCACGCAAGGAGTCCGGCCGCTTTTCCTTTTATATGGCCTTGCCGGCCATACTCGGAGCGGCAGTACTGCAAATAAAGGATATTTCCGAAGTCGTACTGCCCTTCGGCGCCATACTGGCGGGCTTCGTAGTGAGTTTCGTATCCGGCGTAATCGCCCTCAAGATTCTGCTTCGCTTCGTGGAAAAGGGAAAGCTGCACTATTTCGCTTATTATTGCCTGCCGGTGGGTTTGGCCGCCGTGTTGTTTTTCTGAACAATCTAGCGGATGGAAAAATCCGCATCAATTAGCTGTCGCCTGTAAATACCAAAAAAAACGCCCCCTCCCGGAAAGGAAGAGGGCCTTGAATTGCATGGCTAGACTTGCTTACATTTTGACCGATTCCGCTTTGGTCCAACCGCTGTACCAGAGATTGGTGCCTACGATGGCACCGGCTTCGGCGGTTTTTACCGCGTCAGCCTTGGGCGAAAGGTCGGCGTTCAAGGGCTCCGTGGTTGCGGTGAACATCGGCATCAACAAAGCTACTACTGCCGCATCCGCCGATACAACCACGCTCGTGAAAGTTCCCGCATAGAAGGTATTGGTGAATTTGGTCTTGCCGGAGGTGACTTGTTCCAAGGCTACCGCGCCTTCAACCTTGATAAGGGTGGGGGTACTATTGCCGATGATGACGGCCTTGTCAAGAGCCAACATGACATTGTCCTTGACATGGATGGCCTCGTTCTTATCGTTGGCGACGATAGTCATGTTGCTCCAAGTCGCCTCGGTGATGCGATTGGGATCCACGGCTTTGTTACCGGCTTCGATGGCGCGGTCCGAATTCGGTCCTTGCAGGGCAATCATGTATTGCCCGTTGCCCTGGTAGCCTTCGTCGATGTCGAAGCCGTCGTCTTCGCCACCGGTGGAAACCAGGTACTTGCCGTTTACGCTGCCGCCGAACCATTCGAAGTTGTCGTCGGATCCCTCATGAACCTGGACATACTCGATGGTAGTGCCGCTGCCCACTCCACCCAAGGTCAGGCCGTTGAGTTCCTTGTCGGTGGCCACTTCCCAGCCGCCGTATTCGATGCGTACGTACTTCAGCACGCCGCTGTTGTCGTCGGATACGTCGCCGCCGAACTTCTCTTCGCCCGCCTCGAACTTCTGCGTCTTGTCGGGGGTGGAAACCGGGGCTTTGCCGAAAATGACCACGCCGGCCCAGTCACCGGGGGCGGGGTCCGCCTTCTTCGAGGTGAATACGATGGGTTTGTCCACGGTGCCTTCGGCCATGATCTTGGCGCCGGGCATCACGATGAGCGCGTCCTTGCCTTCGGACTTGATTTGCGTGCCGGGCTGGATGGTCAGCGTCGCGCCGTCCTGGACATACACGAAACCCTCCAGTTCATAAATGATTTCCGCGCTCAAGCAGGCATCGGAGGCGATATTACCGACCAGCTTGGGATCCGACTTCTTGACGCCCTTGCCGGTACAGAACTCGTCGGTGGAGGTAAACGCGCCCACTCCGGTTGTCCAGCCCTGGTACCAAAGGTCGGTACCGACGATGGCGCCGGCTCCAGCAGTCTTGACCGCATCAGCCTTGGGAGAGAAATCGGCGTTGAGGGCTCCGGCCACCGATTGTAATTGGCCTTCAAGCAATGCATTGACTGCCGCGTCGGCAGATACCACCAAGGTGTCGAAAGTACCCGTGTAAAAGACATTGGTGAATTTTGTCTTGCCGGAGGTGACCTGTTCCAAGGCTACCGCACCTTCCACTTTCACCAGGCGGGGGGAATTGTTACCGACGATGACGGCTTTGCTCAATGCCAACATGACATTGTCCTTGACATGGATGGCCTCGTTCTTATCGTTGGCGACGATAGTCATGTTGCTCCAAGTCGCCTCGGTGATGCGATTGGGATCCACGGCTTTGTTACCGGCTTCGATGGCGCGGTCCGAATTCGGTCCTTGCAGGGCAATCATGTATTGCCCGTTGCCCTGGTAGCCTTCGTCGATGTCGAAGCCGTCGTCTTCGCCACCGGTGGAAACCAGGTACTTGCCGTTTACGCTGCCGCCGAACCATTCGAAGTTGTCGTCGGATCCCTCATGAACCTGGACATACTCGATGGTAGTGCCGCTGCCCACTCCACCCAAGGTCAGGCCGTTGAGTTCCTTGTCGGTGGCCACTTCCCAGCCGCCGTATTCGATGCGTACGTACTTCAGCACGCCGCTGTTGTCGTCGGATACGTCGCCGCCGAACTTCTCTTCGCCCGCCTCGAACTTCTGCGTCTTGTCGGGGGTGGAAACCGGGGCTTTGCCGAAAATGACCACGCCGGCCCAGTCACCGGGGGCGGGGTCCGCCTTCTTCGAGGTGAATACGATGGGTTTGTCCACGGTGCCTTCGGCCATGATCTTGGCGCCGGGCATCACGATGAGCGCGTCCTTGCCTTCGGACTTGATTTGCGTGCCGGGCTGGATGGTCAGCGTCGCACCTTCCTGGACATACACGAAACCCTCAAGCTCCCAGGTTTTGTCGGCCGTCAAAGTTCTGTCTTCGGTGATATTTTCGCAAATGACGTTTGCGCCACAAGCATCAACGGGTTTGGGGTCTTCATCATCACTGTCTTTTCCAAAACATCCGACCAGGGCCGTAGCCAGGGTCAATGCCGTAATACTTTTCCACCAAGTTTCCATTTTCTTCTCCTGATTTGATTGTACTTTCACTGTCTTTATCCGGATATCTCCAGAGCTGCCGGGATTTCCTTCCCTTTGGATTCCTTGGATACAAAACTGGATTTCGCATGTTTCAACCCGGTTGCATTCAGATTGCGTTGGTCTTAACATCGGTGCGACGATTGAAAAACTCTAGAAGTCCAGGTTGTATCCCAACGCATACCCCACCCCTTCTTCGATTTCGTCGATTACGAATTTTCGCGGGGAATTCGCATAAAGGACGTCTCTATCGGCATCGGAGATTGAGTGGTAATCCCTCTTGTGATTGTCGGGGTATTTGGAAAGGGTTTTCCGGGTATTAAGAAGATTTTTGATTTTCACGTCCACCTGGTGCCGCCCCCATGCGAATTTTCCCAGATAATCGAGGCTTGGAAAAGGCTCCTCGTAGGTGTCAGGTACGCCGTCGGCGCCCAAGTCATGGATGCGCTTTCCCGCCACATTGAAGAGAGCGCCGTTCAAAACCGAAATTCCGCCCCATTCGCGCTCATGAGTCAGCTTCACATTGTAGAGATAAGGGGACTGCCCCAGCATGGGCCGTCTGGTCGATGACAGGGTGACCGTACCGGCCTGAGTGGTATCGATATCGACGTCCGATTTCATCCAGGCGGCATTGGCATAGAACCCCCACCCTCGCGAGAATTCGGACCTCAGCGGGGTTTGTTCGAGCATTTCCCCCAACTTCAAATCGACTTCCAGTTCAAGCCCGTACACATAAGCGCTGTTGGCATTCTGAAAGCGCCGGATGTTGGGCGAAGGCACGGCGTCGAGAACCCGCTCGATGGGCTTATCGAAGTCCTTGTAAAAAATGGACGTGGAAAAGACCTGGTTGAACGGCAGGAACCAATCGAAACGCAGGTCATAATTGTCTATGCGAGTATCCACCAGATCGGGGTTTCCCACCACATCCACTTCGTCTTCGGTATCGAAGAAACTGACGGGTGCGCGCTCGCGGAATTCCGGTCTGACCTGGGTTCGCGAATACAGAAGCCTAGTCTTGGTCTTGGGATACAATTCGAAATCGATTCCCGCCGCGGGATAAAACAGATGATCGCGCCTGCCCACCTCAATGGCCCTTTCGTCGCGCAGTTTGGGATTCTTGATGGCCGCGTCTCCGGTAAAGGGAGCCTTGAAATCCAAAAAGTAAAACTCGTAACGGCCTCCCACTTGGATTCCGACGGGCAGGCCGGATAACTTGAATCCTTGTTCCAAGCTCAGGTAGGTCGCGAAGCTGCCTTCAGAGGCCTCGTAGGAGTCGTAGTCCTTGGCCGTGGTCTGGAACCCGCGCCCGTAGGTAATCATGTACCGCGCCACGGAATCGGGATTATGTACCCGTTCCACCAAGCCATAATCCGTGGTGGAATCCCGGCTGCGCGGAAGGCCGTTCCAGTCATAGCGGACGATATCGAAACGGCGGCCCTTGAGATTCGCCAACCCTCCCCATTTCCCCTTGGGAAGGCTTATGTCCGACAGCCCGCCACCTCCCTCGCGAAATACCGGTTTTTCGGAAATGGCGGGAGGAATCACCAAATCGAAGTCGAACCGCGCGGCAGCGCCTTGTTCCTCGAGCTCTTCCCATTGGCGCGTACCCCAGGGTTGTTTGATGTCATAGGTGATGACGGGTGAATCCGCTGTTTCGCGGATGTAGGCGTATTTCTTGCTGTCGGGAATTTCCCCGACGGTGCGCGCCAGCCCTGCGGCCCAGGCCAGGGAATCCAACACCGAGGCGCCCAGGTAATGGCCGCCGCCGAATTGCCCGACCAAAAGGCTGCGCCGTTCGTATTCCAGCACGAACCTTTCCTCGAGTACGTTTTCCTGACCGGCGCTGACGCCGGGTACCGCGAGGGAATAATTGTAGAAGGCCCGGTCTTCGGACAGGTTGGCGTACAGCGATTTTAACCATAATTTATGGTTGTATCCGGTGTATCCCCAATTGAAAAGCCCCGATAAGGTAGACTCATAGGTGCCTTCCACGCGCGACTGTTCCAATCCCCGCACCACATGCTCAAGCGGCAGCGAATCACCACCGGGAAGGCGGTCGTAAATCGAGATGCGTCTCTCCAGGGTTTTCCCGTCGACTATCCACGGAACCTCCCCCGTCTGGGGATTCGGCAGGGGTTCGAACCTTTGCAGCGCCGCCGATTCGACTCGAAGGCGTTGGCGGTTCTGCTGACTGTAATCGTTCTTGAAGCCAAGGTTCAAGAGAAACCCGGTTCGGCTTTCCTCCCCCAGCCGATAGACGCGACCCATGGCAAGCGAATAGCTTTGGGCCGGAAGCAGGGTGGCGGTATCCATCGCAAGTTGATTATGGAATTTAGCCGCGAATCCGGCCCGCTCAGCCCTTTCGAAGCTTGCGGAGGTGATGGACAGCGGAACGTCGGGGCGTTTTCGCCAACCGTCATCGTATCCGAAATATTCGGACACCGCGCTTCCCCCTGGATAGGTCAACCTGTCCTCGCCGAAATCGAGAAAGCGCCCGTCGCCCCAATAATCGTCGCCGCCCGTGGACACCGACAATTTCAGAAAATTTTTGTCGGGAATTCCCTTGGTTTCCAAATCGATGGATCCGCCCGCGAAATCGGCGGGCAGATTGGCGCTATAGGTCTTATAAATGGCGAAAGTCTCCAGCGCCGAGGCTGGAAACAAATCCTGGGGCACCACGCGCTTATCCTTTTCCGGCGAGGGCACCGGCAGGCCGTTAAGAGTCATGTTCGTGTAACGCTCCCCCAGGCCGCGCACGAACACGTATTTACCGCCCACCACCGAAGTACCGGTCAGACGTTTGGCGATTGCTCCCGCGTCGCTGTCCGTTGATTTCGAAATCTGCTCCGCTCCCACGCCTTCCATGACACCGGATGCCTGTTGACGCCTTTGTAACATGGCAAGCTCGCTTCCGGCTTGGGGAGGCGCCTTCACTTCAATGAGCTGGCCCTTCAAAATCCGGGGTTCCAAGCCCACTTCCCAGGTGACGGGAACACCTTCCTGGATATCCTGACGTTTTTGAAAAGGAGAGAATCCGGATTTGTATGCTTTCAATTCGTAGGTACCGGGAGGTATTTTTTCGAACCGGAACAATCCATAATCGTCGGATACGGCGGAGTACTCGCGTCCTTCGCCTTCCAGCACCAGGCGAACCTCTGCGACGGGCTCTCCCTCGGCGGCATGCAGAACCAGGCCCGCGGGACGTCCTGGGCTTCCTTCCGGGAGTTTCCGCTCTCCACTCTCGGCAGACGAGTCCTTCGCGCCACCGGAGACTTCCGTTGAGTCTACTGCGGATGAATCTCCGGGTGATGACGCCACGATTTCCTCCACCGATAAGGGAGGCACGGGATTGGACCAGGGCGCTGAATCTTCGGCTGCCGACGGGGCCGATGATAAGGCCCAGACCGTCGGCAATAGGCAAAGCATTTTAAGGGCAGGAATAGACATCGTCCACGCTTTGAATTATCGGGTGTTTGGTTTTTAGGACTTCCGGGTCCTGTAAAGGGTTCCGGAGGTTAGGTACTGACTTCTTCCAAAGCGTCCAGCACTTCGGGGTCCTTGGGATAGAGATGCAGAGCCCGACCCAAAACCATTTTAGCTTTAGACAATTGGCCTTGGTCGTTGAGCTTGCGTCCCACAGCCACCAGTCCCAGCTTGGCCCGCTCGTCTCCACCCTTGGCCGCAGCCTCGTAATGGGTGACGGCTTCTTCCATTTCGCCGGCGCTCATGTAGAGACGCGCTACTTCCACCAACATTTCGGGTGAAGTATTCCGTGGTTTCGAAATGTCGGGATTAAGCGCTTCAATGGCCATGTAAAAAAGGCCTTCCTCTTCGTACAATCGGCTGAGCTTGAGACGGGCGCCGTGGTTTTCCGGTTCCAGCCGCAACCCCGTGCGGATCGACTCGATGGCTTGGGAGGACTTGCCGATAACCTTATAAAGGTCGGCCAAGTAAAAATGGAGGTTGGATTGCGTGGGATTTTTTGCGGCCGCCTTCGCCAGAACCCGTTGCGCAGCTTCGAAATCCTGCAATTTCAAATAGACTTCGGTTTGAGCGAAATACCATGCGCTCATCTCCGGTTCCAAGGCCTGCCCCTTTTCAAAAAACTGCAGGGCATTCCCGTATTGACCGAGTTTTAAGTGGCACTCTCCCGCCATTTGCAATGCCTTGGCGTTGTTCGGCTCCATTTTAAGCACCGCTTCGAAATAGGCTAGCGCCCGGCCGATTTCTCCCAATTGGAAAACGACGGCGCCCGCGTTGATATACGCATTGGTGAAATGGGGGGCCTCTTTGATGGCCTTTCCATAATAAAGGAGGGCGCGCCCGGTTTGTTCCAGCTGTATCAAGGCATTGCCCATGTTGAAATAGGCCATGGGCTTGCTTTCGCCCGCCTGAGCGGCCTTGTCATAGTGGAGAAGGGCTTGCCGGAATTTTTTTTCGTTGAACGCCGCGTTTCCTTGTTCGAGATGTGACGCGGCTGCCAGGGACACCAGTCCCAACACGACCAATACCGTGGCGCGAAACCTCGCCTTCAATCCCAAGGAAAATGTTTTTGTAAGAGCGGGTGATGTATGCATATGGAGAAAGGATAGCTATCGAATGAGGCGGCTCCGTTACGGTAATGTTTCAGGGATGTTACAACCCGACCCCCGCCCCTCAAAACCGGAAGGGCTGCTCTATTCGCTGCTCCACCGGCACTCCTCCCGCCATGGCCGGTTCATAGCGCCATTTGGAGACGGCTTCGCGAATGGCTTCTTCGAATCCATAATCCCCCGGGGTTTCCAGGAATTCCACGGATTTCACCCCGCCGTCCAAACCGACGGTCAAAACTACCCGCACTTCGCCTTTAATACCGTATTTCTTGGCCTTGTCGGGATATGCCGGTGGGGCCTGAAACAGGGGCCGCGCATCCTGATCGGGAGAGCCGGCCGATTTTCCACCCATCGCGGAACCTGTGCCGCCGATGCCCCATACGGCTCCCCGCCCTCCGGCGCTACCTAGCGATCCCGCCCAATCGAAATTTTGGGACACGCTTTGCAACGGGTCGGACTTTGTTTGCGGACGCGAAGGCTGCGGACGGGTTTGAGGTCTGGGCGGAGGCTTGGAAGGCGCCTTCAACTCCAGCAATTTGACTTCTTCTTTGTTCTTGGTGAACTTGCCCGGTGAACTGACGAACATCAATTGCTGCAGGCCCAAAAAACCGAACAATCCAGCGGTGATTGCGAGACTGAGAGCCACCGCCGCGACCTGGAAAAACAGAAATCCCCATCGGAAGGACCGGGACTCGGAAGAGACGGCGGATTCCGGAGTCATGGATTAGCGATCGGCGGAAGCCGCTCCCACGGAAACGTTCTTGATGCCCGCCAAATTGGCTTCGTCCATGACGTCTACCACCACACCCATATCAGCTCCCCGGTCGGCCAGGATAATCAGAGCTTTGTCGGGATTCTTAGCCATTTCCTGACGCAAAATGTTCTGAAGCATGGCCAAATCCACCTGCCGGTCCTGAATGCTGAGAATGCCTTCCTGACTTACGCCCACCGTAAGCGAGCCTTTGTCGAGCTGGGAAGCCGACGCTGCCTGTGGCTTGGTGATTTCCAATCCCGTCTGCTTGGTGAAGGTGGTGCTGAGAATGAAGAAAATAAGCAATACGAATATTACGTCTACCAGATTGGTGACCGCGATTTCCACGTCCTTGCGCTGTTTTTTACGAACCGAAGCCAACATCAGGCATACTCCTTGCGACGGGCGATGAATTCCCAGCCATGTCGGTCAATAAGGGCTTCCAGCCGGTCGGATTTTCCCAGCAGCAGGATGTGCACCACCATCAATGGTACCGCCACCAACAATCCCGCCTGGGTGATGATAAGGGCCTCACGAATTCCCGTGCTCAGCAGCGTCACGTTGTCGGTTCCGAACAGCGCCATGAGTTTGAACGTATTGATGATGCCACGTACCGTTCCGAAAAGTCCCAGCAAGGGAGCGATGGTGATGAGAATGGACAGAGTGGGAAAGCCCCTTTCCATTTCGGGGATGAAACGCTTTCGGATTTCGTCGAGCTTCGATTCCAGATGCTCTGTCGAAGCCTGTCCGCACACCTTAAGCCGTGAGACCACGCCATTGGGGCCGGGTTCGAATGAAGCCTTCCTGGAAAACAGTCCGGATAGGAATTGCTTCCAAGTCCGGCCGGGATCCAATAACCTTTCAAAATCTCGTAGGCGCCAAGCGATTTGAAAAACCACCAGCCAACCAACGATAGAACAAATGGTGAGTGGAATCATCACCCACCCGCCTGCTTTGTATGCATAGAGATAATAATCGCCCACGATCAAACCTTGGAAACGAGGGCTGATTCGTTTTCGGTCTGGGAATCGGTATTTTTGTGGTGGCCCGCGTCCTTTTGCCCGTGTAAAAGATTCATGGCTTCGGTTCCGTACCGCTCCATGTCGGCGACGATACGATTGGCCCAATCACTTAACAGGGAGTAGATGATAAGCAGGGGAACCGCAACCAGGAGCCCCCATTTGGTGGTTATCAACGCTTCCGCGATTCCGTCGGCCATGAAACGCGGATCCTCGGTGCCATGCACGGTGATGGCCGTGAAGAGATTGATCATGCCCGATACGGTGCCCAGCAATCCCAGCAGGGGGGCTGCTGCGGCCAGGACATTGAGCGTGCTCAGATTACGATCCATACGGGGCGCATGGCGAAGCAAGGAGGCATGAGCGCGAGTCTCCGCATCCTGGCGGGGAAGATTCACCGTTCCGGTTATGGTTTTGAATAAATCGCCGATGCCCCCGCGCAATTTCCCGGAGGCTTCCTGCGCCTGGCGGTTTTCGCCAGCTTCAAGATGCCTCAGGATTTGGTCCATTTTTTTCCTGCTTACGCTTTGATAGAAAAGCATTATCAGTTTCTCGGCGGCAATGATTAGGCCCAGGAAAAGAGCGCCCACGATGAGATAGACCGCAAAGCCGCCCTTGGAGAATTCATCAGCCATATAGGCCACCAAGCCCATTTGCGAAGTCGCCCGGAAGCCTTCTCCGCTGGCATTGCGCAATTGCACGTCGATGGGAATCAGCATGGCGGAGGCGCTATCGCCCCGCCCCTCTTCACCGGCTATTTTTGCGGCGACTGCATGCAACTGGGTTCGGATATGGGGAGGGATGTCTTCCATCCACTGCCAGGCATTGGTACCCAGCTGTCCGGTTTTGACAAGGATGGCCGCATCCTCCGACTCGGTGCTTACGAAGGCTTTGTAAAAGGTTCCCAGACGAACGGTAACCCCCGCCAACAACCGACCCTGAACGGCTTCGGGAAGATGGACACTCGGGTTTTGCTCCTTGAATAGCGCTTCGCCCTTGATGGGAAGGCTTTCGCGGGCCACGCCACTCGATTCCTCCAGCTTGAATTGATTGGCCTTAGAAGCGAATACGGTTTCCAGCGGCTCGTTCAACAATTCGGATTCGTCGGCGGTATTCTTCTGGATGCCCGCCCAGGCGGCTTGGCGTGAGGACAAGTCATGGGGAAAAGCGCCCGCCAGCTTCTCGTTGGTTTCGTCCACTTTCTCCAAAACGATATAGCGGAATTGCCGGTATCTGTCTTCCTGCGAAGCGATGGCTTGCTCACGCTCGGCGCTTTGCCCGCGCAACCGCAGCAGCATTTCGTCCTTGCGGGTTTTCACCTGATTAAGCTGGTCGAGATCGCGCTTCAAGTCGTCCCACATTTTCTGAAAGGCTTCCTGGGCGGCGACGGTGTTGCGTTTGTCTTGCCAACGACCCACCTTTACGTTCTCCAGCCTTTGCTGAAGCAATTCCAATTCTTGGTGGGCCTGGACGAGCATTTCCCGTCCCTTTTGTTCTTCCCGACGCCGGTTGTCGGCCGCGTCGACGGGAAGGGAAGTGATGATCAAAACGACTGTGGCCAACACCGCGCTCAAAGCCGCGCGCAAGGTTAACAAAGAGTATGACATGGCATTCATTCCTGGGTTTTCAGCATGTAAGCGGGTATGGGAACGGGCCGGAATTCAGGGGGCAATCCCCCTTCGGCGGTGGCAATGGCGTCGCGAACCGCGTCCCTTTCGGCGAGGTTCATTTTTTCCTCAGTAACCCATGCATATTCTCCCGCTTCGTTCTTGATGAGATATCCCAGCTGGCGTCCGTCCCGAGAGGCGTAATACATCAATTGCTTACCGAGTCTCAAATAGGTTACGGGTTTTGCATTGCCGTCGAAGGGCGGCGCGGCTTCGTATACTTCGCTTTCGGACGCCAATTGATGTTCGTTTTCGTAAAGCACCCATAGCCGGTTGAAAGCCTCTTCCGGGGATATGCTTTGGGATTTGATGTCGCGGATCAATAGATTGATGCTTTTCTCGCGTCTTTCCGTGCGGTAAGGCAGCGAGGCAGCCATCAAGCCCTTCAACTCTTCGGCTCGTCCCAACATGATGTCCATGAGCCGGGAAAAGCGAACCTCGTATTCGGATTCCGTTCTTTTCAGTCTTTCAATCGTTTCCATTTCGGCCTGAATGTCGGTTTCCAACTTAGTGACCTGTTCGCTTACTTTTTCTTTTTCCTGATCGAAATTGCGGAAACGCTCCTTGCGGGCTGCTTCCGAGTCTTTAGCTTCAAGCTTTTCCTTGGCCCAGAGCTCTTCTTCATGCGCCATTTCCGCTTTGACCTTTTCGATCAACAACTCCGTTTCCACCAAGGTGGCGGGAAGGTTCGCCCATAAGGGAGCCGAAGCGGCAAGGCAAATAGCTATTTTGAAAGGAATCGATTGCATGCTGAGTCCTGAAAAATGGAGCCTATCAAGCTAGCCGTCGATTGTTTCGGGATTGTTTCAAAAAGATTTCAACGGGGAGATTCCGGTTAGCGGATGAGCATCATTATCCTGTTCCAAAGGGATTTCCGCCTGGAGGATAATCCGGCCCTGCATGAGGCCTACCTATCCAAGCAGGCGGTGATTCCCGTCTATATTCATGCTCCGGGAAAGGCAACCCTTTCGCGCCCCGGTGCGGCTTCCCGGTGGTGGCTGCATCACTCGCTGCTGGAACTGGACGCGTCCTTGCGCAAGCGCTCTTCGCGGCTGATTCTCCGGAAAGGCGACACTCCGCAGCACGCCTTGCTGGAATTGCTTCGGGAAACCGGGGCCAACGCGGTTTATTGGAATCGCATCGAAGAGCCCGAGGCCCGGAGTCTCGAAACTCAAGTCGTGCAAGCCTTGGAAAAAGTCGGGGTCGAGGGAAAGGTATTCCGCTCGCAACTATTGCACGACCCGGACAACCTGCTCACCGCCTCCGGAACGCCTCTCAAGGTATACACCCCCTTTTGGAATCGACTGCAGGCTTCGATACCCTCGATTCCTTCCTTGCCCGCTCCCTCCAAATTGAACGCGCCCGATGAATGGCCCGATAGTCTCCCAAGGGAAGATTTGCATTTGCTTCCCACCATCGATTGGGCCGGAGGGTTGCGGGATGTCTGGACTCCCGGAGAAGCGGGAGCGAAACGCAATCTGAAACGGTTTCTGGCGGGACCCGTAGAGGATTATTCCGAGGGGCGCGACATCCCTGCGATTGCCGGCACTTCGCGGCTTTCGCCCCATTTGCATTTCGGTGAAATCAGTCCGCGCGCCGTATGGAATTCGCTGGACTCCTTGCCTCCCTCCGCTGAAGTCTCGGCCACGGTGTATCGCAAGGAGCTGGCCTGGCGCGAGTTCGCATACTATCTCTTACGTCACTTCCCCACTACTCCCGAAAAACCCCTGCGCCCCGCCTTCGAAAAATTCCCCTGGCGCCGCGCCCCTTCCGATCTCCGGGCCTGGCAAAGGGGCCTTACCGGTTACCCGCTCGTCGACGCGGGCATGCGCGAGGTTTGGCATACCGGCTGGATGCATAACCGGGTGCGCATGATAGTCGCCTCCTTTCTGGTGAAGCATTTGCTGATTCGCTGGCAAGAAGGCGCGCATTGGTTCCTGGATACCTTGGTGGACGCCGACTTGGCCAACAACACGCTGGGGTGGCAATGGGTGGCCGGCTGCGGCGCCGACGCCGCGCCCTATTTCCGCATCTTCAACCCGGTGACGCAGGGGGAGAAATTCGATGCGGGCGGAGTGTATGTAAAGCGTTGGGTGCCGGAATTGGCGAAGCTTCCGGAGAAGCATATCCATGCGCCTTGGGAGGCGCCCGCGGAGATTCTCGATTATGCGGGAGTGCGGCTGGGTAAAACCTACCCGAAGCCGATAGTGGATCACCGATTCGCGCGGGAGCGGGCCTTGGCGGCATTCGCTTGTATTAAAGCCTGACCTAACCTCTACTTTTCCTCCACCATATCCCACACCGTCTCGGGCCCATACCGCAGGGGCAACACCTTGCCGGCCCGCACCGTTTCCACACCATGATTGGTGCAGTCGCTGCGCGCGAACCCGTTGATATACACCCGGCGACTTATCCGGCTGGTATTGGCCAGCGAACCGTGTATGGTGAATGGGTTCCACAAGGCCACGTCGCCGGGATTCATGAGGGCGTCCACCGGAGCGGGCATGCGACTGAGCACTTCGGCATTATGCGCATTGG
Organism: uncultured Bifidobacteriales bacterium; assembly: GCA_964401245.1. Lineage (GTDB taxonomy): Bacteria > Fibrobacterota > Fibrobacteria > UBA11236 > UBA11236 > JBGTHM01. Next base: position 16,430 of record CAYNXV010000008.1, on the reverse strand, counting down.
CTTCCCAGCCCTCATAGCCGCCGTCCAGCAGCGACTTTCCGGAGATATGCGAGCCCGGAACGAATTGCAGACAACCGTTTTCGCGGGTGGAGGGATCCACGGCGATGGCCGCTTGGAGGAATCCGTGGTAGAGATCACGGTAGTCGGCGTCCGGCTTGCGGAAGACGCAGTCCTGGTGCATTTGGAAACTGACGCCATCGCCGGGATTCTTATAATGCATCTGGTTGGTGATTTGCCGGAGATCTTTTCCGAGTAGGGCCATGACGATATCAAGAAGATGCGGAGAGGTGCGTATGGCGTTCAAACCTTCATGCAGGGCAGAACCCCATTTCACGAACTTGAGCGTAGGCTTGCCGTTGACGGGCACCACGCGGAATTCGGTCAGGCCGGTTTTGGTGACGCGGGACAGGCCCGTCGCCTGGGCCAGCATTTCGTCGAAATAAATGGAAAGCAAAGCGATGTCTTCCGCAGGAATGACATGCGGCAGGATTACGAAGCCGTCACGCCAATAAGATTCCATCCATCCGGAAGGCAGACCTCTGGTATCCATCTTCGACTCCTTGGGTCCGATCCGGTTTTTTTCTCCGGCCTGGATTCCCTACTCCGCTAATATACTCTGCAATTATACTATGCGGACGGCGGATACCATGCGCAGCGCCTCCACCGTTTCGCGCACGTCATGCACCCGCAGAATGGAAACGCCTTTAAGAGCCGCGAAAACGGCCAAAGCGACGCTGGGAATGAGCCTATCCGAATTTTCGAGGCCGGGGGTTTTCCCGATGAAGGACTTTCGGGACATCCCCAAAAGCACGGGGCAGCCGATGCCCTCCAGAAATTCGATGCTGTCGATGAGCCGGTAATTGTCCACCACCCGTTTTCCAAATCCGATGCCGGGATCGAGCGCGATACGGTCTTTCGCCAAGCCAAGGGATGCCAGCAATCGCACCCTGTCGAACAGGAAGTCCTTCACCTCGCCGATGACGTCGGTGTATTCCGGCGCCTTTTGCATGGTTTGCGGCGTGCCCTGCATATGGTTGAGCACCACGCCCGCGCCGTAGCCCTGGGGCAATTCCCACATCAGGGGATCGAAGGTCATGCCGCTTACGTCGTTGACTATGAGCGCGCCGGCATCCAGCGCCCGTCGGGCCACCGTGGATTTCACCGTATCGATGGATAATGGAATGTCAGTGCGGCGCGCCAGCGACTCGATAAGGGGAACCACGCGCCTGATTTCCTCTTCATCGGGAACCGGTTCCGCGCCCGGCCGTGAGCTTTCGCCGCCGATGTCGAGTATATCGGCCCCGGCTTCGATCAAGGCTTCGGAATGCCGGAGAGCGGCATCCAGGGAGGTATGCCGCCCTCCGTCGTGAAAGGAATCGGGGGTAACGTTGACAATACCCATCACCAGCGCCCGGTCGCCGCCCAAGAGGCGGTCGCCGACGCGCCAGGCGCGGGGAGTAAGGGGCTTGAGGGATGAGAGGGGTAGACCCCCGACCGGGGAGGACCGCATGGGCTTCAGGCTACGGAGTCGAAGCCGGCGCCCTTGCCGGAATCCTTCTCGCTCTTATCGTCGGAGTCCGCTTCCGGCACAGAGGAATCTTCATTCTCGGATTCTGCCACGGCCACGGCACCTTGCTTCGACTCGGCTTCGGCTTTTTTCGCCTCGGCTTCCGCTTCGGCCCGGGCGGCAATTTTCTTCTCCCGCGCGGCGATGTCCTTGAGATAGGAGCGACTCTTGCGGGTATCGACGAGCATTTCGCCGCCGATGGCCCGTTTGATTTCGTCGAATTCCAGTACCTCATGCTCCATAAGGGCTTCCGCCAGATTGACCAGCTTTTGCTTGCTCTCCGAAAGCATGTTGAGCACGCGCTCCATCTGGCCTTCGACGATTTTCCGCACCTCGCGGTCGATTTGAATCGCCGTGGCTTCGGAATAATCGCGGTGCTGACTGATTTCGCGGCCCAGGAAAATCTCCTCCTGCTTCTTGCCGTAAGAGAGCGGTCCCAAATCCGACATGCCCCATTCGCAAACGTATTTGCGCGCCAATTCCGTGGCCTTCTCGATATCGTTGCTGGCTCCGGTGTTCTTTTGGTTGAATATGATTAATTCCGCCGCCCGACCGCCCATCAGGATGGCGATTTTATCGAGCACATAACGCGAATCGTAGGTGTAATTGTCCTTTTCGGGCAATTGGAAAGTGATACCCAGCGCGCGCCCGCGGGGAATGATGGTGATCTTATGCAAAGGATCCGCATGCTTCACCAGCAGGGATACGATGGCATGTCCCGCTTCATGGTAAGCCGTGGTCCGTTTCTCATCCTCATTGAGAATGCGGGAGAAGCGTTCGGAGCCGATCATGATTTTGTCTTTGGCCTCTTCGAAGTCGATCATGGCCACCTGGTCGCTGCCGAAGCGCGCGGCCAGCAGACAAGCTTCGTTTACCAGATTTTCCAGGTCCGCGCCGGATAACCCGGGAGTTCCCTTGGCGATGCGAGGCAATTCCACGTCTTCGCGAAGGGGAACCTTGCGCTTTTCAAGATGCACGCGAAGAATGCCTTCGCGACCCTTGCCGTCGGGCAGGTCAACCACTACTTGGCGATCGAAGCGGCCCGGTCGCAATAATGCCGGGTCCAGCACGTCGGGGCGGTTGGTGGCCGCGATGAGAATGACGCCTTCATTGCTTCCGAAGCCGTCCATTTCCACCAGCAATTGATTGAGGGTCTGCTCGCGTTCGTCATGTCCGCCGCCCAGGCCCGCACCGCGCTGACGGCCCACGGCGTCGATTTCATCGATGAAGATGATGCACGGGGCATTCTTTTTGCCCTGTTCGAACAGGTCACGTACGCGCGAAGCGCCGACGCCCACGAACATTTCCACGAAATCGGAACCCGACATGGAGAAGAAGGGAACTTGCGCCTCGCCGGCCACAGCCTTGGCGAGCAGTGTCTTGCCGGTGCCTGGAGGTCCCAGCAAAAGTACGCCTTTGGGAATGCGACCGCCCAGCTTTCCGAATTTACCGGGATCGCGCAGGAACTCGATGACTTCCTGTAATTCCTGTTTGGCCTCGTCGGCTCCCGCCACGTCCTTGAATGTGACCTTGGGACGGTTTTCGTCCATGATCTTGGCCTTCATCTTACCGAAGGAGAAAATGCCTTTCGCTCCCCCCATCTGACCTTGACGCGACATCATGAACCAGAAGAAAGCGATAAGCAGGAAAAGGGGGAATATGGTTCCGAGATAGCCCAACCAGCGGGTTTCCCTCACGAAAGTGACTTCGGTGCCCCGGGCGGTTACATCGTCCAGCATCGCCTGTATGGATGCGTCGATATCGGGCAGCAGGGTTTTGAACTTCACGGTACGGGCAGCCAGGGCGCTGCGGTCTTCCCGCAATTCCGCCTGTTCCTGGGGAGTGAGCTTGCGTTCTCCCACCACGAGATACCCTTCACCCACTCGTTGCAATTCGAGGGTGGAGATCTCATAGGCCGGATCGACCATAAGCTCCCGGAACTCGGAATATGTCTTTTCCTCTACCGGATTTTGCGAGTCCAGCAACTGGATAAGGAAAATCGAAACCAGCACCATCGCCAGAATCAGGGTCAGGTTTTTCCGGCCCCACTTGTTTCCCGGAGGCATACCTGGCTTGGAATCCGGCGTCTTGTTGTCCCGCCGGGGAATTTCCTTGTTGCTGTTTTTCTTGTCGTCCACCAGGTTGTTCTTGTCTTCTACAGGTTTTCCCATTGCCATACCAATTCTAAAATTCGCCGCGTCGCATCGCCTATTCTATGAAATTCGGAGAGTCCGTAGCCAGGAATCCAAACCACTTGATCCTTTACGCATAAAAGAGGCAATTTGTCCCTCTCCGACAGGGGCACTTTTTTTTCGTTTAAAAAAGTCTTTAACTTCCGGGAGCGGCTGGAAACACCCAGCGGCGAAAATTTATCTCCCTTTTGTCTGGTTCTGATTCTTAATCTACAAGATAATAAGCCGGCATCAAATAGCGCAATCGGCATGCCGGGCGCCGGAAATCCGGGCTTATCGTCAACCGAATAGGTCCGCACGGTCAGGATGTAATTCCTCTCGCCCCATCGCCCCGAAACCGCTCCATTCTCGGGGATCCAATCCACTTCGGGCCATAAATGCTCCTTGCCCTTCTCAGCATAAGGGGGGATGGAACCGATAGCACAGAATAATCCTTCGTTTTCCGCGTTAAAGCTCCACTGGGGGGACAAGGCCAACCCCAAACCCCTCAAGCCCTGCCTTGCCTGCCTCCCGAATTCGTCCAGTATTTTCCGTGTGACTCCCGTCATCGGAGGAGGCTCGACCTCTTTTTCCCTGGCCCACTCGCAGGTGGCTGCCAACAGCGCTTCCAGCGCCGCCTTGAGCGATTCGGATTGCGGCAAGGCCTCTTCTATGGCCAAAAAGGTCAAATAAGGGCGATTCGGCCCATGGGATTCGTAGCGTATCTCCGGTGCCAGACTTTGCATTCGGGGCCACATTTCCTGCGCCGCGAAAGCGATTCGCGCCACCTGCTCCTCCAAGTGGGGATTTTGCCCCTTCCACTTGGGAATGAGATGCGACCGATACCAATTCCTCTCAATGCTTACATCGTGATTGGACGCATCCTCGAGCCAGGGAGTCGCGGTCAATTCCAGATATTGGATGATTTCCGCCCGGGTGCGGTTGAGGAAGGGTCTGATTATCCCGTTTTCGCGGGAAAAGGGAATTCCTTGTAATCCCTTGAAACCAGTGCCCCGCCCTAGGCGTTGGAGAACCGTTTCCACCAAATCGTTCCGGTGGTGGGCCGTCAAGATGAAATCGGAGTTCGTCCGGAGAGCCTCCTCCTCAAAACAACGGTAGCGCTCATCGCGCGCCCACATTTCCAGGGATTTCCGAGCCGGTCGGGTTTCGGGGAGAAGTCTGGCCACCGAACAGGGTATTTGTACCGCATGACAAAACGCCCGCACCAGGGCTTCCTCCGCATCCGCCTCGGGGCGCAACCCATGATGGATATGCAATACGCACAGCCGGGACTGCGGGTGCCGGGTTTCGGCGAAATACCGGAGCATGGCCATGGAATCGGCCCCCCCGGAAACGGCGAGCAGGAGCGCCTTGCCCTCGGGTGAAAATCCCCTACTCCTCAAAAAGGCGGAAGTGGATTCCTCCCAGGCGGATTTCAGCCGTGCTGATGGGGATTCGGAGGGATGAGCGGCGTTCCCTGAACCACCCATGTCCCCTCGATTCGCTGGCGGAAAAAGCAAGAGCGGTATCCTTCGTGGCAGGCGGCTCCATCGCCTTCCTGCATGACCTTGAAAAGCAGGGCATCGCCGTCGCAATCGAGATGCGCCGATATCACCCTTTGTTTATTGCCCGAGGTTCCGCCCTTGACCCACAAGGCCCGGCGGGAGCGTGACCAATACGTCATATAGCCCGTGGTGAAGGTGAGGCGCAGCGACTCGGCGTTCATATAGGCCAGCATCAACACCTCTCCGTCGTCGGCGGACACGGCTACCGCCGTTGCCAAACCCTTTTCGTCGAATTTGACGGCGGCCAGCAAGGCCTCGATGTCCGAGCTTTTTTCCCCGCTCATTTTCTCACATGTCCTTTACCCGTCACTATCCAGCGATAAGTGGTAAGGCTTTCCATCCCCATGGGGCCGCGGGCATGGAGCTTATCAGTGCTGATGCCCACCTCAGCGCCCAGGCCGTATTCCCCCCCGTCGGCGAAACGGGTAGAAGCGTTCACCATCACCGAAGCGCTGTCGACGCCCTGCACGAACATCTTCTGCGCCTTCGCAGCCTCCGCCACGATGGCATCGGTATGGCCCGTGCCATGCTTGCGGATGTGCTCCACGGCTCCGGCGACTCCGTCCACCGAGCGCACGGCCAGGACCAGGGCGAGGTATTCTTCGTCCCAATCGGATTCGGAGGCGGGCTTGATGCCCGGCAGTAACTTGCGCGTTTCGGCGTCTCCGCGCAGCTCCACGCCGGCTTCCGCGAGTTTGGCGAGCAGGTCCCGCATCCGTCCCGCGGGGAAGCGCTTGTCGTACAAAAGGGTTTCCATGGCGTTGCACACGCCGGGCCGCTGCACCTTGGCGTTGAGGGCGATGGCCTCGGCCTTGACGGGATCGGCGGAAGCGTCAAGATAGACGTGGCAGACGCCCTTGTAATGCTTGATGACGGGAACGCGCGCCTTTTCCGCCACCGCGCGGATGAGATTCTCGCCTCCCCGGGGAATCACGAGATCGATGTGGCGGGTGTCCACCAGCAGCATGTCCACCAATTCGCGCGCGGGCGTGTTCACCAGCTGTACCGCGTCGACGGTTACGCCTTCGCTCCGCAAGGCTTTGTGGAACAGGGATGCCAACGCAGCGTTGCTGTGCGCGGCCTCTTTGCCGCCCCGCAGAATCACGGCGTTGCCGCTTTTGAAGCACAGCGCGCCGCCGTCCACCGTGACATTGGGGCGCGATTCGAAGATGAAGAAAATCGTACCGATGGGCGCCGCCACGCGGGCGATTTCCAGGCCGTCCTTGCGCACCTTGCGCTCCAGTTCGCGGCCCACGGGGTCGGCGAAGGCGATGATGCTTTTCAGCCCGTCGGCCATGGCAGTGATGCGCTTTTCGTTCAGGAGCAGGCGGTCGAGCATGGCCTCGGACAATCCGGCCAGGCGTCCCGCCTCCAGGTCGCGGGCATTCGCGCGCAGCAAGGTTTGGGAATTTTCGAGCAGCGAGGCTCTCAGGTTTTTAAGCACGGCATTGCGCTTGGCGGCGCTGAGATTGCGTACCGCCACCGAGGCGGCGCGGCTTTTCTCCCCCAACGCGCGCGCATAGGCTTCCAGGGACGGGG
>CAYNXV010000008.1:3929-9488 GCA_964401245.1 uncultured Bifidobacteriales bacterium | reverse complement strand
TGGTCGCGATGGATGACTTCTTCGGGACCCTTGCGGCCCAGGATTCCCGGAATGAGGCCGCTTTTCTTTCCTTTGATTTTCTCTACGTCGGCGGCGCCGTAGGCGACCTTTCCACGGCCTATCACCTCGCGCCCGGGATTCATGATCTCCACGAAATCACCTGCGGCGAAGGCGCCTTTTATCGACACGATGCCCGCGGGCAAAAGGCTCACCTTGCGCGTAAGTAAGGCCTTCTCGCCTCCCGCGTCCACGGCGATTTGCCCTTTGGGCTTGGAAACGAACGCCATCCACCGCTTGTTGTGGCGGATGCGCGCTGAGTTGGGGAGAAAGAGAGTGCCCACGGTTTTACCTCGGACCAGTTCGAGCAACAGGGCGTCGGTGCCTTTGGTCAGAACCGCGGGAGTGCCCCCTTCGGTGGCCTGTTGCAAGGCGCGCAATTTGGCGCGCATGCCGCCTACGCTGACTCCGCTTCCGGGAGCCGCTCCCCCCAACCGGAGGATTTCGGATGTGACGCGCGGCACGATGGTTATCGGCTGGGCGTCCGGATGCTGCTTGGGATTCTTGGTATACAGCCCGTCTTCGTCGGAGAGGATGACCAGAAGGTCGGCATTGAGGAAATGGGCCACGTCGGCGCTCAACTTGTCGTTGTCGCCCACCTTTATTTCATCCGTGGTAATGGTATCGTTTTCATTGACAATGGGAATGACGCCCTTGGCCAGCAAAGTATCGACGGTATTCCGGATATTGTTGAAGCGGGTGCGATTATGGAAGTCATCCGCCGAGAGCAGAATTTGCGCCACCGTCTTGCCGCGCTTGGCGAACAATTCCTCGTAAAGATGCATGAGGCGCACCTGCCCCACTGCGGCGCAGGCCTGTTTTTCCGGCAGGCGCGACGGCCGCGACCGGTAACCCAGGGCTCCCATGCCCAAGCCCACCGCTCCCGAGCTCACCAGCACCAACGCCAGGCCTTCATCATGCAATCGGCAGATTTCGCCTACCAGGTGCTTGAGGTAGGTCTTATCGGGAGTGTTGTCGTCATTGCACAATAGGCGGGTGCCCACCTTGACGACCAGGCGCTTGATGTCGGCGAATACCTTCTTGCGGAGCTCTTCCATGAAGGCCAAGAATGTAGATATTCCCGCCCGACTTACCGGATGTTTTCCAGCTCGAGGATCAGGGTTTTATACCGGGAATTCTCCTCCCGCAGCCGCTCCACTTCGGTTTTAAGTTGCCGGATTTCGCTTTCCAGAGAGTCCGTATCTGGCCGGACCGGCAGAACGGTTTCTAGGATCGGGGACGCGCTATCGGGACAGGGTTTTTCCGGAAAGGATCCCGTCCCTCCCGCCCCGTTGTCCTTGTCGGGCGAGTGGGAAGGTTTGGGCGGGGCGCCTCCGCAGCCGGCCGCCATCATCGCGGCCACCGACAGGCAGATACCCGCCACTTGCAACCCCGGTCTCATTTCTTGTCCACCCAGTTGCGATCCCAAACGCCGCTGGAGCGGAGAATATCGATCATCTGCTCCTTGTCGTCGATGTAATTCTTGGTGACCGGTTCGCGGATGTCCTTGAGCCGCTGGGTTACGGTGTGAATCCGCTGCACCTCCCCCATGATGGAAGCCAGTTTCGATCTTACGCCTTCCGGAGCCCCTTCCAGAGTCGCCGCCAGAAATTCCGCGTTGGCGCTGATGATCATCAGGGGATTGTTGATTTCATGGTTCACGCTCCGCACGATTTGATTGATGGCCTCCAGCCTTTTGAGTCTTCCGTCCGATGCCTGTTGATCCTGCAACTGCACCGACATATTATTGAACACCCTCGCCAGGCGTCCGATTTCATTCTCCACCGGAACGGATACCTGATATCCGAGATTTCCCGCGCCCAATTCGAGGGTTCCCTTTTCCAGCTTCTGGAGCGGGCCGAGTATTTTCCACTTGAGCACCGCGGCCACATAACCGATCATCACCACCAGTAACAGCAGGGTATAGCCGACCTTATCGCGGGCCGCCTCGATGGAAGTGGATAAAAGGGAAAGCTTCGCGAACCTGTCGATGCGCATGGTGTCTTGCAGCAGGAAAAAACCATCCCGCAATTCCTGCTCCCAGACTTTCAGGTTTTCGTTGACCGTCGGGTCCAGGGGAAACCGCCCTCCCTTCCCATTACCTTTCGGCCTTACCTCCTGCATGCGGGCGGCCTGCAAATACGACTCCATTTTTCCGCTGAGGATTTTCCATTCCTCGCCGGTTTTGATATGGGAGGAGAGCCCCCTGTCATTTAGCCGCCGGTAAAGTGAATCCAGCTCGTCCACTGAGGATTGGAATCTCTGCCGATAATGCTCCGACCCCAATCCGGCGTACTTGGTTCTTTCGCGAGCCGTTACGGACAATGCGGAAATGCACGTAGCCACTATACCCCCGGTTTCCGCCGAGGCCGCCAACTCTCGGGTTCGACCGTCTATGACGCTCATTTGATGCAACAAAGTGAGGAGGAATGCCAGAATACCCGCAAAGGATGCCAAAGCCACCATGGGTATCTGAAATTGCAAACTATGGAGCCATTTCTGCATTTGCTACCTTCGCGGCCTCGGGAGGACGGTTTTGCCCATTTTAGCCATTTACCATATTAGGGGTTGGTGGGAGGCGGGGACAAGTCGGATTTCAGGTTCCAGCCGGTTTTTACCCTGGCTTTCCCTGCTTTTGGCCTGCAACATCCAGGCGCAAACGGAAACACCGGCAATCGCGCTGTTTTTGGATGCCTTGGAAGACAAGCGTCTGGAAGGACGCCTGACGCCGGAACAGTTCACCGCGCTCGCGCTGGAATTGGACGAGACCGTCGATTGCGGCACCTTGCTCGACCTTGCCCGTGACTGGGATCAATCCGCCATTTCCGAAGCGGCCGCGGAAGCCTGCCCCCATCCCCCGTCGGCGCTTGCTTCGGAGCCGCCCACGCCCAGAAGCCTGCGCGCGCAATGGACCCACGCCTTCCATCCCCGCTCTCCGGACCGGGACGGATTCGCACTGACCTCGGACCTCCGATACGGCGAGTTACGAATGGGCGGCGCGTTCCGCGATACCGCCTTGATTCGAAGGTATGTCGAGGCGGGATGGCAGCTCGCTTCCGGCCACCGGCTGTCTCTCCATGCAGGTAACTTGCAATATACCCTACCCGACGTCCGCATTCCTTTGGTCTGGGGACGGAACGCTCCCGCCGGCCTGACTTACAGCCAAGGTCCCGCTTTTATATCCTCCCCGCATCCGGGAGCGAACGGCTTGGGACTGTGCTTTACGGGAGAAACCGTGGCCGCCGCCACGCATGCATCGTGGAATCAGGCCACGCGGGCCGGCGAACGGGTGGACCTGTTGCAATACGGCGCGGGCGCGCGTTGGTATGGGGAGGCGTACACTCTGGGCGCGCAAAACCTGCTGATACGCTACGAATCGGTTGACGGCCGCGTCGCGGATCATTTCGTGGGAGGCGTGGAAGGCGGCGAACGGCAGGAAAGGCTTCGCCTGGGAATGGGCTATGCCTATAGCCGGGTGATGGGCGGGGAGGACGGGACGGGAGGAGCAGGCGGCCGTCTGGGCTATGTGGCCGAAGCCGAACTCACCGATAAATGGTCCGCACGACGCCGTAATTCCTTGCGGGTTTACCAGTCGACGCCGGGTTGGGAAAATCCTTTGGCCTCGGCTTCCCTGCGCCATCAGGACACCTCGGAGGGCGGGTTTCCCGTGCCGGGAGCCGGTGAAGGGGGATTGACATTGCAATCGCGGCTGCCCCTGGGAGAAGAAAAGGAAGCCTGGCATTTGCAGGCGGATTCGGAATTGGGATGGCTGTGGTTGCGCGACGATTGGTTGCGGCAGGGCTTCCGTCTCGGGCTCGAAAAGAAATGGGGTTTGCTGGCCGGCCTGGCGGATTGGCGCTGGGATCAGGGACGCCATGAGGGGCGCGAAAGCAGTTATTGGACCCTGGGAAGCGGCGCGCGCTACGGAGCGGAGACATGGCGCGCCGCCTTGCGCTATTCCCACCGGGGAAAAGGCTATGGCGGTCTTTTTCCCCGCTCCCTGCAGGGGGATATCGCCTGGCGTCGCAAGCGGTCCGATGCCTTCCGCCTCGGCTGGCAAACGGGAGACGTGCTCAAACCCCTCTCCCGGAACCGGATATACGCGTCCCAGGATTTCGACATCGCCCCGGGCCTGCGATTGACGGGCATTTTGAAACTGCCCCTGGCCGAAGCGAAAGTGGAGGAATCCCTCAACTACCGCTTGCAGGTGCGCGCCTCTTATTGACGCAGCGATTCCGGTATGCGCTCGAATTGCAAAATGGCCTCGAAGGTCTGGCGTTCGCGGATAATCTCCGCCTTGCCGTCGTAAACCAGCACCTCGGCCGCCAAACGACGCGTATTGTAATTGGACGACATCACCGATCCATAAGCACCGGCGTCGTGCAGCAACAGGTAATCCCCTACGGCGGCGTCCGGCAATTTACGCGTGGTCACCAGCCCGCCATCTTCTTGGGTAAAAACGTCGCAGGACTCACATAAAGGTCCAGCCACCACGGCGTCGACCGTTCCATTCAGATCGCGCCCGTCGGCGGAGGCGATGGATATTTCGTGATAGGCTCCGTACATGGCCGGGCGGATAAGGGTGTCGAATCCGGCGTCTACCAGGTAGAAAGCGTTTCCGCCCGTCGTTTTGCGCGAGCGGATTTCCGTAAGGAGATTGCCGCTTTCGGCGACCAGGTAACGTCCGGGTTCCACTTCCAGGGAAACGGGGTGCCCCAGGGCCGCCTCGATGGAGCGTCGAGCCTTGTCCCATAACTCGTAATAGGCGTCGAGGTCAATGCGCGGCTGCTCCTTGCGGTAGGGAATGGGAAGCCCCCCTCCCGCGCTGATGACTTTGAGCTGCGGGCCCATGCGCTTGGCGGCAGCCACCATGGCGTCGCATACCTGCGACAGATGGTGGAAATCGCTGCCGGAGCCGATATGCATATGCAAGCCCACGACGTTCACGCCCGCCTCGCGGCCCAGGGTCAGGCATTCCTCCAGGTCTTCGTGCCAGATGCCGTGCTTGGACCATTCGCCGCCGGTATTCACCTTGCGCGAATGCCCATGGCCGAAGCCGGGATTGATGCGGAGAATCGCCTCGCCGCCCGGGCAGAACTTTCCCAGCTGCGACAGCATATCGGGCGAACCCACGTTGACGGGGATACGATGCTCCCGGATCAGCGCGATGGCGTCGTCGTCGAATAGATCGGCGGTATAAACGATGCCCGGCTTTTCGCCGCGCGCGGTGAATCCCGCCTTCAAGGCGCGCACAATCTCTCCGGCAGAAACGGCGTCGACCACCACGCCCAGGCGGCGCATCAGGGAAAGGACGGCCAGGTTCGAATTCGCTTTCTGAGCGAAGCGGATCACGTCGAAACGTTTGAGCTCGGCCACGCGCGCTTCGATGACGGCGCGATCATAGATGAAAGTGGGAGTGCCGAAACGGCGGGCCAATTCCGGAATTTCCATCCCGGCGATGCGGGACACTTGATTTTGCATAAAACAGCCTTGTTCCTGAGA
>CAYNXV010000008.1:0-3829 GCA_964401245.1 uncultured Bifidobacteriales bacterium | reverse complement strand
TGGCTAGGGAAACAGTTTTTCCGCGATTTGCACCGCGTTCAGGGCGGCGCCTTTGCGGATTTGGTCGCCTACCACCCACATTTCCAGGGTATTGGGTTGGGAAGGGTCTTTACGGAGGCGACCGACGAAAACCGGGTCTTTGGAGGATGCTTCCAGAGGCATGGCCCAGCGATTGTTGGCCCTGTCCTCCAATACCTCCACTCCCTCCGCATTTCGCAGGATGTCGTAGGCCTCTTCAACGGAAAAGTCCTTCTCGAATTCCACGTTCAAGGATTCGGAATGGGCGCGCAGCACGGGTACCCGCACGCAGGTGGCGGTTATCCGGAGCGAGTCGTCATGGAATATCTTGCGGGTTTCCTTGATCATCTTGGTCTCTTCTTCGCAATAACCCGTATCGAGCATGGGCGAATTGTGGGGGAAGAGATTGAAGGCGTAAGGATGCGGGATCACCGTGGCGGTGAATTCGCGGGCGTCCAACTTGGCCGCGGTTTCCTGCAGCAACTCTTCCATGGCGATGGCGCCCGCTCCGCTGGCGGCCTGATAGGTGGCGGCGACGATGCGGCGGATGCCGAAACGCCGGTGCAACGGAAAAAGCGGCAGGGCCATGATGATGGTCGAGCAATTGGGATTGGCGATAATGCCCTTATGCTTGGCGATATCCTCGGGATTCACCTCGGGAATCACCAGCGGCACGCCTTCCTGCATCCGGAAGTAGGAAGTGTTGTCCACCACCACTGCTCCGGCTGCTACGGCGGAGGGGGCGAATTCCTTGCTGATTTTGCCGCCGGCAGAAGCCAGCACCAATTGGACATCCTTAAAGGAGTCGTGGGTCAATTCCTCCACGGGATAGGTTTCACCCTGAAAGGTAAGGGTGCGCCCGGCCGAGCGTTTGCTCGCCAGCAAAGTGAGTTTTCCCAGGGGAAACTTCCGTTCATCGAGCAAGGCCAGCAACTCGGTACCCACCGCTCCCGTAGCGCCCATAATGGCAACATTGATACCCATAAAAATCCGGATTTCCTTTCGGCCGTCAAATTAGCAATAAACGGCCCTTCCCCATGGGAGTATGAAGATATGACATATTAATTTAATTTATGGGCGCTTTGGGCATGCGCCCAAGCCCACTTAAGGCGCTTCAGGGGCGACACACCCTAAACCCGGCAGGAATCCGTAGCTAGATGACCCCACAATCCGAATCCCCTATGCACTCCCTTCGTTTTTCCGACCGACATATCGGCCCCGATGCCCAAGAGTTGCAAGCCATGTTGGCAGCGCTGGGAGAAAATTCCCTCGACGGCCTGGTGGATAAAACCGTTCCCGCCTCCATCCGCCTGAGCGAACCCCTGCGAATCGAAGCCAATTCCGACGAACATACCTTCCTGCAGGAATTCCGCATCCTCGCCGCCAAAAATCAGCTTTTCAAATCCTATATCGGCATGGGTTATTACGGCTGCATTACGCCCACCGTCATCCTGCGCAATATCCTGGAAAACCCCGGTTGGTATACGCAATACACGCCATACCAGGCCGAGATCGCGCAAGGCCGTCTCGAAGCCCTTCTCAATTTCCAGACTTTGGTGACCGACCTGACCGGACTGCCCGTCGCCAATGCCTCCCTGCTCGACGAAGCTACGGCGGCGGCCGAAGCCATGAGCCTGTTTTATTCCGCCACACGCGGCGAACGTCCCCAAGCGACCATGTTTTTCGCCTCCGATAAATGCCACCCCCAGACCCTGGGAGTGCTGGAAACCCGCGCCCGCCCGCTGGGCATCGAATTGCGCATCGGCGATGCCGCCGGTTTCGACTTCCCCGCTTCTTGTTTCGGCGCGCTGCTGCAATACCCCGATACCGAAGGCGCGGTGGTCGACCCCACCGACTTTTGTTCCAAGGCGCGCAAGGCGGGTATCCGCACGGCGGTGGCCACGGATTTGCTTGCTCTGACTTTGCTCAAGCCTCCCGGAGAATGCGGAGCGGACGTGGCGGTCGGCTCCACGCAGCGCTTCGGCGTGCCCATGGGATACGGCGGACCGCATGCGGCCTTTTTCGCCGCGCGCGAGGAATTCAAGCGCATCCTCCCCGGACGTATCATCGGCGTTTCGGTGGACGCGGCCGGAAAGACGGCCTATCGCATGGCTCTGCAAACGCGCGAACAACATATCCGCCGCGAGAAAGCCACGAGCAACATCTGCACATCGCAAGTGCTGTTGGCGGTGATGGCCGGAATGTACGCCGTCTATCATGGACCGTATGGACTCAAGGCCATAGCCGAGCGCACTCATGGCCTGGCGCGGAAATTCGCGGAACAATTGTCCCGCTGGGGAGCCGCTCCCGTTCACGCCACCTATTTCGACACCTTACGCGTCGCCCTTCCCGATGCCGCCGCCCGCAAGCGCTTGCAGGAGGCCGCGCAAGAGGCTCGCGTCAACTTCCGCCCCTATCCCGACGGCTCGGTCGGCGTCAGTCTGGATGAAAGCGTCACTCCCGAAGATTTTTCCGTACTTCTCAGCGTATTCGCCCGGGCCCTGCAAAAAGAAATTCCCGCCGGAGAAACATTCTCGGCCACACCCATGGGCGGAGCATGGCCGGCCGCCCTTAACCGCGCCTCCGCGTTTTTGACGCATCCCGTTTTCAATACCCACCGATCCGAAACCGAGATGTTACGGTATATGCGCCGGCTCGAAAACAAGGACTTGTCGCTTACCACCTCCATGATTGCGCTGGGCTCGTGCACCATGAAGCTCAACGCCACCACCGAGATGATTCCCGTCACCTGGGCGGAATTCGCGCAGCCCCATCCTTTCGCGCCGCGCGAACAAACGGCCGGCTATGCGGAACTCTTCCGCAACCTGGCATCCGCCCTGGCGCAAATCACGGGCCTGCCCGGAGTCTCGCTGCAACCCAACGCGGGTTCGCAAGGCGAATACGCGGGACTGCTGGTCATACGCGCCTACCATCAAAGCCGCGGAGAGGGCGGGCGCAACGTAGTGCTCATTCCTTCTTCCGCGCATGGCACCAATCCGGCCAGCGCGGTGATGGCGGGCTTCAAAGTGGTGGTGGTGAAATGCGACGCGAACGGAAATATCGACGGTCAGGATTTGGCGCGTTTGGCCGAGGAACACCGCCAAAACCTGGGCGCATTGATGATAACCTATCCCTCCACTCACGGCGTTTTCGAAGAAGGCATTCAGGAAGTGTGCCAAACCGTGCATGCAGCGGGCGGACAGGTTTACATGGACGGCGCGAACATGAACGCCCAGGTCGGGCTATGCAGTCCGGGACGGGTGGGAGCCGACGTATGCCACTTGAACCTGCATAAAACCTTTTGCATTCCCCATGGGGGCGGCGGCCCGGGCATGGGTCCGATATGCGTCGCGAATCACCTGACTCCGTTCCTGCCGGGCCACCCTGTGGTAAGCCCCACGGAGTCTCGCGAAAGCTCGACTCCGGTTTCGGCCGCACCCTGGGGCAGCTCCTCCATACTCCCCATCTCCTGGGCCTATATCCGCATGATGGGCGGAGAGGGATTGACGCATGCGACCAAGGTGGCCATACTCAACGCCAACTATATCAAACGTCGCCTGCAAAACCATTACCCCGTACTTTACCAAGGCAGGAACGGCACCGTCGCCCATGAAATGATTCTGGACTGCCGCGCCTTCAAAGCTTCGGCGGGCATCGAGGTGGAGGATATCGCCAAACGTCTGATGGACTATAACTTCCACGCTCCCACGGTTTCCTTTCCCGTGCCCGGCACCCTGATGATCGAGCCCACCGAAAGCGAATCCAAAGCCGAGATGGACCGGTTTTGCGACGCCTTGATCGCCATCCGGGA
>CAYNXV010000007.1:38308-40155 GCA_964401245.1 uncultured Bifidobacteriales bacterium | reverse complement strand
AAGGACCAGGCGCACCAATTATACTTCGCTACCGATGCTACCGGAAGAACGCCGTATCCGTCAGGTCAGTTCTACGACCCTACCTCTGGCAAGGCCTATTTGGCTTTCCGTGATGACGACGCCATCGGAGGCTCCCCCGCCACCAAGTCCGCCAGACTGGTGGTCAGAAATCGTAATGGAAATGCGCCGGGAGATACTTTAGATGTATTGCTCACCAAAAAGGAAATAGTGCAATCCGAAGTCCGCCTTTGGGTAGCGGAAATCCCGCTGAAAGATTTGGCGCTTCCTTCCAAAACCAATGCCACCCTGGATTATTTCTTCCTGGGCGAGGTTACGGCCACAGTTGAGGCTCACAATCAGAACGGGAAAGCGCATTCTCCTCCCGTCCAGGCTCAGGCCCAATTGAAAATAGCCTACCCTGACGCACCGGAGACGGTACTCATTACGAACGAGCAAACCCCTGGAGCCGGTGTCTCCCGATTCACCAGCAGCATCATTTTGGAAGCGCGCGATCAGAATTTCTCCTCCACCACCGGAGAAACCGTATACGCCACAGTGCAATGCATCTCCTCTCAGGATGTCATCGCTAATGTTCCTTTGACCGAAGTGTCGCCGGGCGTATATAAGAGCGCTCCCATCGTTAAAAATGAAGGAGCGGTAAATAAAGGTGACCAGACGCTGACCTGTCTTGATACGGACGAAATCCGGGTCACCTATGTCGATGAAGTCTATGGAAAAACCGTGGTGGCCAGTACTTCCTTCGGCGCGGACGGCATTCGGAATTTGAGTTACAGATTGGCGGTCGCGCCCGACGCACCTTTGACCTCGGTTATCGACGGAGTGAATAATAAGGTTCTGGCCTACCTGGAAGTCAAATCTCCCACTCCCCAACGAGATACAATCGAAGTGGTGTTCACCACTCCCCAGGGCGACAACGAAAAAATCAAACTTGTGGAAACCAATGATACCAGCGGTGTATTTACCGCGGAAATCACTATTTCTCCCTTCAGCCTGAACGGGCCTGTTGCCGGTAACCTGACCATAGATCCCTCTTTCGGCTCAAACAACGCCCACCAGGTGGTCCTTATGGGAACGGCTACCGTACCCGGAACTCCGATTACGGGAAACCTCACCCTCATTTCGGCCCGGAATCAGGTGACCAAGGCGTATATCGTGGATGAAAATGGAAACGGCCAAGGCGACAAGGTCTATATCGTATTCCAGAATCCCTTGTCCGCACTACCCGCGAACGTCACGTCCTATTGGAACGAAACCGCGGCGGGATTCGAGCGTTTGGCGGGTCCGTCCCATATCAGCATCCTTCCCGGTACACCCAATATCGTGGTGATTGATTATTCGTCCCAGGAATTCCCCCCGGGCCTTACCTCGACGTCGACAACCGGTCCGGCGCCCATCGCCCAACTTCCGGGAAACCATATTTTCGCCGGCCAGCAACCCACGATTGAGGACTCCATCGGTCCCGTGGTACTGAACGCGCAAATCGCCTATTACAATTTCAGCAAGCAACAACCGGGCGCCGCGGAAACGGGGTTCGACACCTTGAAAATCACGCTTTCGGAGGAACTTAAAACCAAAACCGATTGGAATACGGTCTTGTTATACTCCAAGAACCCGACCGGAAATTGCAAGGACCGAGTCGCGCTTTCTCCGATTGTTCCCAACGGCGTGCAACCCCCTCCCAATGGAAACCAACTCGTAATCCTGGTGGATCCCAAAGCCTCGGCTCCCATATCCGGCGATTGCATCTACCTGAACATCAATGGAGTCATCACCGACATTTCCGGAAACATTCCGGGTAGCACCGGCAAGAAACTCGAAGGACCGCC
>CAYNXV010000007.1:0-38208 GCA_964401245.1 uncultured Bifidobacteriales bacterium | reverse complement strand
GGCCAATTCGTGGGACAGGGCGCTTACGTTTGGAAAGTGCTGTTCACCTTTGAAAACAACAAGCAGGATATCCTGCTGACCCGTACGGGAGTCGTCCGCCCGCCTAATTATACCGACTTGACCCCATAAAGAAGCGTTGCCGAATCAGGCCGGATACCAGGCCGGGCGGACCCAATCCGCCCGGCTTTTATATTTCCCCGGACCGCCGCCAGAAAAAAAACGACAAAATCCTCAACTTTTACAAACGGTTTTTTGATCTTCATGTAACGGATTTACCTTTTCACGCCACCGATCCGCAATTATCTCAAATTACGGGTAATCGAAATCGATTTCCCCTATACTTATTCTTGGATAAGTATCCCTTGACCCGGAATACTCCGCAGTCTCGGTGAGGTGGCAAATGATTAAAATCCCCGTCCGCTACGCGACCCTAATCGCTGTTGTGTGCTGCACTTCTTTCGTCGAAGCTCAAGTCAAGCGATGCGACCTGACCGGTGCCGTTCTGAGCGACGGCAACGGACTTTCCTATAAAAAATGTCTCGATGTTTCGACCATGAACGGAACGACATTGACTATACCTGAAAATGTGACCCGCATAGACAATGACGGCTTGGCCTTGTGCCGCACTACCGTGCAAGAAGGCGGAGACGCGGATATCGTCTACGTGATGGATCAATCGGGAAGCATGTATGCCAACTTCGTGCATATCAGCCCGCAAGGCGACACCACCTACTTCTACAGTAAAAATGGCTGCAACAATCCGCCCTCGAATGTGGGAAAAATCATAATTCCTTATGAATACGGGACCCGCGAAGTCACTTTGCTGGATCCCGCCGGTAGTATCGCCGGATGTCCCTTGGCCGGCGACCCGTTCGCCCAGCGCGGCATCGCTTTCAAGGCGGCCATCGATTATCAGGCCCAGCAATCGCCTAAATCGACCGCTGGTTACCTCGGCTTCAACAGTTCCATCGTAGAAGAACAGTCCCTGTTGGAACTCACCCCTACCAATGTGAGCATCCTGAAATCAACTATCGGCTTGAAAACCGGCGGTACGAATTATAAACCACCCCTGGAAAGGTCCAAACAATGGCTCACCAACACATCGATGACCAAAACCCAGAACCAAGCCGTCATTTTCCTGTCCGACGGCCAACCTAACGACACCTACCTCGACGTTTTGAATACGAATTACGCTAATGCTCCCGGAACCATGCCTCCCATATACGGCATCTTTCTGGGCAATCCCAGCGCCGCTTATCAAAAGCTGGAAGAACTTTCGTCGCTTACCGGCGGCGCTTTCTACCTGATCCCTTCCAATCGCCCCGACAGCCTCAAGACCGTAGTCAAAGAAATCCTCAACCTCATACTTCTTGAATTCCAACCCATATCGGCAACGGTTTCCAACCGAAGCTTGCTTCCGATCCAAACATCGACGGGAGACTTGGCGGGTATGGTCAAGCAGTCCGACGGTAGCTGGCTTATACAACTCGACAGCATTTTGGCATTGCGCAAAGGCAACAACGAAATCGTGGTTTCCTCGCAATACCGGGAAACCCAGGGAGATTCGTTGCGGATGCAGGAAATCCGTTTCTGGTTAAACGCTACCGGGGCCGCCGAAACCCAGAATAAGACCGTTGCCGGCGGCGCGTTTTCCACCCAGTGCCACGATCTCACCACCTTGCAGATAAGGAATGCCGCGGGATTGATACCCCCCTATTTCAGCGAGGTCGATACGTCGTATAGAATTCGCTTGAACACTTCTCCGGGTCCGATAACGCAAGCAACCGCCTATGCCTTGGCGGTCCGTCAGGGAGACGATGAGCGTCCTGTCATGAGCAATCCCGCTATAACCGGTGGGCGCTTGATTTTCCAAGGTGGATTCCCCTTCCGCGCAGGCGGTTCCCATACCGATTTCAACGGCAGACTGGAAAGCGCCGTCTACGATTCGCTGCGGGTAAGCTGGGTCCATCCCCGGGATTCCCGCGATTCGGCCCTGGGTACCATGAAAGTACAGGCCGCCTTCAAGGCGGCTGAAGTGTATTTTGCGGCGACTCCGGGCGGAGTAAAAATCACCAACTATCCCATCACCCAGACAACCCTTTACGTCGTCGTAAAGGATCAAATCTGGAATCCCTCCCTCACCTATACGGTATTGGTGAAAAGCGCGGCCTATGGCGAGGACAGGGAAATCCGGAATCTGACGGAGATTTCTCCGGGAATCTATGGCGCCCAGGTCCCGGTCGAAACCCATCTCAAGGTTCCCGGCGACGGCAAGCTGCAGGTCGCCTTGGCCGGCGATCAATTGACGGCGATATTCGTGGATCCGGTTTACCTCGATACCGCCATCGGAAACGCCGGATATGATCAGGACGCCGAAGTGGTAGCGAAATTGGAGTTCACCGACGCGCAGGGAACGCCTTTGGCTCCCGATGCCGTCTATTCTCCCGCATCGAATAGGCTTTACCTTCGCTATGTCGACGACCGGGTATTCGGAACCATAACCGCGACCTTGTCGGTGCAAAACAAGAAATACGGTTCCGTAATCGGGAGCGATTCCGAACCCCTGTCGGTAACTCTGCAGGCGTCCACCGGAAACCAAGGTACCTGGACGGGTTCCATTCCATTGCAAGACGTATTCCCCGCTGTCAACGATAACGGCACCGTAGAAACCCATTTCCGCGGCGAAGTTACGGCATCAATTCTTCCCCATAACAATCAGGGCGTCCCAGGTGTGCTTCCCATTTCGGATTTTCTGGTAGTCGCCTATGCCGACCAATCCGCCGTTGTGAATTGGAAACCCGCGCCGCCTGAAGTGCAAGTACCCTCGGGCCAAGAGGCGTTCATCATCACCGTCACTGACCAACCTTTTACGTTGGGCGGGAAAGACTCGGTGGTCGTTTCCGTGAGATGCCGGCTATCGGGAGACATCCTGGAGGGCGTCACCCTGAGCGAAGACGGCAAGGGAGATTTCACTTCCCAACCCATTTTCCAGAACCACGAAAGCCCCAATTTTACGGATGGAATACTATCCTGCCAACGTCCGGATGAAATCGAAGTGGTGTATGTCGATCCGGTTTTCGGTACCGTCACGACTCTGATCATCCCCGAAACCGCGGCTCCGGTAGCAACGCCCGCGGGAAGGAGTTTTATTTATCGTCTCAACGTGAACCTTACTTCCGCGACTCCGGGCGCGCGAATCCACTACACCCTGGATGGAACCCGCCCGGACACCAATTCCGCACTTTATCAAGGCTCCATTCCCATAACCGTCAGCTCCACCCTGCGTGCCATCGCCGTCAAGCCAGGATGGAAGAACAGCAGGGAATTGGTCGAAAATTATGTTAAAGAAGCCACGGCTTCCCGCCTGCAAATCCTCGACTCCTTCGGAAATCCCTTGCCGGGAAACTCCCTCACGCAAAATAATTCCCAATTCATGGTAAAAATCGTGACCACCCAGGCGGGCTTGCCCAGTGTGCAACCCATAGGCCAAATGAAGAGTTCCGGAGACGCCGAAACCCTGAACCTTTCCTATAAACTGGAACTGTCGGATCGCGCCGAATACCGGGATATCGTTCCCTTGAAGATAATTACGGCAAGCCCGACCCGCCCGGACACATTGGAGGCTTTCGTAATCGACACTTTGATAGTGACCTGGCGCAATCCCCTGGATTCACTGGATATCGCCGCCGACACCGTTTTCGTGAAACCGCATTTCCAGGCCGCCGAAGTCTATTTTTCGGAGAGTGCGGGCGGCCCACGGATTACCCGCTTTCCCGCCGATCAGGATACGGTTTTCATCGTCATCAAGGATCAACCGGGCGATCCGCGGCTCGAATATAAAGTCATGATTTCCAGTTCCGGCGCAGCCGACAAGGAAACCCTGCCATTGCTGGAACTCTCTCCGGGAAATTATTCCGCCTTCATCCGTATCGCCAAAACGATGGCGACCCATGCTGACGGATTTTTACAGGTGTCCCCCGCCTCCGATCAATTAACGGCCCTGTTCGTGGACCCCATTTACGGAGACACCGCGGTAGGCAATGCCGGATTCGACGAAGACGTCCAGGAGTCCGCCCGTTTGGAATTCACGGATGCCGAGGGAGTTCCCCTGGACCCGGATCATTTCTGGAATCCGGACTCGGGCAAAATTCACATCCGATATTTCGACGACTGGAACCCGGCGGTGGACCCTTCCCTGGCGGTCAAGCAGGTTGCTTTCCATCTTGACCAGAAAAAATCGGGTGTATCGGTGGGCGTCGATTCGGAATCCGGAACCCTCGCCTTGAATCCCGGAAAGTCCACGGCTACCCGGGGGATGTGGGAAGGCGAGTTCCAATTGCAGGATCTCTTTCCCGCCCTGCCCGGAAACTCCATTCTGGAAACCTATTTCAGGGGGGAACTCACCGCTTCGGTGACGCCGCACGATAATGCGGGTACGCCTCAGTCCACACCGGTAACGGACTTGTTGCTGATAGCCTATCCCGACCGTCCCGCCTCCATTCGGGTTACCGACGGCGACAATCGTTCCCATATCGATCGTCTGACCGGGAAGTTGAGCATTCGGGTATCCGACCAGGTATTCTCCCGTTCCGGCACGCCGAGCCTGACCGTGCAAGCGAGCTGCAACTCTTCCGGAGATCAGGTTACGGGATTGGAATTGGAATTGGTGGACAGCACGGGCATTTACGAGACGAAAAACCATCTCGTCAAAGGCGAATGGTATTCGGGAGCGCCTGACAAGACCGACGGAATATTGTCCTGCAAAGAATCGGATATCATAGCCATACATTACGCCGATCCCGTATACGGAACCACGGCGGCCGAATTCATCCGCTTCGAAGATCCTTCTCCCACCTCCATTTACTTCGCTTCGGAAACCGACACGTCGGAAATCGCCTCCTTGTCCATTGCCCAGGCCGGACATTTCCTGGTCGTGGTCAAAAGCAAAAGCCCTACCCGGCACTTGTCCGACACCTTGTCGGTACTCCTCACCGCTCCGGGCGGAGAAAAGGAAACCCTATCCGCCGTCGAGACGGCTCCTTTTTCCGGCATATTCATAGCCAAGGTTCCCTTCGGTTTCGGCATCGCTTCGCCTTCGGCGGGCAATGGAAAAATCGAGGGTCGCATAGACAATACCAAACGTGTCAATTCGGTAGCGGTTCTGGGCGAAATCACCGTGGATGGGAAAAAGTATGTAAGCGGGATCACCCTGATCTCCGTATTCAATCTCGTTCAACACGCCTATGTGAAGGATGTGAACGGAGACGGCCGGGTCGATAAGGCCTTTTTCGCCTTCGACCGCAAGCTGGCTCGCCTTCCCAATGGATTGGAAGAGGTTTACTGGAATGATGAAGCCGCGAATAAAATGCGGAAGGCGGGCGCCGGCCAACTTTCCTTCGCAAACACAGACTCCACGCTGATTGTAGCCGACTTTTCCGCCGAGCAGTTCGCCACCGGACTCACCGGCTGGGGCAGAGGGAACAAACCCACCGCGCGGTTTCCCTCCGACGAACTTTTCGGCGGCCAGAAGCCCATTCTGCACGATTCGGTGGGTACCATCATCCTGTCCGCGCTGAAAAAACCCTCGGACTTGACCGCTTACGAATTCAGCGATACGGAGAAGCGATTCAATCCCGATACCCTGGTGGTGGAGTTATCGGAAAAGATGCGTACCTCCACGCAATGGCGGGATCTTCTGCGCTTTTCCCGGGGATGCGGAGACTTCTCCACGTCAATTCCCCTGGTAACCTACGGCGAACCGTCCCTTGAAGCCGACGGCGTCACCTGGACCGTCATCGTCGACAACACTCCGGGCTCGCAATCCCCGGTGTTGGGAGACTGCATATTCCTGACGGTGGACGGCCGCTATACCGATGAGCATGGAAACGTGCCGCCCGTTCTGGGAGTGAAACTCGGGGGACAGAATCCCAAGCAGGTGGTCCGCCAATTCCGGGCCTTCCCTCCCGTTGCCGGCCTCGACCCTTCCAGTCCCCAGTTCATCCTGACAATGAACGAACTTCGTACGGATAAAAAAGGCGAATTCACCACACGCCGCGGCGAATCGGAATGGATAGTGGAATGGATGCCCCCGCACGGATTCCAGGACGTGGAGTCCTTCCGTCCTTTCATGCCCAAGCGGCCGGACGAATCGTCCCATCAGGAAATGGAATACGCCGGCCCCGTGCGGATGCCGTCCAACATCAGCGCGGTCCAAATCATCACTACGGGAAAATACGTCGCCTATGTTTCCATTTTCGACCACCTCGGCCATTATGTGACGGATTTTTCCCAATCCTTCGGATATCACGGCGAAATGCGTAATCCGAATCGCAGCGCGGATAAGGGAATGGTCAGTTATCTGGTCTGGAACATGAAGGATAAAAAGGGACAGCGAGCCGGCAACGGCGCCTATGTCTGGAAAGTCCTCTTTTTACTGGAAGACGAAAAACAGGAGGTGCAATTCATCCGCACCGGTCTGGTGCGGAATTAGGGCGCGAAGGAGCGGAGGAAAGCCTGGACAGCCCGGCCCCGGTGGCTGAGCGCATCCTTGACCGCGGGAAGCGACTCCGCGAAGGATTCAGTGCGGCCTTCGGGTATGAATAGCGGATCGTATCCGAAACCCCGCTCCCCTTTTTCTTCGGCGGCTATGGCGCCGGCGCATATGCCTTCGAAGAATTCAGGGGTTCGCCCGGGAACCGCATAGCAAAGGACGCAGACAAAGCGGGCCCTCCGGTTTGCATGCCCTTCGAGGGCGTTAAGCAGCTTTTCGCGGTTTTGGATATCGGTGGCTCCCGGTCCCGCATAACGGGCCGTATGCAATCCCGGTTCACCTCCCAGTGCCTCCACCTCCAATCCGCTGTCGTCGGACAGAACGGGAAGGTTTGCGAAGCGGGCTAAGGCCTCAGCCTTGAGCAGGGCATTTTCCCGGAAGGTGGTTCCCGTCTCTTCAATCACACCGGAAAATCCCACTTCGTACGGTGTTTTGATCTCGAAACCATGAGGTTCCAGCAGATCTTTAAACTCGGCCACCTTGCCCGCATTGCCGGTGGCCAATAGCAGCGCCCGTGAAGTCGGTTTATCCATGGCCCGCATTCATCCCCGGGGTTTGATGACGAAGTTGACCAATTTGTCTTTGACGCGAATCACCTTGATTACATCATTATTCTCCAGATAAGCCGCGAATTTGGCGTCGGAGCGCGCCAACCTTTCCAGCTCATCCTCGGGCGTCCCCTTGTCCGCTTCGAGACGCGCGCGCAATTTCCCGTTGGTTTGCAGGACAACGGTGACCTTGTCGTCCACTATCAGCGCCGGATCGAATTCGGGCCAGGGTTCATATGCCAGCGTATCGCCGTGACCCAGGCGCGCCCAGATCTCCTCCGCGATATGGGGGGCATACGGCGCCACCAGACGGACCAGGATTTCCGCGGCTTCGCGATGGCAAACCGGTTTTTCGTAGGCGGCCGTCAATTCGTTGCACAGAATCATCAGAGCCGAAATACCCGTATTGAAACGCAGGTTCTCGATGTCATCGCCCACTTTGGCGATGGCCCGATGCAAGGCCTTGCGCACGGCTTCCGGAGGACTCTCCTCCAATATCACCACCGCGTTCCGGTCGTCGCCCACGGTAAGACGCCAGACTTTGTTGAGAAAGCGCCATAAACCTTCAATGCCCGCCGTCTGCCAGGGTTTCATCCTTTCCAGGGGTCCCATGAACATTTCATACAGCCGTAACGCATCGGCGCCGTATTCCTTGATGACATCGTCGGGATTGACCACGTTCCCGCGAGACTTCGACATCTTTTCGCCGTCTTCGCCCAGGATAAGACCCTGATTCACCAGTTTATGAAATGGCTCGCGGGTCGACACATACCCCAAGTCGAACAGGACCTTGTGCCAGAAACGGGCGTAAAGCAAATGCAGCACCGCATGTTCCGCCCCTCCGATATAGAGGTCCACGGGCATCCAATGTTTTTCCGCTTCGGAGGTGAACGGGGCTCCGTCATTATCCGGGCTGAGGTAACGTAGGTAATACCAACTGGAGCCCGCCCATTGCGGCATGGTATTCAATTCACGGATTCCCGTTACGCCGTTCCTGCCGCGGTAGGTAGCCCAATCCTTGGCCTTGGCCAAAGGGGGCTCAAAGGTTCCCGTGGGACGATAGTCCTCCAGCGCGGGAAGCTCAACCGGTAGCTCGTCGTCAGGAACCGCCACTGGCCCATTTTTGGTATGCACGATGGGAAACGGTTCGCCCCAATAACGTTGCCGGGAGAAAAGCCAATCGCGAAGACGGTATTGCACCCTGGCCTTGCCCAATTTTTTCTCTTCCAACCAGGCCGTTATGCGTGCCTTCGCGGATGCCACATCAAGTCCGTCCAGAAACTCCGAGTTGACCAGCGCGCCGTCTCCGGTGTAGGGCGCTTGGGAAACATCCCCTCCGCTGATAACCTCGATTATCGGCAGGTCGAATTTTTCGGCGAAAGCGAAATCCCTTTCGTCATGCGCAGGCACCGCCATGATGGCTCCGGTGCCGTAGCCCATCATTACGTAGTCGGCGGTATATATAGGCAGCTCTCTCCCATTGACGGGGTTGATGGCGAAGGAACCGGTGAAAACACCCGTTTTCTCCTTTTCCATGCCTCGCTCCAAATCGGATTTACCCGCCGCCTGCCTTTTATAAGTCTGAACGGCGCTCTTCCATTCTTTGCCGGTTATGGAATCCAAAAGGGGATGTTCCGGAGCCATCACCATATAGGTGGCGCCGAAAAGTGTGTCGGGCCGGGTTGTTAATACATCGAGATTACTTTTTCTTCCCTTTACCTCAAAGGATACTTCGGCGCCTTGGGAGCGGCCGATCCAATTCCGCTGCATCATCTTGATGGATTCCGACCAGTCCAGGCCCTCCAAATCGTCGATGAGACGCTCAGCATAAGCGGTAATGCGCAATACCCATTGGCGCATGGGCTTGCGCTCGCAGGGAAAGTTCCCGCGCTCCGACTTTCCGTCGATAACCTCCTCGTTGGCCAATACGGTTCCCAGTTCCGGGCACCACCATACGGCAACCTCGTCCATATAGGCAAGCCTGTGCATATCGAGAAAGGCCTGCTCCCGGCGGATATCGCCGCTTATCTCATGCGGCACCATCAATTCGGATATAGGCCGGGCCTTGCCGGCTTCGGTATCATACCAGCTTTCAAACAACTTTTTGAATATCCATTGAGTCCAACGGAAATACCTGGGATCGCTGGTATTGATTTCCCGGTCCCAGTCGTAAGAAAAGCCCAGCGATTGGATTTGGCGGCGAAAATTCGCGATGTTGTTTTCGGTAGTGATACGCGGATGGGTGCCGGTTTTGATGGCATGTTGTTCGGCCGGTAAACCAAAGGCGTCCCATCCCATCGGATGCAGAACGTTGAAGCCACGCATGCGTTTGTATCGGCAGACGATATCCGTGGCCGTATAGCCTTCGGGATGCCCCACATGCAACCCATTGCTGGAAGGATAGGGAAACATGTCGAGACAATAGAATTTCGGCTTGTCCGCTTCGATTTCGGTTTTGAAAGTTTTGCGGGAGACCCAAAACTGCTGCCATTTCGGCTCGATGGCGTGGGGATTGTATTTAGACAATGGAAAACCTCTTGGAATAACCCCCAAAAATAGCAACTCGGGCCGGAATTGGCCCCCGGCTACCTCTCATGCTGAAAGGGAAACCTACGGCCGGACGGGAAATGCCGGTGCGTGACGGAATGGCAGCATATATCCTAATTTCCTGAAAATCCCATAACCGCGAAAGGCCGGAAATGAAATATAGGGAGCTGGGCGCAACGGGCGTAAAGGTATCGGAAATCGGGTTTGGAGCCTGGGCCATCGGAGGCTCCTGGGGAGCCCAAAAGGAAGACGACTCCTTGGCGGCCCTGCGGCGCGCAACGGAATTGGGCGTCAATCTCATCGATACCGCGGCCGGCTACGGAGAGGGAAAAAGCGAACGCATAATCGCGAAATTCCGCCAAGCCCAGGAAAAGCCCCTATTCGTGGCTACCAAAATCCACCCTATCGCGGGAGCATGGCCCCCTTCCCCCTACGATTCCATGGATACCTCCTATCCACCCGAATATGTGCGCCGGAGCGTGGAAAAGCGCCTGGAAAACCTGGAAGTTTCCTGCATCGATTTGCTGCAATTACATACTTGGACCAGAGCCTGGAACCGCAAACCCGACACTTTGGAACTGCTCCGCAAACTCAAGGCTGAAGGAAAAATCCGCTTCATAGGGATTTCCACGCCCGAGCAGGATCAGAACAGCCTGATCGATTTGATGCGGGCGGGATTTCTGGACGTAGTACAGGTGATTTACAATCTGTTCGAACAGGAGCCGGCCGCGGAATTCCTCGACGTGGCGGCGGAGCATGGCGTAGGGGTTATCGTGCGAGTTCCCTTCGACGAGGGCTCCTTGACGGGCAAATATACCGCCGAGACGCATTTTCCCAAAGATGATTTCCGCCACAGTTATTTTATGGGAGACAGGCTCAGGCGGACGGTGACGCGGGTGCAGCGCATCGCCCAAGATTTGCAGGGCAGCGGATACTCGCTTCCCCAAGCCGCCTTGAGATTCTGCCTGGCCCACCCGGCGGTTTCCACCGTGATTCCGGGAATGCGCAATGCCTCGCAGGCGGAGGCCAATTGCGACGTTTCGGATTTGCCGGATTTGCCGCCCGAATTATTGGCCAAGCTGCGTCGGCACCAATGGCGCCGTTCCATCTGGTATCCCGGCAATGAATAAGCTCACTCCCCTGCCCCGGAACTAATCCATGAGATGCAGGGGAGAATTCTGGTCCACTCCCACGGCGCTTCTCTCGAAAAAAGCCGCCAACAGTTCCGACTTTTCCTGCTGCGAGAGGGAATAGCGGTCGCGCCCGACCTTGGCGAGCCACCTGTCCAGAGTGGCCATGATGACTCCCGCGCATACCGAAACGTTCATGCTTTCGGTCAGCCCGTGCTGGGGAATCCGGAACCGGCAATCCGCCGCGGCCAGCGTATCGGGATGATTACCCATGGTTTCGGAACCCATGTAAAACGCCGTGGGCTTGGAAAAATCCATTTCGTACAGGCTCTCCTCCGCCGCGGTGGAAGCGACGGCGATCCGGTATCCGCGTGACTTCAAGTGATCCAGGCAGGTGCGCCTTTTTTTATACCGGTAAATATCCATCCATTTATAACTGCCCTTGAGGATGGAACGGGAGATTTGATAAGCGTTCAATTCCTCGATGATATGCACGTCCTGGAAGCCGAACACTTCGCTGGTGCGGATCACCGCGCTGATATTGTGCTGGTCCTTCAAATCCTCCAGCACGAAGGCGAAATGCCGGGTACGGCCATTCACCGCCGTCCGCAAAAGTTCGCGGCGGCTTTCCGTCAATTTGAAAGCGTATTTCTCGATGAGGGCTTCGATGGCCATGTCTTGGGAATCCATGGGAGGACAATATAACCACCTCGGCGACGGGCGGAAGGGGAGCCGGTTCGGGCCGATTGACGGCAATTCAAGGCAGCTTGAGAAACTCCTCCAATTTCCGTCTTTCCTCCGCCGTCCAGCCGGAATGCTTCAGCATTCCTTCGCGTCCGCCGGCTTCCATCTTAAGCGCGGCTTCGGTGATATCGACCAGGACTTCCCGGATTTTACCGTAGACGATATTCTTGAACATGCCCAGATTCATTATCCCATTCACGAAGCCGTTTCCCGGCAGCACCAGGATGCGCATATTATATCGGACCCGATTGCCGGACTTCCCGACCGGTGCGAAGGTGAAGTCCATCAAGGCCGGGCCGCGAAGCCTCCACCAGGCCACTTCCACGCTGCCCGTTCCGAAATAGAACAACCGTTTTTCCCCCGTATCCCCGGAAATCAGCCGGGCATCGCCTTTAAGCCGCTTGCCTTTTTCGCCCTTGAAATGTTTCCGTTCGGGTCCGTCGAGATAAACCGCGCTGTAGGGTTGCTTTTGGAAATGGCTTACCAGCCGCGCCGCCAAGGGGATATCGTTGAGGAGATAGGCCAGCCTTTCGGGACTGACGGGTACGGTATCCGACACCTCGTATACGATGCGATATTCCATCCCCAGGTAGCGATAAAGCTTGTACCCGTAGCCGGGGGTCGTGGGCTTCACTCCCCGCGAATGTAGCAGTCGGGCTTCAAGGCATCGTTCTTCATCGAATTCGACCTTGGGTTTTCCCAAGGCTTCCTTGGAGGGGCAATGATTGGCCGGAACCGGCAGCCCACAAAATGCTAAAATATTACAATAATCACGTCTGGCATCACTTAGGGTCGCGGCGCTGTCGGCCCGGGACGGGTTTGGGAACACGGCCGACAGCAGCAGGAGCCCGACCGGCAAGGCCCCCGTCATGATACGGTGGAATGTGTTACCGGTCATGGCATCTTCTCAGGCGAATTTTTTGAAAATGAGCGTGGCGTTATGGCCGCCGAATCCGAAGGAATTGGAGAGCACGACGTTGACGGGCTTTTCCACGGTCCGGTTGGGCACGTAATCCAAATCGCAATCGGGATCGGCGTCGAATTGATTGATGGTGGGATGCACCACGCTTTTGGTCAGCGCCAGCATATCGGCCACGGCCTCGACCGCGCCGGCAGCGCCCAGGGTGTGGCCTATCATCGACTTGGTTGAATGCACCATCAGCTTATAGGCATGGTCGCCGAAGCAGCGTTTGATGGCGTTGGTCTCGCCGGCGTCGCCGCGCGGGGTCGAAGTTCCGTGGGCGTTGATCAAATCGACCTGTTCGGGGTTCATTCCGGCCGATTTCAAGGCCAAGCGCATGCAGCGAAGTCCGCCCTCGCCGTCGGGATGGGGAGCCGTGATATGATAAGCGTCGCAGCTCTGGCCGAAACCGGATACTTCGGCGTATATGCGCGCGCCGCGCTTTTTCGCATGCTCAAGCTCTTCCAATACCAATATGCCCGCCCCTTCGGACATTACGAAACCGTCGCGGCCCTTGTCGAAAGGACGGCTGGCTCCCTGGGGGTCGTCGTTACGGGACGACAGGGCCTTCATGTTGCCGAAGCCGGCATAGACGATTTCGACCATGGCGGATTCGCTGCCTCCCGAAACCATGATGTCGGCATCGCCACGCTTGATGATTTCGAACGCTTCGCCGATGCTGTGGTTGGCGCTGGCGCAAGCCGTCACCACCGTGAAATTGGGTCCGCGCAGCCCCCGCTCGATGGCGAAATAGGCCGATACCGTATTGGGCAAAATCATGGGAACGAAAAAGGGGGAAACCCGCTTATGTCCCTTCTGGACCTTGACCGTGGTTTCCGATTCGAAGGTGCCCACTCCGCCCATGCCGGTGCCGATGGATACCCCGGCGCGATCCGGATCGAACCCGCCCTCGGAAAGCCCCGCGTCCTGGAAAGCTTCGGCGGCGGCCACATGGGCGTAAATCACTGCCTTGTCGAGGCGGCGCGCCATTTTCTGATCCTGGAAAAAAGGCATGGCATCGAAGTCGGGAACCAATCCGCCGATGCGGCTGACCATGGTCGCATTGTCGAACCTGTCGACTATGCCCACTCCCGACTTTCCCTCCGCGATACCTGCCCAAAACGAAGGCACGTCCAGGCCCAAGGGGGTCAAAGCTCCCAAACCGGTGATGACGACACGTTTACTCATTTTCTGATCCTTTTATTCCGTTTTTTCCGAAGCAGGTTTTTGGGAGTCGGCGGCTTTGGGAAAGCTCCGCGCCTCCATCTCGTGGGTGGTTATTTCCGTAACCGTTCCGAATTGTGAAAACTCGACCTTATGGACCGAATCCTTTTTCAACAGCTGTTCCTTGGGCCCCACGACTACGATGCGCATGGCTTCGGGCCTGAAATATTTCCGGAAAGCCGCCTCCACTTCCTCTTTGGTCATGGTTTCGATGCGCTTGCGATAGTTTTCGAAATGATCGAGATCGCGTCCCCATATTTCACTTTGGGCGAAGATGGAAGCGGTGGCCGGAGGAGTATCGAAAAGCGACGGCAGGCTTTTGCTCAACCCGTCTTTCGCCCGCTGCAATTCCTCGTCGGTGATTCCCTTTTCCGCCAGGTTGCGCATTTCCTCCAACACCAGCTTGACGGCATAGGCTCCCGTGGCGGCTTTGGTCTGCAGCGATACGCCGACCTTGCCCTCGCGATTATAATCGCTGTCCACGAAACTGCCCACCCCGTAGGCCAAGCCTTCTTCGGATCGGATCCGCGTCATCAGCCGGGAGGTGAAACCGCCGTCTCCGAAAACGTAATTCGCCACTATCAAAGGGTAATAATCAGGATGGGGCCGCTTGACTCCCTCCGCGCCCATTTTGATGGTCGCCTGGCTGAAGGTCTTGTCGACGAGATATACCCCCGGCTCGCGGGCGCCCTGGAAAGCCGGCACCGAATCGAGAACCCGTCTGCCGATGTTCTTCCGGGACTTCTCCGCGGCCCGCGAAGCCTCCGCGAACTGGGCCACGAGGCGGTTCAACCCGGCCACCATTTCTTCGCGGTTGAATTTGCCGGCCGCTCCAATCACAAGACCTTCCAGTCCGAATCCCATGCCCGCCAATTCCTTGAGGTGGACCGGCTTGGCTGCCTGCACTTCCGCCTCCGTGGCTCTCCAATTGGCCGGATGGCTGCCGTACAGAAGGTGCTCATACGCCTGGCCCATAACACCTCCCGGGGTATTGTAGCGGTGACGGATGCTTTCCAGATATTTGGCCTTTTGAAGTTGGAAAATCTCCGTATCCATCCGCGGCTGCATGGCCACTTCCGGAAGGAGTTCCAGCAATTCGCCGGCATTCTCGCGCAGCGAGTTCAGCGCGGCCCTGCTCTGGAAGCCGCCCATTCCCACGCTCAATTCGGCGGCCAGGAATTCCAGGCTGTCGTCCAGCTTCCGGGGCGCGAAACGCGTCGTTCCTCCGTCTTTCAACATCATGGAGTAGAGGGCGAGAGTGGCGGCGTCTTCGGGTCTTTTCGGCAGGTGGTTTTGTTTCCAGAGAAGGGTGACATCCACCAGGTCCAGGGTGCTGTCGGGCACCAAGTAGGCCACGACGCCGCTATCGATTTCCACGCGGAAGTCGCGGGGATGGGGAGGCGTATAGGCGAATTCCGGGAATTCGATTTTGCTGTAATGGGAAGGGATGTTCGCCTGGCGTTTTCTTTCGGCGGCGGCGGCCGATCGGGTTGCCGCATCTCCTCCCAGGGCGCCCGCGCAACCTACCATGCCCGACATGCCCAGCAAAGCGGCCAGGGAAAAGCATGCGAGGGAAAGAGATGCCTGCTTGAAATTCATTTTCCCTCCTTGAGAGCTTTGCCGTCGGCCGATTCCGGAAGAATCAAACCCGTGGTCGATTCGTAGCGGTGGAAATATTTTTGGGCCGCGGCCATCACCTGCTCCGGAGTCACCCGTTGAACCTGTTCGGGAAACTTGTTGATGTAATCCCAACCGCCCCGCATTTCCCAATAGGCCAGCTCGGTGGCCAATTGCTCCATGTTACGGAGGCTTCGCAGGCTGCGCGCCTTGACCTGGTTTTTCACCCTTTCCAACTCCCGCTCCGAAATGGGATTTCGCTTCAGGTCTTCCAGTACCTCCCAGATTGCCTTTTCCGCCTGTTCCGGTTTCGGGACTCCCTCCAACATGGCGTTCACATAAAAGTACGAGATGTATTTGTCGACACCGTTGCCGCCGGAGGCCGACAAGGCGATTTTCCTGTCCTGCACGAGCTTCTGGTGCAACCGGCCGCTTTTTCCGGAAAGTACGCCTTCAATGATATCTAGGGCGTATAAATCCTCATGCGGAAATCCGGGCGTATGGAAGAGCATGTCCATACGCGGCTCCGCATCGTTCTTTTTTACGATTAGGCGCTTTTCTCCCGGTTGCTGCGGCTCCTCGGTGACGACCGGAGGAAACTCCTCTCCCCGGTTGATGGGTCCGAAATAACGCTTCACCTTCTCCATCGTGGCTTCGATGTCGATATCGCCGGCCAGCACCAGGATGCAATTGTTGGGTTTGTAATATTTGCGGTAATGCTCTTCGGCCTGCCCCCGGGTCAGGTTGGCCAGATCGGATTTATAACCGATGGTGGGAAACCGGAAGGGATGGGCTTCATAGAAAACCCCCATGAGGGATTCCCAGTAACGGCCCGTAGGCCTGTCTTCCACGCGCATGCGGCGTTCTTCGAGCACCACGTCGCGCTCCGGATAAAACTCCCGTAAAACGGCGTTCTGCATACGGTCGGATTCGAGCCAGAGAAAAAGCTCCAACCTGTTTTTCGGCAGCGTCACGATATAGGCCGTCATGAGGTCGGATGTGAAGGCGTTGAGACCGGTTCCACCCGCCTTTTCATAGGCTTCCCATAACTCGTATTTGATGAAAAGCTCCCGGTGTTCCGCCAGCAGCGAATCGTATCGCGCCCGGAGATCCGCCTTCAAGGCGGTATCGGACCCGGAGGCGGCCTCCAGCTTTCCCATCGTCTCGTCGATAAGCCGGATCAGTTCCGCGTCTTTCGCTAGATTTTTTTCGGGCTCCTTGATGCCCACCTTTTTCGTGCCCTTGAACAGCATGTGCTCCAGCAAGTGGGCGATGCCCGAATTTCCGGGGCGCTCGTGAACCGATCCCGTAACATAGAAGATACGGCTGGAGACGATGGGCGCCTGCGGATTCCGATGCAGAATGACCTTGAGGCCGTTATCCAATTGCGCGAACTCGGCTTCGATAGATGCCTCCGCCGCCATCGCGCCCCAGGAAGCGACCGACAGGACGATTCCCAGCAGCAGACTTTTCCCCTTCGGAAAACCCTTCATTCCAGTCTCCCCTTTCCGTTGCGGGTCCAATCCTGGATGTCGTAGACGTAACCCTGTTCCGTAAGGAAAAGCTGGCGGTTCATGCCGAACTCCTGTTCCTTGGTGTCTTTGGTGATGATGGTATAGAAGTGCGCCTGGGACCCGTTGGCCTTGGGACGCAGCACGCGCCCCAACCGCTGGGCTTCTTCCTGGCGGCTCCCGAAAGTGCCGGATATCTGGATGAGCACGTTGGCGTCGGGAATATCCACGGCGAAGTTGCCGACTTTGCTGACCATCAGCGTCTGGAGCTTGCCTTCGCGGAATTCGCGGAACAGCACCTCCCTTTGGGCATTGGGGGTGGAACCCGTAATCAGGGGAACGTTCAGCACATGCGCCAGGTCGTTGAGCTGTTCCAGGTATTGCCCGATGATGAGCACCCTGTCCTCCTTGTGCCGAGCCATCAGCTCCTTCACCACCGCGGTCTTTTCGGGGTTGGTGGAGGCTTGAGTCACCTTCTTGCGCAGGTCGGCCATGGCATAGGACATTTTCTCATCGGGCCTTAAGCCTATGCGCACCTCGGTGCAGACGGCCGTCGCTATCCATCCCTGTTTTTCCAATACTTTCCAGGGAACCTCGAATTTCTTGGGCCCTATCAGGGAAAAAACGTCTTTCTGTCGGCCGTCTTCGCGCACCAGGGTCGCTGTGAGGCCCAGTCGGCGCGTGGCTTGCATTTCCGCGGAAATCCGGAATACCGGCGCGGGGAGCAGATGCACTTCGTCATAGATGATAAGGCCCCATTTCGCCCGCTCGAACAAATCGAAATGCGGATACTCCTGGGTTTTGCGCTTGCGATAGGTGATGATTTGGTAGGTGGCTACGGTTACCGGCGCGATATTCTTGTTGTCGCCGGTATATTCCTTCACCTGATCCTCGGTCAAGGTGGTCTTGTCCAATATTTCGCGGATCCATTGGCGGGCGGCGGTGACATTGGTGGTCAAGACGAGGGTTTGCGTCTGGCATTGCACCATGGCGGCCAGCCCGATTACGGTTTTACCGGCACCGCAGGGAAGGACGATGACGCCGGATCCCCCCTTGGCGCTGCCCCCGGCATGAAAAACGGTAGCGGCGTCGTTCTGATAGTCGCGTAATTTCAAGGGGCTGCCGCCGAGCATGGTCTCCCGCAGGCTCATTTCCAGCGGCGTTCCCTGTACATATCCGGCCAAATCCTCGGCGGGAAATCCCACGTCGGTAAGGGCGACTTTGAGCCAGCCCCGGCTATGGGGTTTCAATAACGCCCTGCGGCTGTCCAGCGACTTCTCGATGTAGTCCTTGGTATTCTTGTGGTTTAAAACTTCGGCCAACAATTCGGCATCGTCGCTTTCGAGGATGAGATTGCCGTCTTCGCGCACGAACCGGAGACGCCCATAGCGCTCCATGAAATTCTCGATTTCGGTGACCAGATTTACCGGCAGGTCGAAACGGGAGAGGGAACGCAGAATTCCCAGCACTTCCGAAGCCTTGTGACCCGAAGACGCAGCGTTCCAAAGGGAAAGGGGTGAGATGCTGTAAGTGTGGATGTGCTCAGGACTTTTCAGTAATTCCGTAAAGGGAGCAATTCTATCCCGGGCATCCGAGTATTGGGGATGGTCGACCTCCAACAGGATGGTCATATCGCTTTGGACGATTAGGGGGCCGGGCATGGTTTGGCCAGGTTGGGTAGCAATCAATAGGACCTCAAGGGTTGTCGAAAATGGGCGGGACCCA
Source organism: uncultured Bifidobacteriales bacterium (assembly GCA_964401245.1). GTDB lineage: Bacteria > Fibrobacterota > Fibrobacteria > UBA11236 > UBA11236 > JBGTHM01. The sequence continues at coordinate 19,651 of CAYNXV010000007.1, read as the reverse complement.
TGAGGGGCCCCGCCTTCTAATTGGCCCGAATTGGCCTTGAAGCCTGCTAATTTACAAAAAATCCAAGGATCTTCCCGCTTTCCCTCTCTTTGAAGGCGTTTTTTACCTGGCCGAATTCCATTCGTTGCCGCCATTATTCCTGCATGCTAAAATAGCCCCAACCCTTTCCCCTATAAAACCAAGTGCTTTTCACCTCCCTCGAATATTTCCTCTTTCTCCCCCTGGTTTTCGTCCTATACTGGCTAATCCCCCTGTCTGGCCGCAAGCCCCTCCTGCTGTCGGCCAGTTTCATGTTTTACGCCGCCTGGGATTGGCGTTTTCTCGGCCTCATCCTTTTTTCCACCTGCGTAGACTGGCTTTGCGGGCGTGCCATGCCTGGCCTGAACCGAAATCGCGCGCGCGTCGTTCTCTGGCTGAGTCTCGCTTGCAATCTGGGCGTATTGGGATTTTTCAAATACTTCAACTTCTTCGCGGATTCCCTGCGCGAGTTGCTGGGTTGGGGTGCGCCGTCCTCCCTCCATATCATACTTCCCGTGGGAATATCCTTTTTCACCTTTCAAAGCATGAGCTATACCATCGACATCTACCGGGGCCGCCAGAAACCGGCACCCGTTCTCGATGTATTCCTCTTCGTCGCCTTTTTCCCACAGCTGGTGGCGGGACCCATCGTGCGCGCCGTTGAATTTCTCCCCCAGCTCTCCCCTCTGCCCCGCTTTTCCATGGCGAATCTATGCGAAGGCGTTTCGCTCTTTCTGAAGGGGCTGGGTAAAAAGCTGCTGTTCGCCGACACCCTGGCACGATTTTCCGATCCGATATTCGCCGCGCCCGCCGCGCACACACCCCTGGAAAACCTGCTGGCCCTGTACGCTTTCGCATTCCAGATTTATTTCGATTTCTCCGCATACACGGATATGGCCCGAGGATCGGCCCGGGTCCTGGGTTTCAACTTTCCCGAAAATTTTAGGCTTCCCTATCTCGCGCAAAGCGTTCGTGAGTTCTGGCGCCGCTGGCATATCACTCTTTCCACGTGGTTGCGGGATTACCTGTATATCAGCCTCGGTGGCGGCCGGGGAGGCGCCTACCGCTTGTGCCGCAACTTGATGATAACCATGCTCCTGGGTGGATTATGGCATGGAGCGAATTGGACTTTTCTGGTGTGGGGTTTTTTACATGGAACGGCATTGGCACTGGAAAGACTTTGGCACACATTGCGTAAGGACAGTTCGGCCTTACCGGACTCGGGACTTCCATCCCAACCGGGAATATTGGGAAGGGCCGTGCGCATAGTCGCGGTTTTTCACTTCGTATGCCTGGGATGGGCCGTGTTCAGGGCGCAAACCCTGAGCGATGCCGCCTTGATGCTGACCCGTATCGGAGAGGGTCTTGGATTATTGGGGCAAGGAAAATTTGCCCAGATCGGCATTCCTATTTCCAATCCGGATACGGGAATCGCCTTGGTGGCGGTATTGGTTTTTCTCCTGTGGCATTACCTGTCGGGATTTTTCAGCGAACCTCCTCCGGGTTCCCCAACTCCGCCATCCACTCGACTCCACACCTTCCGCCTTCGCGTAGCTCCCCATTGGATGACTGCGCAGACGCTCCTTTCGGCCGCCGGCGCAGGTCCGGCATTCATCTACTCCACCCAACATGCACCCTTCCTCTATTTCCAATTCTGAACCTGCAGAGGTGGCGCGTGGTTCACGGCGCATGAGCCCGGGCCGCAAACTGTCGGCCTTGGGGCTTCTCGTGGCCATGAGCATGGTGGCGACGGAATTGTTCACGCGGCATACGGTACGAACCACCTTGCCGCGCCAGGTACTTGCGCGCTACCAACCTTCTTCGGAAAACGCGCCGACGCCCCATACGGTGTTTTTGGGAAGCTCCCTCACCGATGCCGGCGTGGATGCGGCGCTATTGGATTCCCTCAAGGGCGCAGGTCCGGAACCGCGCCACTTCAACCTCGCCTTGGCCGGAATGAAAGGAGAGACCTTTTACCGGCTTATTTTCGAAAATCATATTCTGCCGCGCGGAAAGCCGCATCGGCTTGTCCTGGAGGCCGGATTTTTTCCTTATGCTCCGGCACAAAATCCTTTCGAGTGGGAAGGGCACGGCGAGCGGGTCAATCTCATCATCTCCGAATTGATGACCTGGGAGGATTTAATCCGGCTTCGGGGCCCCCGCATTCCCCTCACGGAAAAACTGCGGTTTATAGGGCATAAAAACTGGTATGGGTACCACTACCGCCTGGAGGCCCAAGCGCGGGTGAAGGAGAAGGTGCGTAACCTCTTCGCCGGACTCATGAAGGGAGACTCTCCGGGGTCAGTAGGCAACACCGGGGAATCCGGTACCGACGTGGCTGCCAACCCCTTCGGCATGGCCGCCGGAGCGCATGAAACCTTCACTCAATGGGCCCGTGAGGCACTTCAGGCCCGCAGCCAAGGATATGTGCCGGAATCCGCCTTGCGCAGCCGTGATGCAGGACTTTTGGAAATGGCGGCCTTGGCCCGGGAGGCGGGAGTCGAGCTCTGGATGCTACGCCTTCCCTGTCCACCTTCCGATAGCGTGTTCAAGGGAAGCGTTGTCTTCGAAAATCACATGCGGGTTTTCCGCACCCTTAGCGACTCCTTGGGAATCCGATATCTGGACCTTTCACAACCGCCGCCGGGAAAGATCTATACCTACACCGACGGCATCCACCTGGACGCTCAAGGCCGAAGGGCGCTGACCATGACCTTGCATCGGGCTTGGAATTGAAGGGTACGAAGAGAAGGCTACGAAGACGCGATGCGACCCGGAATGGCGGCCAACAATTCCCGCGTATACTCATGCCGGGGATCGGCGAAGAGAGCGTCGGTTTCACGGTATTCGACGATTTCGCCCCTGCGCATTACGGCCACGGCCTGGGAAATATGCTTCACCACGCGCAAATCGTGACTGATGAAAAGGAGACTCAATCCCAGCTTGTCCTGCAGCTCCATCAGCAAATTGAGGATTTGCGCCTGGATGGAGACGTCGAGAGAGGAAACCGGTTCATCGCAAATGATGAATTCCGGTTCGACGCAAAGAGCGCGAGCAATGCCGATTCGTTGCCTTTGCCCGCCGGAAAATTCATGCGGGTAGCGGGCAAGATAAACCGGATCGAGACCCACCAGGCGCATTTTCTCCGCCATGATCGGTTCCCAATTTTCAGGTTCACGGGGACGGCCCAGCGAAAGCGCTTCGCGCAAGCTACCCCGGATACTCAGTCGGGGATCGAGCGAGGAAAAGGGATCCTGGAAAATCATCTGGATTTTTTTCCGGAAGGGAAGGAATTTCCGCTCCGGAATGTCCAATATCTCCTCTCCCCTGTACCGGATGCTTCCGCCTTGGGCCCGCACCAATCGTATGATGGCCCGGCCCACCGTGGTTTTTCCGCTGCCCGATTCACCCACCAGGCCCAGGGTGGAATTTTCGCCGATGCTGAAGCCGACATCCCTGACGGCGACCACTTTCTGTTTTCCCGAAGTGAATTCAATTCGGAGATTCTGGATTTGCAAAAGGGGTTGCGACATCCTTCCAAAGGTACTCAATTGAAGGGGGGCGGGAAAAGCCTTCATCCGAATTTTGGATATTAGGAAAATGAAGGATAAAGGGCTCTTTCAGCAAAAAAAAGACCGGCTTTTCGTAAGCTATGATCATCATTCGGATAACCGATATTTCGATGCATTCAAACGCCTCTACGCCTCGCAATACGAAATCGTAAGGGACAACTCCCTCGATCGCGAATTGGATACGGAGGACGAATCCGCCTTCTTCCGGCACCTGGGTCGAAGCGCATTGGAAGAGTCCGTATGCACTGTGGTTTTATGCGGAGCCAACACCCGGGAAAGCAAGTTCGTGGATTGGGAAATCAAGGCCTCCCTCGACGGCAGAAAGGGGTTGATTGGGATAATCCTGCCGACCAATCCGGGGGCCGACGGTCAGCCCGCGCAGGCGGTATTGCCTGATAGGCTTAACGATAGTTTTGACGCGGGGTATGCCGTTCTGCTGCCCTGGCGTGATTTGGCGGACCTTAAAATCGATTTGACCACCCGGGTTTTTTTCGCCCGCAGCCGTTCGCCCGAATTAATCGATAATTCCCGCCCCTTGCGCCGTTAAGTCCGACGAGGCGGTCATTCGGAAGTTACGGATTTTGTACGGAGCTGCGGGAGGGAGAGCAGAACCGCCCCGAATCCGATCAACCCGACCAGGGTTTTAACGAGGAAGCCGAATATCGGCACCCATCCGATTAGCCATAGAACCAGGAGACCCACCGCGGTGTCCAGAAAGATGGGGGTATCGGTTTTTCCCGTGGCTTCCGAAATCCGCCTTCCGATTTCGCGTCCGGCCGCTATGTAGCCGATAAGTGCAGCCAAAGCGATCAGGAGGAACAGCAGCGGTATAAGCAGGATTCCGACGAGGGAAATTATCAGGACCAGGGTAACGGGCAATATCAGCATGACTCCCAGCAAACCCCAGAGAAAGGCCTGCATGGGTTTCAGTCTAAGGGTTCCCGCCAAATAATTGATGGGTGTCGGCATGACGGCCACTATGAGGATGCCCAGCGCCAGAAAGCCGAAAAAGGTGATGATTCGCACCGGCCATAAAAAAAAGTCGCGGTTTTGCTGCGGTACCGCCTGTAAGACAGTCGAAATTCCGGGTACGGTTATCTGGGTGACGTTTCCGAATATCTCCGCTCCCGATTCGCGGGTTATCGTCCCCCCTACCGATACGGCGTTTCCCCTTACCACCGCCTGGGGCCCCAGAAATACATCCCCTCCGATGGCTACCGCATTACCCGCCACCCTGCCGTAGACGGTGAGATTCCCGCCGATTACCACCGCATCGGTTACCCTTTCATCCACCGCAACGAACAAGTCGTCGCCGATTATCACCCTGTCCATGGGTTCCTGGGCCGACAGCGGAATTCCGATACTTATAAGAATGACCAGACATAAAGGGGGGAAAGGTGAAAACAGCCCGGAAGATTTACCCATGCCCTCCAAAATAACTGCAGCTTAAACGCTTTGCAATTTTCCCGCCTCTCTCCGAGGGTTCGCTTATCGTTTTGCAGTTGCCGTTTTGGCCAAAACCTCATTTTCGGATTTAAGCGAAACCTCGGAGGGACCCTCCAACAATTCGCCTGTCCGGCGGAACCGACTGCCGTGGCAGGGGCAATCCCAAGTCGTTTCCGAACCATTCCATTGCAAAACACAACCCATATGCGGACAAATAGGTGAAACCGCAGCCCAGTCGCCTTCGACACCGCAGGATACCGCCAAGCGCTTGCCATCCAGGGCGATCACCGCCCCTTGACCCGGTTCGATTTGATCCAACTCCTTGGTTCCGCGAATGCGATCCCAAACCAGATGTTTTGCCACATCCGCATTTTCACGCACGAAATGAGCGCCCGAAGCTCTAGGTGTAATCCGACGGGCGTTATACGCATCCGACCAATTATTTGAACGACCTTGCAACAGATCGGCGAGCAAAAGGCCGGCCACGGTGCCGTAAACCAATCCGTCTCCCGAAAAACCGGTAGCCACATAAACGTTTTCGAAAGGAGAGAGCCCGATATAGGGTAATCCGTCAGAAGGTTCATAGTATTGCGCAGACCATTTATAGTCCACGGATGCCACCGGATAGCGGGCATATACGTAATTCTCCAATTCCGCGAAAGGATCCGGGTCGGCGGGATTATGACCGGTTTTATGGTCGGCGCCGCCTACCACCAGCCATTTTCGCCCGCCCTTTTCATAGAGGCGGGTATAGTGATAGGGATCTTCATTGTCCCAATACAGGGCGTTCGGTATGGAATCGGAGCGGAGGGTGACGCCCAGAACATAACTTCGATAGGGTGCCGCCAGGGTTTGCAGTAAATTGATAAAGGGCGGCAAATGGGTGGCCATTACGGTATGTTCGGCTTTGACGGATCCGAACTCCGTGCGCACACGCTTCCCGTCGTCGTCGACTTTCACCACGCGGCTTTTTTCATACAAGACGCATGACGTTCCTTCCAGACTGCGGGCCAAACCCAGTAAATAGGATTGGCTATTGAAAATGGCCTGGTTTTCGAAGCGCAAGGCTTTGGGACGGGCAAAGGGCAAAGGTGCGGAATTCACGAGATTCACATCGAGGCCCGCGGCCTTGGCCGCCTCGGCCTCCTTTTCCAACTCCTTGGCTTTCGCGGCTTTTTCGGCATAGAGATAACCGGGTACTCTTTGGAAATCGCAGGCTATGCCTTCCTTCGCTTTCATTTCGATATATTCGATTCCCCTTAACCGGGAATCGGCGACAATTTTCGCCGTGGTTCCGTCGAATTTTTTTTCCACCGACTCGTAGGAAAAGCCGATTTGGGTGGTGAGGTGGCAGCTCGAATGGCCCGTAGTGCCGTATCCGAAGGTTTCCGCCTCCAATACCACCGCTTTTTTACCCGCGCGGGCCAATTCATGAGCCAGGGTCAATCCGGTGATTCCGCCCCCTACGATAGCTACATCCGCTTCAATGTCTCCGGATAACCTTTCATAACGTCTAGTCTCGGCAGTTTGCCGCCAGATTGACCCTTCGTGCATGATTTACCTCCTCCATTCGGAATCCAAGTGATGGACTCCCATCGGCTTCCCATCGGCATTTTGCCCGAGCGGCTAGGCCCTGTTTATAAATAAAGTGTGGGGCCTGTGAAGGGAAAGCTCCACTGGATAAATCGTCCGGGAATCCGGGATTTTTTGCGAGGGGAGGAGGTAGGCAAGTTAAAGTGCCTAAGTTAGCATCGCTACGGGCTGGAGGCCGAGGCCAATTCGTCGCGTCTGAAGCAAGCCGATTGTTGATCCTTTAACCCGACCAGCTCGGGCGCGGACTCGCGGCATGCTTGCACCGCCATGTGGCAACGGGGATGGAATCGGCAACCGGGAACGATTTCGTCGGGCTGCGGCACCACGCCTTCTATGGCATGGAGGCGCCGCACGCGCCGTTCCAGCGCGGGAATGGAATCGATGAGTCCTCGCGTGTAGGGATGGGAAGGCGAATTCAGAACCCTACCCGTTCGACCTCGTTCCACTATGCGGCCGGCGTACAATACGATGAGCTCTTCTACCATGTCCTGAACTACGCCCAAATCATGAGTGATCAGAATCAGGGACATGCCCAAATCCCGTTGGAGATCCCTGATGATTTTCAGGATTTGCGCCTGGACGGTTACGTCAAGCGCCGTGGTGGGCTCGTCCGCTATCAAAAGTTTCGGTTTACAAGCCAGTGCCACGGCAATCATCACGCGTTGGCGCATGCCTCCCGAAAGTTCGAAGGGGAAATTATAGTAGCGCTCCGCAGCGTTGGGGATGTCCATCCGCTCCAATAATTCCACCGCCGCCATGCGGGCAGCAGAGCGGGTTTTGCCTTGGTGCAGGATGAGCGATTCGGCGATTTGCTCGCCACAACGCATGAGAGGATTGAGACTGGTCATGGGATCCTGGAAAATCATGGCTATGTCTTTGCCTCTGACTTTTCGCCACTCTTTTTCGGTCAACGCCGTCAGGTTTTTGTCTTCGAAAGAAAGACTTTCCGCCTGCACCCGGCTGGTGCCGCGGGGAAGCAATCCCATCACCGCCAGCATGGATACCGACTTCCCGCTTCCCGATTCGCCCACTATGCCCAGCGTACGGCCTTTTTCCAGTTCCAGGGAAATATCGCGCGCAACCGGGACGAAGTTTTCGCCCATGCGGAAGGAAATCGAGAGTTTTTTGAGGGTCAGCATGTAATTCAACCCTTCGGAACGGGAGTAGCTTCCCGGTTACTTTTTTTTCCGACTCCAATTGGGAACAAATCTCAGATTCCGCAGAGGTCGGAAATCCCGGTTCGCCGATAATGCCCAGCGAATCGGCCATTTTTTCGGCGAATCCCCGATTCACCTCCTCCCAAGGTACTTGCCTACCCGCTATGCGGTCCAGCGATGCCGAATGATTATCCAGCAAGACCCGAAAGCGGTCGGCCGAATCGCCCGGGAGGCGCAATACTTCCACCAGTTCACGGTGTCGGGCCGAGAGGGGAATGGATCCATGCTGGAGAAACCCTTCGCGCGACCTGCGTTGAGCCGAGCCTACCACCTTTTTATGGTTCCAGACTATCTCCGAGCGCGCCGCTGTAGTAAAACAGGGGCTCATAGCCTTTCCTTCGGCGGCCATCCTATCCGGCCTCTCCAAGGGATAAGCCCGGTCCAAATGCATTTCCATGCCCAGCTCCGGAAGGGCTTTGAGCAAGGCCAGCGAAATGGCTTCATAGGTTCGGGATTGTTGCTCCGCCCAGGGAGCGGCATCGCTTCGGGCTATTACCGCATAGGTGAATTCTTCGATATGCAAAACCGCCCTCCCGCCGGTAAGTCGAACCACCCAATCCCAGCCTCGACGGCGGAGCTCCGCCATATCGATTTCCCTTTCGGGAATCTGGTGATGACCCAGGCTTACGCAGGCCGGGTTCCAGCCGTAGGTTCTGATGGTCGGCGGCGAAGCGCCGGAAAGGACCTGGCGGAAAATCGCCTCGTCCAGGGCCATGTTGTAGTCTCCGGACCGAATGCCGCTATCGATGAAACGCCATTTCACGTTAATCGGGTTTACGCCTGTGCTTCAATTGGGTCAAGGCAATCCGGGCGGCAGCTTGTTCCGCGCTTTTCTTGGAATTGCCCTCCCCTTTCCCCCATTCACGGCCTTGGGCGAAAACCCCTACCGAAAAAATCTTCCGGTGCTCGGGGCCCGCCTCTTCCAGGACTTCATAATTGGGCGCGCCCATGCCGCAAGCCTGGGTATATTCCAGCAATTTACTTTTGTAATTCACCAGTTCTTCGTCTACCAGCACCTCGTCGAGTATCAGCATCAGCGAATTGTAAATCAGCCGCTTCGCCGCGGGAATGCCCCCGTCCAGATAAGCGGCCCCCAGGATGGCTTCATAGGCATCCGCCAGAATGCTGGGCCGGGTGCGGCCGCCGGACTTCTCCTCCGACCTGCTGAGCAGTAAATGCTCTCCCAAGCCCCATTGTACCGCGCATAGTCCCAGCACCCGGGAGCTAACCACCAGGGATTTCATTTTGGACATGCGCCCTTCTTCGTTTTCCGGATATTCCCGGTAGAGATAATCCGTAACGATGAAGTTGAGCACGGCGTCGCCGAGGAATTCGAGGCGTTCGAAGGATTCCGGCTTGGGTTGGCCCCGCACGCTGTTCACATAGGAACGGTGCGACAATGCCATGGTCAAATGCGAGGGATTCTGGAAGCGATAACCGAGCGTTTTTTCCAACTCCGAATAAGTGGAAGAGGTGGAAGCATTTTTCCGCTTCGGAAGGATTTTATCCAGTAATTTAAAGAGCATGCGGCTTGCAACGCTGAAATGCCCACCCAAGAGCATTCCAGCGTCGGCAAAGGGCTATCAGGATTTAGAAGTTACGTAACTGAATACGTCCGAAACCTTCTTGAGCTTCTCCGCTTCTTCGTCGGGAATTTCAATATCGAATTCATCTTCCAAGGCCATGACCAACTCAACCTGATCCAGAGAATCGGCGCCCAGGTCATCGATAAAGCTGGCTTCGGACTTGACTTGGTCTTCGCTGACCCCCAGTTTCTCCACGATTACCTTGGTGATTTTCTGCTGAATATCTTCGGACATTTGAAAGACTCCTTGTTTGGTAGGTTAAATATAGTTTAAAAGGTCAATTCGCGAACTCGAACTCCCGGGAAAATTGGCGATTCCAGCTTGTAAGAGCCTTCTATTCGGCCAATCACCCCAATTTCCGGGGTATTTCAGGCCCCGTCAAATACCCATGCCGCCGTCAATGGAAAGCACCTGACCGGAAATATATCCCGACTCCGGCCCCGCCAGGAAACGGACCAGGGCCGCTACTTCGCCAGCCGTTCCCATGCGCTCCATGGGAATTTCCTTGAGAATACCCGAACGCTGATCGTCGCTAAGAGCCCGGGTCATATCGGAATCGATGAAGCCCGGAGCTACCGCATTGCAAGTGATGCCGCGACTGGCCACTTCGCGGGCGCAGCTTTTGGTAAAACCGATGATGCCCGCCTTGGAAGCCGCATAATTCGCCTGGCCAGCCTGGCCTTTCACTCCCACGATGGAAGACATGTTGATGATGCGGCCGTATTTCTGCTTTATCATGGGCCGAAGCAACGCGCGCGTAAACAAAAACACCGGGCGAAGATTGATGTGCATCACGTCGTCGAAATCTCCGTCTTTCATGCGCATCAATAAACCGTCGCGGGTTATGCCGGCATTGTTCACGAGAATCTCAACCGAAGGCGTAGCCTTGAGTATCTCCCCCACGGTGTCCCGTACCTGGTCGGCATCGGATACGTCGAGACTCCAGGCGAAGGTTTTTACGTCGGATTCCGAACTCAAGCGGGCGGCGGCGGCCTCCAGGGCCTCACGGTTGCGCGCCAGCAAATGCAAATTGACGCCTTGTCGCGCCAAATCCTCGGCTATGGCCAAGCCCAGCCCTCGGCTAGCGCCGGTAATGATGGCCGTCTGTCCTCTCATCGGAAAGTCTCCTGCTGATGGATTGTCATTATGCGGGTGTTTATCAACCGGCGATTTTTTCCAGGTCTTCCGGGGTTTCCACGGGAGTTACCTTGAAGTCACGGGAAATGCCGCGGGCCAAGCCCATCAATACTTTTCCCGCGCCGACTTCCAAACCTTCCAGGCAACCCGATTGCATGGCCTGTCGGATGCATTCCACCCAACGGACGGGTGAAACCATTTGACGAAGCAACAACTCTTTGAGCCTGGCGGCGTCTTTTTCGGGCCGCGCCTCCACATTGGAAAGGATGGGAAATTCGGCGTCGCGGAAGGCGGTTTGTTCCAAACCCAACCGCAGGCCGTCCACGGCATAATCCATCAAGGGCGAATGAAAAGCCCCGCTTACGGGAAGGGGAACCACTTTTTTGGCTCCCGCTTCGGTAGCGTACTCGCAGGCTTTAGCCACCGCCGCGGATTCTCCGGAAATCACAATTTGGGTGAGGCTGTTGAAGTTGGCAGCCACCACGACTCCGGATGTTGCCGCCCGGGCCAGCACGTCATGCAATTTTTCGACTTCGAGTCCCAATACCGCGGCCATGGCGCCGGGGCGCCTTTCGCCCGCCTGCCCCATCAATTCGCCGCGCAGCTTTACCAATTTCAATCCGTCTTCGAACCCGAAGACTCCGGCCGCGCACAGGGCCGAATACTCACCCAAAGAATGGCCCGCGGCGAAATCGAAGCGCAAACCCTTTTCCTTGAGCGCGCCGAATACCATCATGGAAACCGTGAAAAGCGCCGGCTGGGTGAATTGGGTTTGCTTCAGTTTATCTTCGGGACCATTGAAAAGAATGTCGCCCAAATCATAGCCGAGAACCTGATTGGCCGTTTTCAGCAGAGCAGCGGATGGCGCGTGCGAATCCGCCAGCGAGCGGCCCATGCCGACATATTGGGAACCTTGACCGGGGAAGAGCAGGATTTTGGAACTCAATTTTTCCGAACCTTTCTCGTATTTGTATCGGGATTTCCGCGGAGGAAATCACCACCGCACAATATTGCAGCCCCAGGACATGCCGCCACCCACCGCAGCGAGCGCCACCAAGGAACCCCGGCGGATGAGCCCCGCCTCCAAGGCATCGTTCAAGGCCAGGGGAATGGATGCGGATGAAGTATTTCCGAACTTTTGCACGTTGATGAAAACTTTTTCGGGAGGCAGTCCCAGCTTCTCCCCGATAGCCGCAATGATGCGGCGATTCGCCTGATGGAGGATGAGCATGTCCACGTCTTCGACCTGGTACCCGCTTTTGGTTACGGCTTCTTTGACAATCGCCGAAACCTCGCTGACGGCGAGTTTGAAGACCTGCTTGCCATCCATGTGGATGTTTTTCTTGTCTTCCGATTTAAGCACCAGCGATTCAAGATACAGAAGCCCCGCCTGGGTGCCGTCGCTTTTCAAAAAGCTTTTGAGGATGCCGCGTCCCGGCTCGGGCGTGGCGCTTACCACCGCCGCGCCGGCGGCGTCCCCGAACAGGATGCAGGTATTGCGATCGGTCCAGTCCACCACGGGCGACAACAACTCGGCGCCAATGACGAGCACGTTGCGACACTGGCCGGAATCGACCAACAGCGCCGCCATGTTGAGACCGTAAACGAATCCCGCGCAGGCTGCGGTCAAATCATAGGCGAAAGCATTTTTCGCTCCGATTTTGGCTTGGATGAAACAGGCGGTGGCGGGAAACTGCTTATCGGGATTGATGGCGCCTACAATGATCCCGTCGACTTCGTCGACGGAAATCCCGGCTTTTTCCAGAGCCTTTAGAGCGGCCGCGGCTCCCATGTCCGAAGCGACCATTCCGGTTTCGGGAGAGAGTATGCGTCTTTCCTTGATGCCCGTGCGCGACGTGATCCACTCGTCGGTGGTATCCATCCGCTGTTCGAGCTCGGCGTTGGTCAATACCTTTTCGGGAAGAAAAACCCCAACGCCTGTTATCGAAGCTCCCATTAAAGCGCTGTCCTCAACCTGCCGCGGTCAATTTCGCGGCGACCTTGCCGGCTACATTGGTGGATGCGAGCTTGAAGGCGGTTTCCAATCCGTTCTTGATAACCTTGGCATTGGCGCGACCGTGGGTGATGACGCCGGTTCCGTTCAATCCCAAAAGCATGGCGCCGCCATAATTGGAATAGTCCCAGTCATGCGCGAAACGGCGGCCGGGTTCGGAATCGATATTACCGAAAAGATTCATGTGATACTCGTAAAAGCCTTCCATCAGCTTGAGCACGATGTTGCCCGCATATCCCGGAGCCACGATGACCTCGGCGGTACCGCGGAGCACGTCACGGCCTTCCACATTCCCGATGAAATTGAGCGGGGCGCTTTTCAAAAGCTGGTGGGCTTCTTGCAGGACTTCCGGGCCTTTTTTTTCCTCTTCGCCCACATTCAAAAGGCCGACCTTGGGATTGGAATATTCCAGCACCTCTTCGGCGTAAATGCTGCCGCAAATGCCGAAATGCATCAGGGTAGCGGGCTTTTCATCGACATTGGCGCCACAATCCACCAAGACCGCCGGCTTACCGGAGGTGGGAATCACGCAAGCGATGGCCGGTCGGCTGATGTTTCCCGCGCGGCCCAGAATCATCAGGCAAGCCGCCATCATGGCGCCGGAATTTCCCGCGCTCATGCTGGCCTGTACCTTGCCGGCTTTTTGCAGGCCAACGCAGGTTACCAGGCCGGAATTCTGTTTGGTTTTGAGCACGTTGGAGGGAGATTCATCCATTCCCACCGTATCGGGAGCGTGATGGACGAGAATGTCCGGTCCCGAGTATCCGAATTTTTTCAATTCCGCCTTGATGGTATCTTCCGGACCCGTAAGCACGATGCGAAAAGAACCATTGGCCTCTTGCGCCGCCAGAATGGCGCCTTCCACGACCGCGGAGGGAGCGTTGTCGCCCCCCATTGCATCCAAGCCGATATGAATCATGCCTGTGTCCGTTTAGTCCGCGGGTTGGCGAACTTCGACGCCTGCATAGTATCCGCAATTATTGCAGACCCGATGGGACACCTTTACCGTTCCGCAATGGGAACACTTGGTGAGTGTCGGCTGCTTCAGCTTCCAATTGGTGCGGCGCTTGTCGCGCCTTGCCGTAGAAGTTTTCCGTTTGGGTACCGCCATGGTTGTTTCTCCGTGTAATTAAATCGAATTCGAACTAAAGGCCGTCTTCCGTCGGCCGGTCATTTTTCTGCAAAGACGAAAGCTTGGCCCAACGAGGGTCCATCTTTTCCGCTTTTTTCGCACCAGGATAAAAAGCGGAAGCGTCGCGCCCGCATTGCAGGCATTTATTGACTTCGTCGAGGGTGGGCAACGGAGTCAGGTTGTAATTCAATATGATTTGCTCGGCGATGGGATGTTCCAACGAAACCTCGGTGACATCCGGACCTATCTGAAGCAAATACTCGTCGACCCCCTGCTCATCCGCTTCCACCCATTCCACACCCTGCGTCGTACGCTTTTCCAATAAAAGCTTAAGGACGATGCGAAAGTCCCCGGTGAGTTTTTCCAGGCAGCGCGCGCAATCAAGCGACAGACTCCCCCTCACTTCTATATTCAGCCATCCACCGGTGGACATGGGGTTATACTGCACGATAGCGTGTATTTCCCCGACGGCACCCAGCTCATGAACTTCAGGGAAGTCTTGGCTGTGTCCGTGGATTTGGAGCTCTTTTGGCTCCGAGCCTAATAATCCGATTTCTAATTTCAAAATGAGGCAGAAAAATAACCGGGGGTCATGAATACGTCAATTAAATTCCATTTCTTTTCCTATATTCCCCACATCAATCAGGCATAGCCTCCCTATGCGGCTGTTCTATCGAAAGCCGTAATCAATGCCATAGTCGCCCAAATCCCGGGAAACCCACCTATTTGAAAACCTTAGCGGCTCTAATTTCCCTACTCAACCTCGGGTACTGGGTACTCCACCGCCGGCTTTTACAGGGGTTGGGCAATTTGGGTCGCAACCGCTCCAATCCGGACCGCCCCCCAATATCCATTCTCATCGCCGCCCGCGACGAGGAGGCCCGGCTGGCGGATTGCCTTTCGGCTTTATTGGCCCAGGATTACCCCCCCGCAAAAACCCAAATCATCGTCGTTGACGATCGCTCCACTGACGGTACGGCGGGCATACTGGCCGACTTCCAATCACGCCACCCCGGCCGTATCCAATCTCTGCGGGTGGACCAAACCGACCCCACCGTGAGTCCCAAAAAGTACGCCTTGAGCCTGGGTATGGTGGAAGCTCAAGGCGAAATCATCCTGACCACCGATGCCGACTGTACCATGGGTCGCCAATGGGCTTCCGCGCTGGTGGAACAATTCGCGCCCGGCACCGGAATGGTTTTGGGGCTTGCCGCTTTTTATGAACCCGTAAAGCGTCAGCGTATGGTTTGGGAAGTACAATCCCTGGAATTTCTTTCCTATAGCGTGGTGGCATCCTCCTTAGTGGGCTTGGGGTTTCCCGTACACGGCAATGCCAGCAATATCGCCTACCGGAAAACCGCCTTCGACGAAGTCTCCGGATTCGACTCTCACAAGAACATTACCAGTGGGGACGATGATTTTCTCCTACAGGCGATTCATAAGTCGGGTCGCTGGGACATCAAATATTCGGTGCTGAAAGAAACCGAGGTGCAAACCGCGCCCCCCGAAAGTTTGCGGCATTTCTGGGAGCAACGCAAGCGCTGGGCCGGCAAATGCGGGTTTTATCAGCCTCGCCAGGTGGCTTTTCTGGGAGCGATTTTCGGTTATTATCTGCTGATTCTGTCGGCCTTGGCGGGCGGCATCTTTTCGCGCCGCCTTCTGCGTCTGGGCTTGTTCGGATTCGCGGTAAAAACCCTAGCCGATTTCAAGGTCATGCGCGCGGGAATGCGCCTTTACGGCAAGCCGGAAATGATGAAGGCCTTCGTTCCCACCGCCATCATCCATATTCCGCTCATAGTCGGCGCCGTGCTTTTTGGACTCCGGGGACAATTCACCTGGAAAAACCAGACAACCCGTAGCCGCATCAGAACCGGCGATTAACGCGCGGTCATAAAACCTCTACGCGCGCGCGTACGGTGCCGTCCTGCACCATTCCCAGCGATTCGGCCGCCGCCCGGGATACATCCAGGATGCGCCGTCCTACAAAGGGTCCCCTATCGTTGATCCGGACCGTTACCGACCTGCCGTTGTTCAGATTGGTCACCTTGACCCGGGTTCCAAACGGCAATTTTGGATGGGCCGCCGTCATCGCATGCATGTCGAACCGTTCGCCGTTGGCGGTTTTTCTGCCATGGAATTTTTTGCCGTAAAAGGAGATGACTCCAATCTGGGTGACGCCGCTTGCACCTGGCTCCTCTTGCGGGGATGGGAAGCGCGCGGTCTGGATTTTTTCGGGGCTTGGGGAAGAGCGATTCACTGCCGGTTTTTTTGGGGCTGCAGCGGCCGATACGGCTGGAGACTTGGTAGGCTTCTTGACGACATATTCGCCGGTATTCCGATCGAAATGAGGACGCTCGGTTCTTGGGGAGGGCCCTTTTCCCGCGCATCCCCCCAGTAACAGGGATGCCGTCAGAAAAACGGGGATCCCCATGGAATCAATAATCTTCTTGAGCACCTTCAAGCACTTCTTTGGGTGTGGCCTGCCATTCCGGTTCCGACTTTCCCGGCGAGGATTCCGATCCGTATTCTTCGTAGGATTCATGATGATCATCGCCGTAGTCATCGTCAACAGACGAATCGACCGGCTGCTTGCCCGAGTCCGGGGATTTGCCGGAAGCGGGGGCGGCCGAAGTCGATATTCCCGCAGCCGATAGTTTTTCTTTCGCCACCAATCCGTAACGGGTCGAGGGATACCGGTCATGTAGCTGGATATAGGCCTGCTTGGCGGAATCGAGCAGGAGTCCGTCGGTTTGCATGCCCGCCTCGAACAGCATCGCCACGTTGAGTTGCGACCGCGCGGCGGCGCGGGTATCCGGGTAACTTTCCACCACCCTTCGATAGGCCGGTACCGCCACACCCAAGGCATCTTCGCCGTCGAATCGCAATTTTTCAGCTTCGAGAAAAAGAGCATGCGCCTTGTCCTCGTCGGTTTCCACCGTGGGCTTGAGTCCCATATTCCGTTCCGCCTGCTTGGCGTACTCGGTGCCGGGATATTTTTCCAGAACGAAACGATAAAGGGAATCGGCCCTTGGCTTCGAATCCTTGAACTCTTCATGGATGAATGCGCGCGCATAGGCGGCCCGCACTCCGAATACCGAATCGACGGTGGAATCCATTACGATAAAATCGAGTCTGGACAAGGCGCTGTCAAGATTTTCCAATTGGAACAGAAACAGCTCGGCGATCATGAAATCGTTGTAGTGGGGACTGGTGGCCGTTTTGGAAGTATCGCTGCGAAGTTGCGCCAGGCGGTCCAAGGCATCCGAGCGGTCTCGCGCCTTGGTCGTATGCGGGGGAAATTCCCCCGCCGCAAAAGAGGAATCGTAAAAAGTCTTGGCCTTTTTTTCGTCGCGGTCATTTTTGAGATAATGTTCGCCCAGAAGAAAGAAGGCTTCGGCGGCGAAAACCGTTTTGGGCGATAGCTTGGCGACTCCCAGCCACAATTCCACGGCCTCGGCGGGCTTGCCGTCGGCCAGGAGGGCTTGCGCCAGGGGCAATTGGATTTCGGGCCGATAAGACCGGTTGTTCTTTACTTCCAACAGGGCCCGCAGCTCCGCGACCGCATCGCCGTAACGGCCCATTTCATAGAGGCTTTGGGCTGCCAGTAGATAGGCGCGCAGCGGCAGGGGGTCCGGCAGCTTGCTTATTTCGGCGGCCAAGGCATGCTTGCGCGCCCGCTCCCATTGCTTAAGGCTGAAAGCCAGCTTGGCGGCTTCCAGGCGTATGTTCGCCCGCGTGCGTTCGGGTTGATTCTCCTGGGCCAGTAATTTTTCATACAGCTCCAGGGCGGCCAGGGGAGAATCGTTGGACGCCTCCAATTGGGCCAGGTACAGCATGGCTTCGTGCCGCCAGCGGAGATTGGGAGAGGTGTTCACGATTTCTTCCAATGCGGGTTTGGCGAAGGTGTATTGGCCGTCGAGGAACAAAGCTTTGGACCGGTGGAATCGGGCCAAGGGCACCTGTTCCGCGTTGGGATAATAGCGGGCGAGTTCGTCGTATTTCCGTACCGCCTTATCGTATTCGCCCATTTCCAAAAAACTTTCGCCTATCAGAAACAAGGCGCGAGGCTGATATTCGGTTTTGTCGGAATAAAGTTCCAGCACTTTGCTCGCTTTGGCGATGCTGCGTTCCAACTTCAATTTTTCATCACTGGAAACCAGAACGGTATCTTCGGGATTCTTTCCGAAGCGTTCCTTTTTCAGGCGCATGGCTTCTTCGAAAGCCTTTTCGGCATTGTAAAAGGTGTTGAAATAGACGCAACCGGACAGCAGGGAGGAGAGCCCCGCGACAAGCATGGCGGCTACGCCGATGCGCACGGGTTTACCCCTGCGAAAGAGGCGGAAATTGGGCATGTCCATATTGTACCAAGAAGGAACCGGGTAGTCATGCCGTCCCGGAAACTTCCAGGCCCAGCCATTCCCTGCAATTTTCCGTCAATTTCCCGGCAACAGGCCGTCCTTAGGCGATTCCCGTCCCCAATTCACGGTAATATTCCTGCAACGGCCTTACTTCCAATTCCTGGCGGCGCAAAGCCTCGATTCCATCCACCACCGCATTGGCGGCCGGAAGCGTGGTGGTATAGGGGATTTGCGCCAACAACGCGCCCTTGCGGATGATGCCGTCATCGAACTTGGAAGTCTTATCCAAAGGCGTATTGATAAGCAGGGAGAAGAAACGGTTACCGATCAAATCGGAAACGTTGGGGTTGCCTTCGGAAACCTTTTTCACCACTTTGCAAGGCAGGGCGCTTTGATCCAAAATGGCGGCGGTGCCGGCGGTGGCCCAGATTTCGAATCCGAGCTCATGCAGGCGTCGGGCCGTGGAGACGATGGCCGACTTGTCGCGGTCCTTGACCGAAATGAATACGCGGCCGCCCTTGGGCAAAGCATTGCCGGCGGCCATTTGCGCCTTGGCGAAGGCCAAATCGAAACGGGTGTCGAGTCCCATGACTTCGCCGGTGGATTTCATTTCGGGACTCAGGACCGTATCCACTCCATGGAATTTGGCGAAGGGAAAGACGCTTTCCTTTACCGCCACATACGGGGGAACCACCCTTTTGGTGAATTTCAAATCCCTCAGGGTGCGCCCCACCAAAATCTTGGTGGCCAGCTTCGTCAAGGCCACGCCCGTGGTCTTACTGACGAAGGGTACCGTGCGGCTGCCGCGGGGATTGACTTCGAGGATATAAACCTTCTCGTCCTTGATGGCGAACTGGATGTTCATGAGACCCACCACGCCCACCTCGCGGGCGAGCATTTCGGTTTGACGGCACAGCTCGATTTCCAATTCGGGGCTCATGGTCTGGGGAGGCAGGCTGCAAGCCGAATCGCCGGAATGGATGCCGGCTTCTTCGATATGCTGCATGATGCCGCCTACCACCACGTCCTTACCGTCGGAGATGGCGTCCACGTCCACTTCCAGGGCGTCCTGTAAAAACTTGTCGATAAGCACCGGGCGATCCTCGGAAACCTCGATGGCGCTTTCCATGTAATTTCGAAGTTCTTCGCGGCTGTAGACAATCATCATGGCACGGCCGCCGAGCACGAAGGATGGGCGCATGAGTACGGGATAGGTGATGCGGTCGGCGATTTTTTCGGCTTGCTCCAGAGTGGTCGCCAATCCGTTGGGCGGCTGCACGAGCCCGAGCTTTTCGACCAGGGCGGAAAATTGTTCGCGGTCTTCGGCGGCGTCGATGGCCGAAGGTGAAGTTCCCAGAATGGGCGCGCCCGCGGCTTCGAGGGCCTTGGCCAGCTTAAGCGGCGTCTGCCCGCCGAATTGCAGGATGATGCCGTCCGGCTTTTCCTGATCGATGATGTTGAGAATGTCCTCGCCCGTCAGGGGCTCGAAGTAGAGTTTGTCCGACGTATCGTAATCGGTGCTTACGGTTTCGGGGTTGGAGTTGACCATGATGGATTCATATCCCTCCTCCTTGAGGG
>CAYNXV010000006.1:30549-41455 GCA_964401245.1 uncultured Bifidobacteriales bacterium | reverse complement strand
TCGATAAGGGGTTCCGACCACTTGTCCACCGGCTTCACGCCTTCGGGCTTTTCTCCCGAGTCCAGCGGCTCCGCCAAGGAATGCTTGGCCGTGAAGAAATATTCCACCTTCTCCGACGTCTCGCCGTTTCCTTGGTATTGGGGTTTGTACACCGGCACCTTGCACACCGCCCGCCCGTTTTCCACGAAGCCGTCAGCCTTGGAAATCTGCTCCGGCCCCTTGGGTGTCTTGGCGAACAAGGTGAACTCCACCCGCTTGCGCGATTTATGCTCCTCGGGAAGTTCGCACTCCACCGAAATCGTGGCGTCCTCGTTGAAGCCCACATCCGGCGAATCCCACCGGGGGTTTTGCAACGCCACATCCATTTTCTTCTCGGGCGCGGCGGCGGGAGCGGTTTCCTCGAAGTCTTCCTCGGGCTCGGCTTCTTCCTGTCCCGTGTCTTTCAAGCTGTCCCAGAAAAGAAGATATCCTTCGTCATGCAGCCAGGTCACCTTGTCGTAAACCATGCCCACGCGCGCCTGCAGGACTTTTCCGCCGGCGCCGCCAAGTCGGTCCGACCGCGCCCCGCGCATCACGGTTGTCACCTGGGTCAGCCGCACATTCTCCAGCGTATATAGGAACACCCGTTTTTCATGGGCATCCCCGTCCTCACTTTCCTCCACCAAATCCCACAAAGAAATCTCCACCACGGGCAAAGTGCCGCCATGGCATAGGCATTCCATCAGGGTAGGGTAGGCCTTGCCCAGCGGGAAGGAGGCGTAAAAAGGTTCATGGAAGCGGAGGTGGCGGGTGCCGGTAAAACCGATGCTGCGCTTTCGCATCATGCGCACTTCGTGCGCGCCTTCCAGCAGCGGATAACCATCTTCGCGTCCGGGAAGGGTGATGGGTCCCGATAGGAAACCGTTGGCGCCCGCGAGGCGAATGTAGGCTTTAAGGGGCATGGCAAAAGGAAAGCTAGCCGAAATGGAAAAGCGCGCCAAGCAGGTGGGTGATGGCCGTCACTTTTAAAGAGGGTTTGTTCATTTACACGGATAAGGCGCAAACAGCAATGAGGCTTTTGTAGTTTTTAACTCAATGTTAGAACATCGGAATTTCCACGGACAGGGAAGCTGAAGTAGCTTACTTTTCCACTACGCCTCCCCGAATTGTCCGGCGCGTATTTCACTCTTAACGGATGGTGACTTGTCATGGAGGGTTTTGAACCGACCCTATCCGATTTTTCGAACCGGATCGCAAATCGTCTACGGGAGCAAACCGAAGCCGCGCGAGAGCGTTGGGAACGTTCCGGGCCTGTAAAACATTTGGTTGTCGACGACCTTTTGCCTCAGGCTTGGGCGGAAGAAATCGGGCGGCGGTTTCCGAAAATGAACGAGCTGCGACGCTATGAAAGCCTGAAGGAATTCAAAGGCGTCGGCGTGGAAATGGATAGGTATCCTCCGATACTAAAAGCCATCACTTTCGCCTTGCAGGATCCCCAGGTTATCGATGCGGTCAAGGCGATTACCGGAATTGAAACCTTGAACGCCGATGCCCACCTCTACAGCAGCGGCTTGAGTTCGATGAGGGAGGGGGATTTTCTCAATCCCCATATCGACAATTCGGGCAACCCCCTCTTGCAGCAGTATCGCCGCATAAACGCTTTATACTACGTAACGCCGGAATGGAATCCCGATTGGGGAGGCAGTCTGGAACTGTGGAATCCCGATCGATCCAATCCGGTTACTCTCCCGGCCCGCTTCAACCGCTTGATTCTGATGAACACCAATCGGACTTCCTTTCATTCCGTCAGCCCCATAAGTCATGGCCACGGCAAGGTTCGGAATTGCGTATCCAATTACTATTTCTCGCCGGATTCACCCGAAGGTTATGAGTATTTCCATGTCACTTCTTTTCGAGGGAGGCCGGAGCAGCCGATTCGCGATATGGGATTGAGGCTGGATGCTTGGATGCGAGGGTGTTTCAGGCGCTATTTCCCGCGCAAGGCCGGCGCGATTAAACACAAGTACCAATAAACGGATTCTCGCCGCCCGGTTCCACCTAAGGTATCAAGGGACGGACAACGAAACGCCCTGCAGCGATTCCAGCGAATGATACACCTTCATCCATGCAAAATTATCCATGTCGCTCACATACAAGCTCATCACTGCGCCCAGTAACAGCATATAAACCAGACGCTTGTTCTTGTTGATGGAGCGCCTTAAAACCGGCGCGGGCCGCTTGCTCGTCCGATCCACGAAAATGGTCTGGGGCAATTTACGCACGACACGGCCACGGCTTTGGTTCCGGGCCAATTTCCGGGACATCTTCCGCAGCTTGGCGACGCGGAGGGCGTTGTCTTCATTATGCTCGAGTAGGTTCATGGCGATTGGGGTTGGGGTGAATTGGCTACATTTCCTGCCTGGAGAGATTCTAGCGCCGATGGGAAGCCAAGTCAATCACAGGAAAGGCTTGCGGGGCTTGGGAATGGCCTCAAAAAGGGGAAAATCGAGTCATTTGCCTACTATAATAGTATGTTTAATATGAGTGTCATGCGCTACTCGAAAGGCTTGATTCCCCTGTTTAAGTAGCAATAAGTTGTTATCTTCCTGAACCCAACTCAGGTTGGAAGGTTTGTAACCTACAAGGATAATAGGAATATGGATCAGCTCGATATCGTGACTTCGGAGAGCGCGCGCCTGTGGAAAAGTCGTCTGACGGGTAAAATGCCTGCGGATTGGGAAAAGGACATCGATAATTTCGAAACCGACATTCTGCTCAAGAAGAAGGGCAAGATGGAGGACAAGCTTTTCGCCGAAACCCGCCTGCGCATGGGAGCGTATGGGCAGCGTTACGATAACGCCCGACGCCATGACGGAAAAACCGACCGGGCCATTCCTTTCAACGACATGACCAAGGGGCCCAACACCTCCTGGGATGCTCCCGGCATGGAGCGCATCAAGCTGCCCTGGGGCGGATTCACCACCGAACAGCTCGAAGTGATGGCCGATTTGGCGGAAGAATACAGCGACAGTATCCTGCACGTTACTACCCGTCAGGACATCCAATTGCATTACGTGCATATAGAGAACACGCCTTCCATGTTCCGTCGTCTGGCGGCGGTGGGCATCACCACCCGCGAAGCCTGCGGCAATTCGGTGCGTAACGTAACCGCCTGCCCCTTGACCGGTGTATGCCGCGACCAGGCCTTCGACGTCACGCCTTACGCCGACGCGGTTTTCCGATTCCTGCTCGGGCATCCCGACGTACAGGACTTCGGCCGCAAATTCAAAATCGCCCTGTCGGGTTGCAAAACCAATCCCTGCGGCCTTACCAATATTCACGACCTCGGCCTTATCGCGGCGACCCGGGTGGAAAACGGGAAAGTGCGGAGAGGTTTCGAATTCTACGTGGGCGGAGGCCTGGGCGCGGTGACCTACAGCGCCAAACTGTTCAGCGATTTCGTTCCCGAAGAGGAAGTGCTTCCGCTGTCGCAAGCGGTGTGCCGCGTCTACGCTAGATTGGGAGAAAAGAAAAAGCGCCATCGCTCCCGCATCAAGTTTCTGGTGGCCGACATGGGCATCGAAAAGTTCCGCGAGGCGGTTCTCGAAGAACGGGCCAAGCTGCCTGTCGATCCGAGATGGACCGAGTTTTTGGCCACTCTCGACAAGTTCGAAGAAGTTCCCCTGAAGCCGGAAGGCAAGACGACCTCGCCCGTGGCCGACGAAGCTTTCGACTTCTGGAAAAAGACCAACGTCTACCAGCAAAGGCAGCCGGGTTACGTCGTCGTTACAGTAACCTGCCCGTTGGGGGATATCACCTCCAACCAGGCGCGCGGCCTGGCCGACGTGGCACGCAAATACGTGAACGACACGCTGCGCACCACCGTGGAACAGAACGTGGTTCTCCGCTGGGTCAGCGAAGCCGATTTATACGAATTGTACCAGGACCTCAAGAAAGTGAATCTGGCCGAGCCCGGAGCCGAGTCCATTCTCGACGTGACGGCCTGCCCCGGAACCGACACCTGCAAATTGGGCATCTCTTCTTCGCGCGGCCTGGCCGGCGTGCTCCGCAACCGTTTGGCCGAAAAGGCCTATACCATGGATGAAGCCGTGCGCAACTTGCGCATCAAGGTTTCGGGTTGCTTCAACTCTTGCAGCCAACAGCATGTGGCCGACATCGGCTTTTACGGCATCAGCCGCAACGTAGGCGGCTACGTGGTTCCGCATTTCCAGATGGTGTTGGGCGGACAATTCGCCAACAACGGCGCCAACTATGGCTTGGCCGTGGGCGGGCTTCCTTCCAAATCGATTCCCGACGCCGTGGACAGGCTGACCGGGCAGTACATGAAAGAGCGCGAGAACGGCGAAAATTTCCGTAGCTATGTGGAACGCGTCGGCAAGTCGACACTTATGACCCAGCTCAAGGATTTGACCACCGTGCCGCCATACGATTCCGACAAATCGTTTTACGTGGACTGGGGCGATGTGCGCGAATATTCCGTGCGCGATAAAGGCATAGGCGAATGCGCCGGCGAATTGGTGAGCCTCACCGAATTCGGCCTCAAGGCGGCCGACCGGGAAATTTTCGAAGCCCAAGTGCATCTCGACAAGGGAGACCCCCGTCAAGCGGCCGACCTGGCCTACCATGCCATGGTCTTGGCGGCGCAGGGATTGATCAAATCCTTCAACATCGACGCCCCTGAAGAACCTGAATGGGTGATGAAGGAATTCCGCGAGAAGTTCTACGATTCCGAATTGTTCCACGATCCCTTCGCGGGACCCAAATTCGCGCAGTATTATTTCCACGCGCATGAGAAGCGGGGAACGAAAGTGGACAGCGAAGAGGCCGACAGGCGGGTGCAGGAGGCGCAGCTTTTCATCGAAGCCGCGCATAGCTGCTACTTGCGTATGGAAAAAGCTTCGGGACAAAAAGTAAACCTGCTTTCCAAGGCCTCCGAAGGGGAGAAAGCCTAGTATTCTTCGGGGGGTTACACCCCCGGGACAAGGGATAAATTCGCATGACGACACAAACGGCAGACAAGCTTATCGAAAACATCAATTGGAAAATCTTCCTGGAAAATCCGGAAGCCGCGAAACCCGAAGAATTGTTCCGGGTATTCAACGGTTGGATACCGGACAGTCCCGAAATATTCATCGACGTCGCGGATTATCAGCACGTGGGCGACGGCCCGCTGGTATTGCTTTCGGGGCACTATGTAAACTATGTGCTGGATTCCATGGAAGGCCGGCTGGGGCTTCTATACGATAGACGGCAGCCCTATGACGCGAATCTCGACAATGCCGCTCGCCTGCGGAACTCTTTGCAGGAAACCCTGCTGGCGGCCGCCCGGCTTGCGAACGACACCTCCCTTGCCGAGAAACTCCGCTTTTCCACGGGCGAATTGCGCCTGGTCATGAACAACCGTGCCCTTACGCCCAATACTCCGGAGGCGTTTGCGTCCTTGCGGCCGCATCTCGAGCGGGCCCTGGAAACCGTTTTCGGCGCCGGGGGATTTTCCCTGGGATATGACCAGGGAGACGCGCGTCGACGGCTGACGGTGACGATCAAAGTCAAAAGCGCTCCTTCGCTGGAATCGGCTATAGCCGCGCTTTCCCGGAATTAAGACGCAAGACATCCGCCTTTTTCGGGCGTCATCCCTGAGGAGCACGCCTTGGACTCTCTGATTACTCCGCTGGAAAAAGCCAAATCGATTTGGCTTGCCTTCACCCGATTCATCAATCGGGTTCCCCTCAACCAACAACTTGTATTGGCCGGCCTGATAGTCGGAATCGTTTCCGGTTTCGCCGCCTTCGTGCTTGAATGGTCCATCACCCTGATATGGAGTCTGGGGCAGGGACGGACTGGGGGACTATCCCCGCTTTGGCGCGGTATAGCGACGGTAGGCCTTCCGGCGTTGGGCGGCCTATTCGCCGGAATCTTGGTCCACCGATATTACCCGGATGCCAAAGGCCATGGAGTGGACGAAGTCATCAACGCCATCCGGGATAACCGGGGAAAAATCGCCGGGCGCGTCGCCTGGGTAAAGACGTTGAGTTCGGCTGCAACCATCGGGACGGGTGGTTCCGCCGGTCGTGAAGGCCCCATCGTGCAAATCGGCGCCGCCGTGGGTTCCTGGATGGGCCAAACGCTGGGGGTGAATCACGCCGCCCTGCGGACCCTGGCCGCTGCCGGAGCCGCGGGTGGACTGGCGGCCTCCTTCAGCATCCCCTTGGCCGGCGTCTTTTTCACCATGGAAGTGATTCTGCGCAATTGGGCGAGCCGCGCCTTTCCCGCCGTGGTCATAGCCGCCGTAACCGGCACGGTAACCGCGAGATTGTTGTTGGGAAACGAAGCCTTCTTCACTCCGCTCAGTTATGAGTGGCAACGGCCAATCGACTTTCTCTATTACTCCTTGCTCGGATTGATTTGCGCTCCGCTGGGGTTATGGTATCGGCAGTCGCTTGCCCTTTCCGACAGGTTCTTCGCTTCTCTTCGCAGTTTGCCCGATTGGCTGAAGCCCGCCCTGGGAGGCTTGGCGGTGGGTATGCTTGGCCTCATGATGCCCAGCGTACTTGGTTCGGGCCATGACATCATCAACGGGGTATTGACAGGCGAAACGCTGGGCTGGTGGATGGTGGTGTTGGTATTCGGAAAAATTTTGGCGACGTCCTTGACGCTGGGTTCAGGCGGTTCCGGGGGCATGATGATGCCCGCCTTGTTCGTGGGAGCCATGGCCGGAGGGTGCTGGGGAATGCTGTTGCAATACCTGCCGGGCACACCGGCGCAAACGGGCGCCTTCGCCGTGGTGGGAATGGCTTGTCTGTTCACCGCCGCCTTCCGGGCCCCGGTTTCCGCCATGGTCATGGCGTTTGAGACCACGCGCGATTACGGTGTTTTACCGCCCGTAATGGTGGCCTGCGCCATCACCTTCGTGTTTTCCCGACGATCCTCGAAAATCGATTAGCTTTTTTACCGCTCGTTCGGATAAAAAAATCCCCGACTTCCCATAAGGCCGAAATATATATTTAGGCCTGCCCTTCTTTCGGCAATCCCGAAAAGGCCGATTGGCCGCTTCGGAAAAAGAAGGCAATTCGTAAAAAAGGAAGTTTTATGAATATCTATGTCAGCAACATTCCCTACCAGACCACCGATGATGAATTGCTGCAGACTTTCCAAGCCTATGGAGAAGTCGAATCCGCGCGCATCATCAAGGACAAGATGACGGGAAAATCCCGGGGTTTCGCATTCGTGGAAATGATGAACGACAACGAAGCCCGAGTAGCGATGGACGCCGTCAATGAAATGGAGTTCAACGGCCGAAGGCTGAACGCCCGCGAAGCGCGTCCGCGCGCCGAAGATAGCGGATTCCGCCAAAGTTCCTCCGGCAACGGCTCCCCCCGCAGACGGGAGGGCCGGCCCGAGCGCGATACCATGCGCTCGAGCTATTGACCCTTGCCGGCTTGGCCCGGGAATGCACCGTTATTGGCCAGGCCTGCAATTTCGTTTACCTTTGAGGGCATTTCATGACCATGCCCGAATCGACCCGTACAGCCGCATTTTTCGTTTCCTGCCCCCGTAATCTCGAGGGCATGCTGGTGGAAGAATTCCATGAGCTGGGTTTACCCAAACCCGAGATGCGCCGACTGGGCGTGGCCGCTCGCCTTACCCAGGAACAGGTATACCGTTTGGTATACGGTTCGCGTCTGGCTTCGCGCGTATTGCGACCGATTTCCGGTTTTCCTTGCCGCACGCCCGAAGAGCTGTACGAAAGGGCCTGCGCCCTGGACTGGCAGCGCATCATCAGCCCCGACCGCACCTTCATGATTACCTCTTCGGTTTCGGATTCCAATATCAACCACAGCAAATACGCGGGCCTCAAGCTGAAGGACGCCGTGGTGGATGTGATGCGGGACAAGACGGGACGACGTTCCTCGGTCAACCGGGAAAATCCCGACGTGCGCCTCGACTTGTTGGTGAACGCCAATCGCGCCACGATTTCGCTGTACTATTCCGACGGAGTGATGCACCGGAGGGGTTATCGGAAGGAAGCCGCGCCCGCGACCCTCAAGGAAAACCTCGCCGCAGCCGTATTGCGTTTCTCCGGTTGGAAAGGCCAATCACCGTTATACGATCTTTTTTGCGGCAGCGGAACCCTTCTTCTCGAAGCCGCCATGCAATATACCCGCACACCCGCAGGCTATTTCCGGGACAAGCAGGGATTTGAAACCCTGCTGGATTTTTCTCCCGAGTTGTGGGAACAGGTGAAAAAGGAAAGGGACGCGGGAATCCGCCCCCTGCCTGAGGGATTGTTGCGAGGGTGGGATTTGGATGCCAAAGCGGTGTCCGCGGCCAACACAAACTTCACCCGTACACCTTATTTCAAATCGGTACACTTGTCACAATCCGATTATCGCGCCATTGCCGGACCTCTGCCCGAAGGCTTCATCGTTTCGAATCCGCCCTATGGAGAGCGGATGGGGCCTAAAGAGGAAAGCCAAAAAGCCTGGTTCTACGAATCGTTGGGCCGGTTCATCCGGGAAAAAGCGCCCACTTCGCGCAGCGTATTCCTCCTCCCCGAGGCCAGGTGGGCCGAAACCATGGGCTTGCCGGTTGGCAAAAAGTTTTCCATCGACAATGGATCCATCGAGATTTGGGTGCAGGCCTTCGAGCCGCCGGCCAAGGAAACCTGAACATGAAAGTCCTTGTTTCAGGAGGCACCGGATTTATCGGAAGACATCTGGTCAAGGTGCTTTTGGAGGAAGGGCATGAGGTTTCGTTACTGTCGCGCAGCGAGGCGTCTCCCATTGCGGGAGCGGGCGTGAGCCGATGGGACCCCATGCGGGAATATATCGACGCATCGGCTTTGGAAGGAGTCGACGCCGTGGTTCACTTGGCGGGCGATAGTATTGCGGGCGGACCGTGGACGGCCAAAAAGCGGCGCTCCATCCGCGAGTCGCGCCTCCTTTCGACTCGCTTGCTGGTGGACACCTTCGCGAAAGCGAAGCATCGTCCCCGGGTTTTCGTCTGCGCCTCGGGAGCCGGATATTACGGCGACTCCGGTGAGGATTGGGTGGATGAAGAGGCGGCGCCTGGAAAGGATTTTTTGAGCGGAGTTTGCCGGGAATGGGAAAATGAAGCCCAGCGGGCAGAAGCGCTCGGAGTCAGGGTGGTGCGCGTCCGCACCGGCACTGTTCTGGGACAGGGAGGCTTTCTGGCACCCATGAAATGGCCTTTTCGCCTGGGACTGGGAGCGGTATGGGGAGACGGCAGGCAATACATGAGCTGGATCCACATCCACGACCTGGCCGGAATTTACCGTCATGCGATACTTACCGATAGACTCAAGGGAGCCGTGAACGCGGGATCGCCCAATCCCGTGACGAACCGGGCATTCAGCCGCGCCTTGGCGTCCACCTTCCATCGCCCGCTTTTGTTTCGGGTTCCCGCCTTCGTCGTGTCGCTGTTGGTACGGGACTTCGGACGGGAGTTGCTGCTGGCGGGTCAGCGCATGCGCGCCGATAAAATCCGGGATGCGGGATTTTCCTTCCGGTTCGAAAATATCGCCGAGGCCCTCGACGATATTTTCAAGTCCTGATTTTGGCCAAGCGCCTGTCCCGCGAAGAATCGTCGCGCGGATCAAGATGGATGTTTATCACCCAACGCGCGCTGCGCAGCGTCCGAATGCGCATTTCGATTTCATCGGCGACCCCATGCGCTTCTCCCAAAGTGATGTCTTCATCGAAAACCAGGTGGAATTCCACGAAATGGGTATCTCCCGCGCGACGGGTCTTCAGCTCGTGCATGCCGGAAATCAAGGGGCTATGGGTGGAGGCGATTTCACGGATTTGTTCCACCAGTTCCGCTTCCAGCGAACGGTCCATGAGCATTTGCGTGCCCTTGTGAACGAGTTTGGCGGCGGAATAAAGCACGTACCCCGCGATTACCAAGGCAATCAAAGGATCCAAAACCGTCCAGCCCGTGAAATAAATCACCACCAAGGCCAACAGGATTCCGCCGTTGCTCAGAAGGTCGGTGGCATAATGCAGGGCGTCGGCCTCGATGATGAGGCTTCCGGTTTGGACCTTGACGCGGCGAAGGTAGGTGACCAGCAGGAACGTCACCCCCACCGACAAGGCCATGGCCGCTATGGCCCAGAACAGGGGGAATTCCGCCGGCGCGGGATTGACCAATTTTCCGAAAGCCTGGTAGCAGATGAAAATCGCGGAGGCGATGATGAGCAGTCCTTCCAATGTCGAAGCGATGCCCTCGAGTTTTCCGCGCCCGTAATTATAGGCGTCGTCATTGGGTTTGGCGGCGGTGACGATGGCGATGAGATTGAAGCCCGAAACCAGAAAGTCGAGGATGGAATCCACCGCCGAGGCCAGCACGGAAACCGTGCCCGTCAGCCATCCAATCGTCAATTTGATCGAAATGAGAAACAGCGCGACTCCCGCAGCCATGATAATGGCCCGGCGTTTCAGCGCATGGTGTTGGGTGGTTGTCATTTCGGCCATATTGGAGTTCCGCCCCCCGAACGGATGGCGGAGGGTGAAAAATAACTCCTTGGGAGAAATGGCGAGTGGATTTTTCGTGCCCGGGGAGTAGGGAAGGGATATCATGTAGGCAACTTGTACTCTCCCCAAAAATCCAGCGACGACTGCGAAGGAACCCGGTTGGAAAAGGATACTCGCCCCCTCTTGGTGCTTTCCCACGAATTCCCCCCTGTAGGCGGGGGAGCGGGGCGAAACCTTTCCCTCCTTTGCGGCGAGCTTTCCCGGAGGGGTATTCCGCTGGAGGTGTGGACTTCGGGAGCCGTCGGAGATGCTCCCGATTTCCCCTTTCGGGTGAGGCGATTCGGGGTGGGACGCCGGTTCCGATTCGAAACGGACAAGCTCCGCATGGCCTTCTTTCTCGCCAAGTCGCTGGT